>CAWUKV010000096.1:0-20151 GCA_963923025.1 uncultured bacterium
AGAGCAGTTCAAGATTCGGGCCTACGCGATCGCGCCAATCTTTGTCGGCCAACGTCTCTGGGGGTTGATGGGAGCTTATCAGCACTCACGCTCCCATGCTTGGAAACCTGTAGAGACTGATTTCCTGTCCCAGGTAGCCGGACAAATTGGCGTTGCTATTCAGCAAGGCGAGCTGCTGAACCATTCCAAACAGCAGTCCATTGCCCTGGAAAAATCAATTTCTAGACAGCGGGCGCTAACCGAAGTGGTGAGCAAAGTTCGATCTTCGCTAGACATTAATCTAATTCTAGAAACGACCTGCCAGGAGGTAACGACGCTCTTAGAGGTCGATCGCGCAGCCGTCTATCGCTTTAATGCCGACTGGAGTGGTGAGTTTGTTAGCCACTTCAGTCGGCTTGGGATAGACCAAGACAGTCAAACCCCCTTTGGTCAAAATCCGGTCTGGCAAGATACCCACCTGCAAGAAACTCAAGGGGGGCGCTACCGCAACAACGAGACATTAGCCGTGTCAGATATCTATGAGGCGGGCTACTCGCGTTGCCACTTAGATCTGCTAGAGCAGTACAAGGTCAGAGCCTACGCACTGGTTCCGATTTTTGTGGGTCGGACGCTTTGGGGACTGCTCGCGGTCTATCAGAATGAGCAGCCCTATGGTTGGGATTCGATCGAGGTGGACTTTCTCTCCCAGGTCGCCAATCAGCTCGGTGTAGCGATTCAAAGTGCCAATACCCTCAAAGAAAGTCAGATCCGCGCTGAAGATCTCCATCAGGCCGCCAAACAGCGTCAGATTCTGTTTGACGTGGTTGCCAAAATCCGAGAATCGCTCGATCTAGAAACCATTTTTCGAACAACGGCTCAGGAGGTGCGGCAGTCCCTTAAGGCGGACCGGGTTGGCATCTTTCAGTTTGTGGAGGGGACCAACTACTGCAAAGGCAAGTTTATTGCTGAAGATGTGTTGCCCGACTTTGGCTGTGCGGTGGGCACGGTTGTCGAGGACCACTGTTTTGGCGAGAACTACGCCGCTCAGTACGCCCAGGGTCGTATTCAGGTGATTGCGGACATCCACGCGGTGAGCTTTGAAGCCTGCCATGTTGAGTTTTTGTCACAGTTTCAAATCAAGAGTCAGGTGATCATTCCGTTGATGAAAGGGCGGCAGCTTTGGGGGTTGCTGTGTCTACACCAGTGCGATCGCGCCCGCAGTTGGTCTGACAGCACCGTTGATTTTGCTAAGCAAGTAGCGGCGCAGCTGAGCGTTGCCCTGAAGCAGGCTGAACTGCTAGCCCAAACCCAGCAGCAGGCCAGTCAGCTCACCCAAACCGTTGAAGAACTCCAAAGCGCCCAGCTTCAGATCATTCAGTCAGAGAAGATGGCAAGCCTAGGGCAGCTTGTCGCAGGCGTTGCCCACGAGATCAACAATCCCATCAGCTTTATTCACGGCAACCTGACCCATGCTGACGAATACATTCAAGAGCTGCTGCACCTGGTCGACGGCTATCAGGAGGCCTATCCCACACCGGCCAATCTCGTCGCTGACCTGCTAGAAAAAACCGACGTTGCCTTCATCCAGTCGGACCTGCCCAAGCTGCTACAGTCGATGAAAGTTGGCACCGAGCGGATTCGCGAAATTGTCAGCTCTCTGCGCAACTTCTCTCGGTTAGACGAGTCGGATGTGAAGTCGGTCAACATTCATGATGGCATCGACAGCACATTGATGATTTTGCAAAACCGACTCAAGCCAATCCCGCATCAGCCTGGTATCCAAATTGTCAAAGACTACAACGAACTGCCCATGGTTGAGTGCTATCCTGGCCAGCTCAATCAGGTCTTTATGAATCTGCTGGCCAACGCTATCGATGCGTTAGAAGCCCGCAATCAGGACGAAACCCTGGAGACTTTGCAAGCCAATCCCAGCCAGATTCGCATTACAACCCTACGAACTTCCGAAAACGGTATCGCTATCCACGTTTCTGACAACGGTCCTGGCATGCCGCCAGAAGTGGTCGCTCACGTCTTTGACCCCTTCTTTACGATGAAACCCATCGGTACCGGTACGGGGCTGGGGCTGTCGATCAGCTATCAGATCATCACTGAAAAACATCTGGGCAAGCTGTACTGCTACTCAACCGTAGGGCAGGGCACCGAATTTGTTGTTGAAATTCCGGTCAAACAGCGGCAGCAGTCGCTGGCAGAAGCGTAGACCCATCTGGAGATCTGGCGGCTATGTCAACCCCGCAAGCTGCCTTTAGCGCTCAGCGGTGAAGGCAGCGGTCAACTCCCCAGGCATGATGGCAGCGGCCTGCTCCCTAGAGAAATCCGTGATGGCATTCCAGGCTGCGCCCAGTAGACGATTGGGTTGAAGGTCGTCTTTGACCAGCGACCACAGCCGCTGGACCTCTTCGGTGTGTAGTCGGTTGTCTTCGGTAAGGGCCAGTAGAATTTGTTGTCTCAGGTATTGACCGTCCTTAGATGTGAGGAACTGGAGCCCCAGGCCAGCTGTGGGAATCAGGTCGAAGCCCTGATCGCTCTGGGCAATGCGAATCATATTTTCGAGTCGCTGCCACTGGAAGCGGCCATCTTTGAACAGAACATCAACCAGGCGTCGGCGCAGCGATTCGGTTTCACCCATGAGCAGGCGGCGAGCCACGTAGGGGTAAGCCACCTCAATGATTTTGAAGCTGGGGTTTAACGTCAGAGCTAGCCCCTCTTGGGTAACCAAAGAGCGAATGATCAGCGCAAACTTGGCCGGTACCCGGAAGGGATACTCGTACATGACCTCTGAGAACTGGTCAGTGGTGCTTTTGAAGTTGAAACTGCCCACGCTGGCCCCAATGGCGTCCTGAAACACCAGCTCTAGGGCCGGAATGATTGGTCGGATGTCGGTATCGGGTGTCAAAAAGCCGAGTTTGACAAAGTCACCGGCCAGATTTTGATAGTCCTGGTTGATCAGATGCACAACCGAATCCACCAGCGTCTCTTTCATGGACTGGTTGAGCTGGTCCATCATGCCGAAGTCGATGAAGGCCATGCGACCGTCGGGCAAAGCAAATAGGTTGCCGGGGTGAGGGTCAGCATGGAAAAAACCAAACTCTAGCAGCTGCCTCAGGCCAGCAGAAACGCCCAGCTCAATCAGCTCGTCGCGGTCTAGCCCTGCTGCCCGTACACGGTCAATATCGGTGAGCTTGAAGCCATTGATCCACTCCATCGTCAGCACGTGGGTGCTGCTGTAGCGCCAGTAGATGTCAGGCACCTTGATGCGCGGGTCATCCTGAAAGTTGGCGGCAAATTTTTCGGCGTTGCGCCCTTCGTTGAGGTAATCGATCTCTTCGTAGAGCTTGGTACCAAACTCATCGACGATTAGCGTCAGGTCGTGCCCCAGATTCAGCGGCAGTAGGGGAGCAATCCAGCTGGCGGCCCAGCGCATGATGTAGAGATCGCGGCTGATTGTGGGCAGCAGCTTAGGCCGCTGTACCTTGACTGCGACTTCGTCACCGTTGAACAGTCGGGCTCGGTAAACCTGACCCAAACTCGCGGCGGCCACCGGCTCAGGAGAAATGCTGCTGTACACCTCTTCCGGTGTGCGACCTAGATCGCGCTCGATGATGCGGCGGGCGATCGCGTTGTCAAAGGGTGGCAGCTGGTCCTGTAGCTTGATCAGCTCGTCGAGGAAGTCGGGTCGGACCAGGTCAGGGCGTGTAGACAGGGCTTGACCCACTTTGATGAAGGTTGGCCCCAGTGCCGTGAGAATTTTGCGGAGTTGTTCGGCACGATGTTGCTGGTTGCGGCGTTTGAAAAGCTTGTCTAGCTGGAGCCCGAGGGCAAAGCCGCCCAACATCCACAGTACTGAGAGGGTTCGCCAGATGACGCTTAGGGGCCGACGACGATAGTGCTTAGCAATTTCCTTCGCGTCGTAGCGGCGCATTTGATGCAGTTGAGCCACAGGTGCTCTGTCTCCTACAGGCGTGAGTGATCGCACGGACTATTCGGCGAGTAGCTCAAACGGGCGATTGGTGACAGCTGGGATAACTGCCCATACAACTTGCCTCACGACAACTGCCTCACATGGGCTCTCGCTCGAGGTATGACCCTGCATGACCTCACCTCAGCAGGAACAGCAGCGGTTACACCTGCCTTCATAATAGTATGGAAAACTACAAAAAGCTTAAGGCTGCGGTAAGAGATAGCAGGACTTAAGCAAAGATTTGTGTATTATGCGCTTATTTGCCTATCAGTCCCCTGTAATGGCTTGCTCTGGCGTACGTTAGCGAGTTTGATCTAGCGCTGTTTTCAGGGCGTAGACGACCTGCTCCTGCTGCTCAGGCTGTATTTCTGGGAACATCGGCAGGGAGAGCACCTGTTCAGCGGCCTGCTCGGCCTTAGGGAGGGTCCCGGCGGCGAGCCCTAACGACTCGTAGATAGGCTGACGGTGTAGCGGCAGCGGGTAATACACCATCGAGAGAACGCCCTGTTCACGCATGGCTTCGCGAATGAGATCGCGCCGATCCCCGTTGGCTCCTTTGATCAGCAGCGTGTACTGGTTCCACACGCAAGTGCCGCCTTCGATAGGCTGTGGTGTCTGTACCTCGTCTATGGGCGCAAGCAGAGCTTCATACCGCTGGGCGGCAGCGGTGCGGCCTTCGTTCCACGCATCCAAGTGCTTAAGCTTAACCTGCAAAATTGCTGCCTGTACGGCGTCTAGTCGGCTGTTGATGCCAACTGCTTCGTGGTAGTACTTCACCCGACTACCGTGCTCGGCCACAATTTGGGCTGCCTTAGCCATGTCTGTATCCTGAGCTGTCAGCGCACCGCCATCACCGCAGGCTCCCAGATTTTTACTGGGGAAAAAGCTAAAGCAGCCAAAGTCGCCGATGCTGCCCACCCGCTGATTGCCCCACTTTGCCCCTGTTGCTTGGGCACAGTCTTCAATAACGGGTAGGTTGTGGGCTGTGGCAATGGCCATTACCTGTGCCATATTGACGGGCCGCCCAAACAGATGAACCGGCATGATTGCCTTGGTATTGGGGGTAATGGTGCTGTCGAGCTGGTCGGCATCGAGGTTGAAGCTGTCTAGGGTGATATCGACGAAGACCGGCGTTGCGCCGACAGCGCTGATAGTTTCTGCCGTGGCAATAAAGGTAAAAGGGGACGTGATTACCTCGTCACCGGGGCCAATCTTCAGTGCCCGCAGGGCAAGATACAGTGCGTCTGTGCCCGAATTGCAGACGACGGTTTCTGGGGCACCTACGTACTGACCGAACTGCTGAGCAAAGGTGTCTACGATAGGACCGTTGATGTAGCGGCCTGACGAGAGCACATCAAGCACCGCCGCGCTGACCTCGGCTTCAATGGTTTGATATTGACGGGTCAGGTCGAGCGGGGGGATCATCATGAACAAAAGACAGTTAGGCAATAAATGAGTAGACCGGCGCCGATGGCCAAACGCAATCTGGCAGGCATCGTCAAGGGCATTGTAAATGAATCCTGAAATTATTGAGTTAGATTTACTACGGCTGGTGTGGGCCTTGGGCCTAATGGCGGTGGCGATTGGGCTGGCGGCCTGGCAGCGTCTGGGGTTGGTGGGGACGCTGGCCCTGGCGACCGTGCGCACAGTGATGCAGCTGGTAGCTGTGGGCTTTTTTCTGTCGATTGTGTTTGCCCTGCGCAGTCCGCTGCTGGTGCTATTGGTTTTAGCGGTGATGCTGACGATTGCGGCACTGACGGCACGGAACCGTATCGACAAAACCCTGCCGCGTCTGCTGCCGTGGCTATGGGGGTCGCTATTTGTGAGTACGGCGCTGACCCTGGCTCACGTTACCGTAGCCGTCATTCGTCCCGAGAGCTGGTACGAGCCGCGCTACCTGATTCCGCTGGCCGGTATCGTGTTTGGTACCGCCATGAACGCTGCTGCTATCACTGGAGATCGGCTGGTCAGTACCCTACGGCAAAACCGGACGGAGATTGAGACGCATCTGAGTCTGGGTGCTACGCCCATCCAGGCCATTGCCCGCTATCGTCAGGAAGCCATTAAAGCGGGGTTGATTCCCACCATTAACTCGATGATGGTGGTGGGCCTGGTAAAGCTGCCCGGTATTATTACGGGGCAAATGCTCAGTGGTGTAGATCCATTAAACGCAGCGCTGTATCAAATGCTAATTATGTTCATGCTGGCGTTTGCGTCGCTGGTGACGGTGCTGCTGATGACCTACGGCATCCGGCGACAGTTTTTTAACGCTGCGGCCCAGTTGGTCAATCCGTCCTAACGGGTGTCGCTATCGCTCTTCCAATCGACGAATTAAATATCCCCAAGGTGCGGCTAACAGCATGACGACGGGAATAATCTCTAGCCGCCCCATCCACATCAGCAGCATGAGCAGTACTTTGCCGCCCCAATGTAAGGACGGACCAGAAATGCCGGCTGAGAGTCCGGCTGCCCCCAGCGCGGAAGAGACTTCGAAAATGGTGTCGCTGAGGGTGTACTCGAAGGGGATGAGCTTGTTGAGGGCTAGGGTGGCGAGGAAAATTACCCCGATCCAAAGGATGGCTAGCGCGATCGCATTTTCCATCTGACGGCGGGCTTGCTCCGGGGCCAGAAGCTGTCCGTTGACCTTGCAGTACATCATCTGGCGGGGAGACAGCGTGGTTCGCTGCAGCCGCCAAAAGGTCGCCTTGATCAGTACCAGCACGCGTTGGAGCTTGAGCCCGCCTACGGTTGATCCGGCAGCTCCGCCAATAATCATCGCCCCGCTTAGCAACAGCTTGTTGCTGTCGCTCCAAAACTGGACAGATTCTGAGCTAAACCCACAGGTGGTCAACGAGGACACCCACTGAAAGGCACTGTCGAGCCAGGCGAAGCTGCCCAGGGCAATGTAGTTTTCTACGGCGATTAGCACGGTTCCTAGAATCAGCAGCACTAGCAGCAGTCGGTGCTGGTGGTCGCGCCAAAGGGGCGCGAGCCGCCGCTGACGGAAGACTTGGTCGTGACCTTTGAAGGTGAGGGCACCCAAAATCATCATGATGATAACGGCTACTTTGACTGCCGAACCATAAGCGCCAATGCTGTTGTCGGTAACGCTGAAGCCCCCAGTTGAGATGGCCGTCATGCTGTGGTTGAGCGCGGCCCACCAGGGCATGCCTACTAGACGAAAGAGAAAAGTCCCAAATAACGTATAGGCCGTGTAGATGACCAGAATACGCTGCACCGTTTGGCTAATGGTCAGTCGAAGACGCATCTGCCGTCCCTCTGCCTGGTAAAGGTCAGCGTTGTTTTGGTCAGTGTCGAGCAGCGCGATCGCGAATACGATCACGCCCACACCACCGACCCACTGCATCAGCGAACGCCACCATTGCAGCGACGACGGTAGCTGACTCTCTTGAATCGCCATAGTTAACCCGGCGCTGGTAAACCCTGAGAAGCCTTCGAACAGCGCATTTAATGGATTGCCAAAGTGGCTGACAGTGGGCGCAGTTTCGCCACCGGGGAGAACCACGGAGAGCCACAGCGGTAGTGCCCCCGTCGCCGCTATCAGGCCCCAGCCCAGTGCAACGCTAATCAGCGTCTGTGCCATGGAGCTATCTTGCAACTGCTGCCCGACCCGTTGCAGCAGAAGACTAACCGCTAGCAGCAGGCCGCAGGTTACGGCAAATGCAATTACCTCTATCCAATCCTGGGCTAACAAGGCCACGAAGATCGACAAACCACTCATCGCAGTGGGAATCAGCAGCAGTCGACCAATATCTCGACCGAGCCTGACCAGATAGCTACCTTTTGGTGCTTTAGAGAACATGCTCAAACAGCTGCTGAGCAATAATTCGGGCTGGGTCGTTAACGACTTTAACCCCAAGCTGTTTGAACATCTGACAGTGAGACTGTTGGTTGATCAAGCTGACGCGGGTGTCAACCTCATGCTCTCTAGCCAGCACCATCGCCATAAGATTTTGGGAGTCGTCTGATGTGGCAGCAACAACCGCGTTGGCTCGCTCTACCTGGGCTTCTTTAAGAATGTTGTCGTCAGCGATATCGCCCTGTAAAACTCGTAGGCTGTGCTGTTTGAGTACCTCTCTGGCGCGCTGTTCATCCTTTTCGACTAACAACACTTCATGGCCCTGGTTCGTCGCAATATCGATGAAGCGGCAACCTTCGGGGCTTGCACCCACAACAATGATGTACACAGCGCAGCTATCTCTCTAATTAATCCACCCAAATGCTCTACTTTCACCGTAAACGGCGATTTGAGCCACACAGATTGCCCTTTTACCCACTCAGGCCTCAATCATAAAGGAGGAGTACTACCAGCTTGTTCTGCCTTAGGATAGAAGGTTAAGAAAATCTATAGCCGTCTATATGCATGGCGTCCTAAGGGTTGGAGCTATTACTGTTCTGTTCCAGCAAAGTAAGCCATTTGCCAAAATGCAGCCTCTAGCTCCGCAACAGTAATAAACGCTTGTTCTGCCTGGGCCTGCTCGGTTTCAGTGGCTGCTGCCAAAGCACTGTTGGCCTGCTGTTCAAGCTGTTTGACGTAGGTGGTAAAACCGGGGTTACCCCAGCGGTCGGCAAATTCGTCGTAAGGGGCAGGCATGGGGCTGTGGCGCTGCCAGCCCTGATTGTAAGCCAGTTCGATGGCCCAGAAGGCGGTGGCTTGCACAGCATAGGGCTGGTCGGCCAAAGACTGCATCAGGTTGCAGTAGGTCTGGCAGGTGGGCTGCCGGGCCGTTTCCAAATCCAAGGTGCGCTCCGTTGCCTTGGTTTGAAACCAGAGCAGCTCGTCTTTGAGGGCTCCCATGCCGCCCAGTAGCGTGTCGAGATGTTCAACCGGGGCGACTGCCAATAGTCGGGCAGCCATGCGGGTAAATTCGATGACAAATAGGTAGTCCTGCACCAGCCAGGTGTTGAACTGCTCGGGCGTAATGTCACCCTGTTGGCATCGCTGCAAGAAGGGATGCACGGTAGCCTGTTCCCACGTGTCGGCATGGGTTGACAGGAGGGTTGCGCAGGAGAGTGAGGGCATAGGCTGCAGACGGGGGCTGATAAAGGGGAACGTTTGTTTGTGCGGGACTGATATTAAAGGCAGGCTGATCGGTGGTCATTCAGCCAGGTGATGATGTCTTGTAGAACCTGCTCGCGGTCTAGATCATTGTGCAGTTCGTGATAGTTGTCGGGGTAAACCAGTAGGGTTTTGTCTTTTTGCGACAGCGCTTCAAATAGTTCGTGGCTACCCTGTACATCGCTGATGGCATCCGCTGCGCCGTGGATGATGAGGGTGGGATACACAAGCTGACTGACGTTGCTGCGGACAGTTGCGATCGCAGCCATCGTCTCGGTGCCCCAGCGTAGGGTTGCAACCGAGTGCATCAGAGGGTCAGCCAGTGCCCGCCGGACCACCTTCGAGTCGCGCGATAACGACTCGCCGCCCAGCCCTAGGTTCAGCGACAGCCGGGGCAACAGCTGGGAGAAGGCTCTGGCAAAGGCGGCTAGCCAGGGCTTTTCGACGCCGACTGGCTGAATCGGCGGACCACTGACAACCAGCCCACAGAGGCGTTCGGGCTGGTTGAGTAAGTAGCTGAGCACCATCAGCGCACCCAGACTATGGCCGTAGATAAACAGAGGCCGATCGGGAGTCTGCTCCCGGACCATCGCCAGAAAGAGACGGATGTTTTCGGTGTAGTCTGACCAGTTTTCGATATGGCCCCGCTGACCGTCTGAGCGGCCATGACCCAAGTTATCAAAGGCCCAGAAAGCGTATCCTGCCTGGTTTAGTGCCTTAGCCACATGGTCGTAGCGGCCGATATGCTCACCCAACCCGTGTACTAAAATGACGTCAGCCGTTGCCGCCTGTTCAGGGTGCCAGATTTGGTAGTACAGGTTGAGCTGACGCACGCCAGCTAGTGTCCCTGTCTGATAGGGCTTCTGGGCATGGGGCATGGGCAGGGAAGAGCGTCTTGACATCGGGCTTACAGAATTTCAATCGTACCGCGCTGACCGTCCAAGCGGACGCGTTGACCGTCGGCCAGACGATGGGTGGCATCGGCCACATCCATAACAGCAGGAATGCCAAACTCTCTTGCGACAATAGCCCCGTGGGACAGCTGCCCGCCTACCTCGGCAACCAGTCCGCTGATTTGAGTGAGCAACGGTGCCCAGCCTGCATCGGTATAGGGGACGACTAAGATGGCTGTTTCTGGCAGGGGAGGAGACTGGGTAACAGCATCTAGCGATGCCACCACGCGGATTTCGCCCTCTATTTGGCCGGGGCTCGCCCCAATGCCCCGCAGCGTGCGAGCAGGCGCTGTTACCTGTGGGCTTAGGGCAACCTGCGGGGGGGCGTTGCCGTAGGTCAGGTAGGGCGGGCGGAGGGTGCTATCCGTTTGCCATTGGGCTTGTCGAGCCGCGATCCGAGCCCTCAAGTCTGGGTTAAAGTCTGTTGCCGTCAGCTGCGATTTCACCTCTTCCCAAGTCAAAAAGAAAATATCCCCAGCTGCGTCTAGACGGCCATGCTGTAGCCAATCTTGTTCTTGGGCAACAAAACAATCGCGCAGCAGTGCCAGCAGTTGATTGTAGACCGCTGCAATTTGACCTTTGATGGCCAGACGAGTTTGAACCTGCTGGGTTTTCCAGTTTCGAGACAGCTGGGGACGCGGTTCGTCTGGCGTTGGTGGAGACTGCAAGGCATTGGTGAAAAGGGTGTGGATCAGCCTTTGATCTTCTTGCCATGTGGGCACAGAAATGTCAGTTGCAACTTCGCTCAGGTAGCCATACTGCTTTAGAAACTGGTCGATAGCTGCCAAAATCGGGGCGGCGTCAGCGTGACTGTGCAGGGCGGCAAACAGATGTTCTGGGCTGTCGGTGGGGAGTTGGAGCTGCGCAATTAGGGGCCGGAACTGGTGAGCCATTGCCTGGAGTTCGGCTACGGCCTGAAGCTCTGGATTGGCCAGATTATCAAGCTGTTGACTGTCAACCTTCAAGATGGCCTGTCTCAGGGCAAAGCTCAGCGGACCCAGAATGTTGTAATAGGTGACCCGTTTGAGCAGACTTAGAATCTGTTCGATGCGCGCCTGTCGCTGGGAGGCAGTCAGCGTGCTGGCCGGTTGGGACTGTAGCTGTTCTAGGGCAGGCTGAAACGTGGTCTGATGGTCTTTGGCAAAGGCAGACGGCAGCGTCCATTCTCGTTGAAGCAGGCGCAGTAAGCCCGGTAGGTTGCGCAAGGTAGCTCGCAGCGGCGGTTTCTGAAACTTGGCCCCACGGGTCAGAAATTCTAGGCTCTCGGCAGGCAGGCCCATGCGTGTAAAAATTTCGCCCAGCAGCGTGGCGTTGAAGTAGGCGTGGGAATGGTGCAGCGTGGCCGTATCGGCGAAGTCCAAATCCTGGGCGCGATCGCCTAGCACCACGGTAAAAATCTCACCCCAGACGCCGCAGGTGATCGGGCGGTTAATCGCCCAGGTGAGGGGGCGAATGGTACCGGGAATCACCTCTGCCGCAATTTTACGGGTCCAGATGGGGCGGAGGCTGGTTACGGGACGACTTTGCAGCACCCATAGCTGATTGCCATCGTAGGTCCACTCCACATCTTGAGGCACGCCGTGGAAGTGTTGCTCTAGGTGCCGGGTGAGGTAGCCGACCTGCTGAACGAGTCTGGGCGGTAGTGTCCCCTCGCCTTGCACGGGCAGCGTGAGGGCATCGGGCAGCTGCCAGGGGTCACCGGGGCGTAGGTCGCTGTCGGTGACCCAGACCTGATAGCGCTGGGGCGTATGCTGACCGGACACCACCTGCTCCGCTCCGCCCGCCAAGGCTTCGATGACCACCGCATCGCCACTGCGGCTAACCGGATCTCGGCTGAAGGCAACGCCAGAAAACATGCCTGGAACCTGCTGCTGAACCAGCACGTGCATATCTGCCTCGGGCAATCCCTGCACCTGCCGGTAGTGGACCGCGCTGGGACGGCTGTAGGCTTCGAAACAGGCCGCGATCGCACTTGCTAATTCTTGCTGATGGGCCACATTCAGAACTGAGACATACTGTCCCGCTGCCGACGCCTGCTCACCGTCTTCGCCCACCGCTGAAGATCGGACCACAACCGGCTGTTCTGGCGTGGGTTTTGTCAGGCCAACCAGCGCTGCCGGGTCATCGCCAGCCGAGAGGACGTACCCTGCGGGGACCGAATACCCCGCTGCCTTGAGCTGCGAAAGGGTCGCCGCCTTATTCCCCACCGCTTTGGCAGGCCAGACGCGGTCCAGCGACTTCAGCGCCCGTTCCCCGCGAAAGAAGGTAAAAAACTGCTGTGATTCCACCCGTGCGCCCTCCGTCGGCAAGTCCAAATCATCGGGCAACTTTTTGTATATCCAGGCGATTAGCCCCGTGAGGACCGCCACCGCCAGCGCCTGCCGACCGCTGTTGTGAACGATGCCAGTGAGGAGGGGCAGCAGGACTAGCGGCAGCCAACGACCGTGGGTGCGATCGCGCACCACAGTAAAGCTAATCAGGCTCAGCAGCACCGTCAGCCCTGCGACCAAGGGGCTGTAAACCCAGAACCCCCAGGTGACGTTAGTTACCCCGGCCCCGCGCCCAAACCAGTAGCGCCCCATCACCAGGCCCATGAGCCCGACAATGGGCCAAAACGGATCCGCCGGAAAAAATTGCTGGGCCAGCAGCACAATGCCCATGCCCTTAGCCGCCTCTGCAACGACAGCGAGTATCCCAGCCAGGGTGCCACCGTGGTAAAAGGCCGCTGAAACACCGATGTTGCCGGTCCCGACCGCTTGCAGCCGCCGACCGCTAAAACCCTGGACAATCCAGGCCGTTAGGGGTAGTCCGCCCAGTAGCGGGCCCAGAATGAGTAGGAGAATAGCACCATAAATCTGCGTCATATTGGTCCTAACTGTCGCTGGTCTATCGCTACGCCATGAGCTGCTAGCGGCTGGGTCGGCTACAACCCATAGGCCCATCAGTTCATAAGCCTGCCTCTATAGGAACACCAATTCTGTGTGGGTATTGGAAACCTTAAGTATTCAGATCAAAAGCCGTTACCCTTTGTTAGCTGAGGGGGAAGTCGGAAGTCGGAAGGCAGAGGATAGAACGTGTAAGACAGCATCATTCTGACTCCTGACTCCTGACTCCTATCTCCTGACTCCTATCTCCTGACTCCTGACCGAAGCAGCCTGCATTAAGTCAATCTGCAAATCCATCGAAATTCCTGGCAGCATATTGTTCGATTAGAACGGACTTCTTCGGTAGGTTTAGCAGCGGTTATTCATTAATTGAACAACCTGTGTTGTGGGTTCTACGAGACTTTTTTGTGAATGGCTATTTCTAGGCACAAAAGTGTTTGAATCACGAGATTCTCATCGGGTGGCGGGCACAATAGCTGGGCGCAGCTGACATTGCCTCGTTGGGCATCTACTGAAAGAACGTCATTCAAAAAATACGAGTAGCAAAACAGTCTTCTCAAGAAAAAAGTCTTTTCAGTTAGAAATAATGATTATCCCATTGCTGTCTCGCATTTCAATCGGTGCGAGTCTTACTACGCTTGCCTTACTGTCCAATGGTGCCGCGATCGCGGCAGATTTCTCCTTTCGGGGGCAGTTCAGCCAAGACGATGATGTTCAGCTGTTCGACTTCGCCGTCGGCTCATCCTCGACCGTCACCTTGAGGAGCTACTCATACGCTGGGGGGGTACAGGCCGATGGTACAGCGATTATTGCTGGCGGTTTTGACCCGATTTTGTCCGTATTCGATACCTGGGGCAATCTACTCGGGACCAATGACGACGGCCCCTCAGAACAGATTTCCGCTGACCCCACAACCGGCTATGCCTTTGATGTGCTGTTTGAGGCAGCTCTCCCCAGTGGGGATTACTCCGTTGCGGTTTCACAGTACAGAAATGCGGCAATGGGAGCCCACCTATCAGAAGGATTCCAGCAGTCGGGAGAAGGCAACTACACGGCAGATGTTTGCAACGTCTCGGGTGCGTTTTACGACACGGGCTTTCAAAACTGCGCCCCACGCACTAGCGCTTGGGCCTTTGATATTCTCAATGTCGGTGAGGCGGTTGTGATTGACGCGTTAGCGGAGGATAGCGCTGAGGCCAGTAGCGCTGAGGCTAACGTCAGCGTGCCGGAGCCCTCTGCTGTTCTGGCGCTCGCGCTAGTGACTGCCTGGGGCTGGACTACTCGCCGTCAGCGTCGAGACGTACCCGTTAGTGCCTGAGCGCTGGGTCAGCCTGGATAGGGCTTGACGCTGGCGCGATGGAGGAGCTTGCCCTGATAAGTGTAGCCGGGGCTGATCACCTCAACGGTATCTCCAGGCTGGGCCGCGCCCTGCTTGAGCTGGTGGCGCTGTGGATCGTAGGGAAGGGTGGTGCCCACAGGTGAGATCGCGCTGACCCCCCAGCTTTCGACCATGCGGGTTACCGGCTCAACAAATTTGACCACTTTTGCCGCTGCTAAGCTTTCGTTTTCCTGGGCTCGGTGGGCAATAGTGGGCCACTGGATGAGCCAACTTTCGAGGGTGTCTAGGGCCTCTTTTTGCAAAGCCTGACGCGCTACTTCTTTGGCAGAAGTCAGCTGCGCTTGGAGTCGGTCATATTCTTTCTGAAAAGCTGCGGCGTCTGGTGGCTGTTCCGCAGACGGGCTAGCCGCTAACGCCTGCTGGGAAGGTGTTGATGTGAACGCGACGAGCAGATCGACCAAAGAGAGATTCAGCGCTGACGAAATTTGCTGCAGCGTTGCTAGCCGCATCTGTTCTACCTTGCCTTGACGCAGCTGCTGTACCTGCCAGCGGGAGACGCCTGCCTGGGTGGCTAAGGCTCGGTAGCTGCTCACCCCGGCCTGCTGCATCAGGCTTTGCAGCGTGTCTGTTCCTGACATGGCTACACACCGTCTGCCCGAATCGCCATGCCTGCCGGGTCAAATAGGTGAACCTTGTCTGGCATGATCGACAGGTGACAGGTTTCTCCAGGCTGCGGGTAGGTCTCTTCCGCGAGCCGGACCTGCAAAGGCTGTCCCGCCAGGTCAACCGTTAGGTAGGTTTCACTGCCCAGGGCTTCGGCTCGCATCACCTGTACCGGTAGATTTTTAGGGGCGGGAAGGCTGAGCCGCAGATGCTCGGGGCGAATCCCCAGTGTTAGGGGCTGTCCTTTGTAAGCAGACAGCGCCTGCTCCCAAGCGCCGGGTAGCGTCAGCCGAAACTCGGGGTGGGACACCACCAACGGTGGTTGGACCTGCACAGGCAAAAAGTTCATCGGCGGAGAACCAATAAACGTCGCCACAAACAGATTAGCGGGGTGGTGATACAGCTCCAGCGGTGGGGCCACCTGCTGAATTTCGCCCTGATTCATCACGGCAATGCGATCGCCCATCGTCATCGCTTCAACCTGGTCGTGGGTGACGTAGATAGTCGTGGTGCCCAACTGCCGCTGTAGGTTGACGATTTGACCGCGCGTTTCGGTTCGCAGTTTGGCATCCAGATTCGACAGCGGTTCGTCCATCAAAAAGACGGCTGGGTTCCGCGCCATGGCTCGCCCCAGCGCCACCCGCTGCTTCTGCCCGCCCGATAGCTGACGGGGTAGCCGTCCCAGCAGCGTTTCAATTTGCAGGCTTTGGGCCACCTGCTGCACGCGCGCCCGAATCTCTTGCTCGCGCGGAGGCCAGTATTGCAACCCTCGGGGGAGTCGCCGTGTGGCAGCAAACGCCGCTGATTCCCAGGCCGTCCCAGGTGGCAGGTCGCCAGGGGTGCGGCGCAACCCAAAGGCCAGGTTGTCGTAAACGTTTAGGTGGGGGTAGAGGGCATAGCTCTGAAACACCATGGCAATATCCCGCTGCTTGGGGGGCAGCTCGTTCACCCGCTGCTCACCGACGGTAATGTTGCCGCCCGTCAGGCTTTCGAGTCCAGAAATCAAGCGCAGCAGGGTGCTCTTACCGCAGCCGGATGGGCCGACTAGCACCATGAACTCGCCATCTTTAATCTCTAGGTTAATGCGGCGGAGGACGGCAACCTGGGCCTGTTCTGGGGCTACACCGGACTGATTGCCATCGGGCTTGATCCCATCAGTCAGGTGGCTGCCCCCATCACGCTGACGCGGAAAGGTTTTGTAGATATTCTCAAGCAGAACCTGGGCCACGGCGGTCGGTGTCGAAATGGTCTCACATATAGTAGGGCTTTGCCGCGCCGTTGGTCACCTCTGGGCCAATCTCTGGGGGCAATCTCTGGGGGCAATCTCTGGGGGCAATCGCTACACCCGAGAGCGATCGTTTTCTAACTGTTCTGCGGCGCGGTTTTCCAATTCCTTCTGGTACGACCGGGCCAGTGAACTGATATAGAACTCCATATTGTGGTCTGCCAGTAGGTCAATGCCCGACTCAAACAGCCCCTTGGCAAAGCCCACTGCCGAGTCCAGCAGGCGATTGGCCAGCCGATAGTCCAGCATCAGCAATCCCTTAGCGTTGAAATATTTGGCCGAGCCTAGATGGGTGTAGAGGCGCAGTGGGCTGAGGGGAGAAAACGGCGGCGGCAGGTGGGGGACGACGTCGTTGTTGTTGATGAACCGGAAAATTCGCCCATCTAGTCGCTTGCTCAGCTGCCGCGAAAACTGCCAGTCACCCACTCGGGGTTGACCAAAGGTATACACGCCCACCACTTCAACTCCGTTTTCATTGAGGGAGGCTGCGGCCATCGACGCCAGCGCTCCTCCTAGGCTGTGCCCGGTGATGAGTAGGGGCGGGAGCGGTTTGCCCTCGGCCATCGACTGCTGCTTCCACTGGGCAATCTGGTCGAGAACGGACCGTTCGATGCTGGCCCAGGCCAGAAAGAAGCCGCTATGGACCCGCCCCTTGTAAGACGACAGCGTGGTCACACCAGATTTACGCACGGTGAAGTCCCGTAGCGTCATGCTGATGTTGGTGTACCAATCGCGGGTTTCCTGACTGCCCCGAAAGGCCAGCACCATATACTCTGAGGTGCGAAACATGAAAGCCTGGGTGTCTTGCCCACGATTGTTGAAGTAGCGAAAATTATTTCTGATATCGATGCCCCAGCGTTTCGAGATTTCTGCCACATACTGTTTGCTGTAGTAGATCAGATATGAGGCTTTGCCCAGCAGCAGTGCCAGGGCGGTGCTGTAGGCTCTTGGGTTATGAATATCTTTCAGGTCGTCATCCTGAAAGGGGGAGGGCAAAATGCGGTAGCCGTAGCGCTCAAACAGGCGCTGAACGCCCATGAACCCGTAGTTGTGGATGTAGTTGTAGAGCTGGTCGTAAAACTTGGAGGCACTGCCGCGCCGGTACAGCGGGTCAGAGATCAGCCGAATCCAGTAGATCAGCCAGGGGGCCAGCTCCTGTTTGGTCACCACGTTAGAGTCGAGCAGGTAACCAAAATGCTCTAAGCCGTTGAGCAGCTTGTTGAACCAGTCCCGTAGGGCGGTTTCAATCTGATAGTTTTGTAGCGCTGTGGTGTCTGGAGCCTCTTTCTGCCCGGTCAAATTCACATCCAGGGCCTTCTTTTTGCGGACGCGATCGCTGTGGCTGGCTAGCGCCTGAATCAGCAGCTCGTTGGTGACTTGAAAGGTAATCGGCACCTCACCAGTTTGGATCTGATAGTCTCGATATTCTTCAAAGTCAAGAATTTTGAGGGCGTTGCGAATGTCGGGATTCTGTTCAAATTCTTGAACAACTTGCCGCAGGAATGCCAGTCGCTGCCAGCGGTGCTGCCGCGCATATTGGTAGACCCCATAGGTCAAGGCTAGGGCGCTGAGGAGAATAGCCCCGGCAAAGAGTTCTTGCGATCGCAAAAATCGTCGTCGTGCCGCTTCCACGGGTGGGACGTCTTCGGTCTGGCTGAGCAGTTCTAGCGGCTGTACCGGTAGCTCCACGCCCGACAGCTCTTTGGGCTGATTCAGATCGGGCAGCAGGGATTGAAAGTCATGAGCGCGCGTGCCTATGGTTGGCCCCATGACGACCTGGGCACTAGCGGGCATCACGCTACAGAGCGTCGCAATCAAAACCGCTGAGGCGGCAGCAATCCGGGGCATTGTCTACACTGCATAGATGAACCGTCTAGATGCTACCTGAGTAGGTCGCTGTCGCTGACGAATCACCCATGAAGATTAACTTTCCGACCCGCTGGCCCGAGACCATAGCAGACGCTATCGAGCTACAAAACCAGCTTTGTACTCAGGTTATTACGGCGGATCAGCTTGGTCCAGTACAGACGGTGGCTGGGGTAGACGCGGGGTTTGAGCAAAATGGTACCGTCACCCGCGCCGCGGTCGTTGTCCTTAGCTATCCAGCCCTCGAGCTGCTCGAATACGCTTTGGCCTATCGCCCCACAACCTTCCCCTACGTTCCCGGCTTACTCTCTTTTCGAGAAGTGCCGACGGTGCTTGATGCCCTGGCACAGCTTCAAACCGAGCCCGATTTGATCCTTTGCGACGGTCAAGGTTTGGCCCACCCGCGTCGTTTTGGCATTGCCTGTCACTTGGGTCTGCTTGTGGATCGACCGACCATTGGAGTTGCTAAATCCCGGCTAATTGGGACCCATAGCGAGCTACCAGAAGCAAAAGGTCAGTGGGTCCCCTTGTTAGACAAGGGAGAACGCATCGGCGCAGTGCTGAGAAGCCGTACAGGGACCCAGCCGCTGTACATTTCTCCTGGCCACCGAATCAGCTTAGAAACCGCGCTAGATCACGTTCTGGCCTGTACACCCAAGTACCGCTTGCCTGAGACAACGCGTTTGGCCGACCGATTGGCCTCTCAACGGGGGCCGATGCCGCTAGCTCGGTTGATGCGCCAGGACTCAGGCAGCCAGCAGCTGGGGCTGTTTTGAGGTGCGATCGCGCCTACTCGGCTTCAACCACCGTCATCGTGTAGCGCACGTAGTCCTTGGGCAAGCTCTGAATGGTACGAATAGGTCGCGTTTCACCCGGTAGCAGTGGTGCATCGTCACCGTAGACCACCAACACGTCGTTATCACCAATAGGCGTGCCGCGGTCATTGAAGAAGGCCATGCGCAGCTTCATCTGCTGAATCGCTACCTCGCCTGTATTGGTAAAGGCATAGACCGCATCGTGATAAGCCGAGCCGGGGTACTCGTCAAACTGGTCTTTGCGCGCGGCAATCTCGACATCCATGTTGGCTGGCGGAATCAGATCCCAGTCGTAGTCTATGGTGGGAGCACTGTCATAGGTTGCCGGAGCCGGTAGCTGGTCGCGGGTCGTCATCGTAATTTGGATGGCAGCCAGGTCAGGCGAAATTTCCTCAATTAAAGCGATCGGATGGGTATCGCCCGGGCGAAGGGGGGCATCACTGTCCCTAAGTGCCGCTGAATTTTCTTCTAGAATCACTTCGCCCGATGCGTTCAGGTAAGTGACCTTCAGATTTAGCGAGACCAGCTCGGTCTGCCCCTGGTTGACCAGCACGCCCTGGAGTTTGTAGAACGATCTCGCTTCATAGTTGCTGAGCCGCGACAGTCGCGCATCAATCCGTAGCGTATCGTCGTCGAACTGAACGGGAATATCGACTTCGGCCTGGTTGTAGGCGCTACTATCACCAAAATCGGCCACGGGGGTACCGGCGGACGGTGTCTCGGGTTCTAGACGCTCCGTCGAGACTACGGCTGGTTCGGGCTGCGATGGACGGCTCTCTTCACTCAGGTTGATGATGCCTGCCATGTCCAGGCCAATGACCCCAATGCCAAGGGCGAGCCCCAACCCCAGCGTTAGACGCCGACGCGAACCCCCTAAACCCGTAAAGTGTCGAGGACTGGGTAGGGATTGGCCTGCGATCTTCAGAATCTTCAGGTCGTTGGGCCGCAGCTGAACACACTGTCGAGCAAGGGCTATCGCCCGCTGCTGGTCAGCTCTATTGCCCTCCGCCTGGTAGCGGTGGGACAGGGCTTCAGCCAGGGCATACAGGTAGTCGTACTGAAGCGGCCCTAGCGCCACTGCCTGTTCCCAAGCCTCAACAGCTTCGTCCCATTGCTCGTACTGGCTGTAGCGCTGGCCTTTGGCGGCGTGGCCTGCTGCCGTTTCCTGGGCGCGGGCAAGGTCGGCTTCTGTGAGACCCAGCTCTAGCGCGATCGCGTCCAAATCATACTGGGTCATTGCGGCTTGCTAGGCATGCAGCTCGCTTAGACGGCGAATATAAGCATCAATAGCAGTCTCGTGAGAGGTC
>CAWUKV010000097.1:0-20060 GCA_963923025.1 uncultured bacterium
GTAGGTCAGCGCTTGGGCATAGTCTTGCCGTTCGTCGTAGAGGAAGCCCAGGTTGCCCAGTGCTGTCCGTCCCTCTTGGGGAATGCCCAGTTCGGCGTAGCGGTCGATGGCGTTTTGGAGGGCCTGTTCAGCGTCGTCGTAGCGGTTGAGCCGAATGTAGGTGACGCCCAGGTTGCCCCAACTGGTGGCGACTTCCAGTGCTAGGTTCAGCTCGGTTTGCAGGGCCAGGGCCTGCTGATGAAAGCTGAGAGACCGTTCCGGCTGGCCTAACGCTTCGTAAGCTTTACCCAGGTTGTTGAGGGTGATGCTTTCCCCAGCGCGATCGCCAATCTCTTGACGCAGTGATAGCGATGTTTCAAAGGCTGTCAGGGCCTGGGCGTACCGGCCCTGGGCCAGGTAGGTGCTTCCCAAATTGCTGAGGGTGTTAGCTTCGCCTGCTAGCTCCCCCAATGACTCGTACAGGGCCAGGGCCTGGTTGTAGTGGTCCACAGCCTGGGGGTAGTTGCTGAGGTCGTCATAGACGTTGCCTAGGTTGTTGAGGGCGGAGGCTTCCAACGACTTAAGCCCCAGCGACCGGGCCACGGCAATGGCCTCGGTATAGCCCTGTTGGGCTTGGTCGTAGTCCTGCTGGACGAGGTAGACCGACGCAATATTGTTAAGCGCGATCGCTTCGCCTTCCTGGTCGCCAATAGACCGGCGCAGAGCCAGGGCTTGTTGGTAGTAGTTAAGGGCCGTCGGGTAGTTCCCCTGGTTGTCGTAGGTCAGCCCTAAGTTACTCAGCGCGGTGCTCTCGATCAGGGGATTGCCGATGTCTTGGGCAATTGTCAGCGCTTCACTAAACCGCTCTACCGCGGCGGCGTACTGTCCCTGCGCGACATAGACAGCACCCAGATTGTTCAGGGTGGTTGCCTCCCCTGCCGCATCGCCCAACTGCTGCCGCAGTACGAGAGACTGCTGATAAAACGTTTCAGCAGCAGCATAGTCGCTCTGCCGCTCGTAAACCTGACCGATGTTATTCAGCAGCACGGCCTCATAGGCAGGCTGTCCTACTGCCCGTGACAGTTCTAGAGCTTGCTCAAACTGCTGAAGGGCGACGGTGTACTGGCCTCTTTGAATATTGAGATGCCCCAGATTGTTGATGGCTATCAGCTCAGTGGCCGGATCGTTAGCGTCTTGGGCAATGGAGAGCTGTGTTTCATAGCTTCGCTGAGCGTCGTCGTACTGCCCCATGAGCGTGTAGGCACTGCCAATGTTGCCGTGGGCGCTGGCCTGGGACGCTAAGTTATTACTCTGCTGGGCAGCAGCGAGTGCCTGCTCGTAGTAGGCCAATGCGCGAGGCACGTCTCCCTGACTGCTGTAGACGCCCCCGATATTGTTAAACAGAATGCTGGCGTTGTCCTGCAGGCGGTTGATCAGCGCCAGCCCTAACGCGGTCTCCAATTGCTCTAGGGCTATGGCGTAGCGGCCCTGGGCATGGTTGAGCTGCCCCAGGTTAGTGAGGGCGGTGACCTCAGTATCGACATCGTTGATCTCGCGGGCTAAATCTAGCGCCTGCTGGTAATAGCCCTGCGCAGGCTGAGGCCGCCCTGCGTTGTCGTATAGGTTGCCAATGTTGTTGAGCAGAATGGCCGCAGTTGGCTGTTCACCCTCGGCCATCAGCTGGGGAACCAGCGCTTCGAAGGTCGCGATCGCGCCAGTAACATCCCCCGCTTCAAGTTGGTCTAGTCCTGTTTGTAACTGCTCTACCAGCGACTGCCCCTGCGCCAGTTGGACGGATGGTGTCTCGGGAGCCGCGGCAGGCCGAGGCGCAGCCAGCACCGCCAGCTCCACCGAGCTAGCAAGTATCAGCCCTAGCGTCAAAAGGATGGTCCGCATTTAGCAACGTCGACAACAACTTTCAGGAAACAGCTTTTGGGAGTCTGGTGTCTGAACATGATCGGAGAGACTGTTCACTTTCGATTAGGCCCCAAACCCACATAGAGATTCATAGATATTTGTAGACGTTATTTCAGCCGTAAGAGTGCCGCCACGTTATCTTTCTTCATTCTTGGTCCTAACAGTTTTCACGGTCCTAACCGTCTCAATAAACTGCCTCTTTCCCCTTTTTCCCTCACAGACTCCACTGCTCCAGCTGCTGCTCCAGCTGTGCTGTGCGTTGTGCCGTCATGCGAGATAAACACTGATCTTCAGTGAATAACGTGGCGTCAGCCTCATAGGTGCAGTTGGCGTCTCGGTAGGTGAGCCAATCTACCTGCACAGCCTGAAAGTTTGGCCAAACAGCATCGTCCATAACGTTCCGCAGCTCCTGATAGGTCTGATTGAGTTGGGCATCGGCCGTATCGTAAGGCTGAGTTGCCCCAGTCTGTGCCCGCAGTTCTTCGATGCGCAGGTCAGTGATTTGCTCTAGGCAGCTGGACAAAATCAGTGGTGCAATTGAGCCGCCGTCAAACCGGCTGCGTTCGAACTCGCACTGGGCGTCTCGGAACTCAATCCAGGCCTGTTCAGCGCTGGTGAGCTTGGCCGTATCAGCTGCGGATAGGTTAGATCGCAGTGTCTGGTACACCTGGTTGAGCGTCCGATCCGATACCGCGTAGTTATTCCGGGCACAGGCGTTGATGTCTGACTGGGTCGCTAGCTGACCGCAGTCTTGCTTATCGGGTGAAACAGGATTAGGGCGGTCTGTTGAGTTGGGCGCTGCTAGGGTTTCGGAATTGGATTCGAGGCCGGATTCAGGATTGGGTTCAGCGCTAGATTCGGGAGCGGCTATCGGGGCGTCGGTGGAGGGTTCGGTTGTTTCTTCTGGAGGCGCTGTCACTGACGGGGCATCGACAGGCGGCGTGGTGCGGCAGGCTGCCGCTATCACAGCTGCACCCATTAGCATTGCCACCGTCCTGACTAGCTGCATGTTTAGAGGCCATTTGGCCTGTTTCAGTCCTCCCGTCGCCAGACCTGCTGTCGTCATAATTATCACGTTTCCCTGACGTTCGCCTGAGGTTTACCTTAGCGAGTAATCTCTAGTTTCAGAGGGAGGATTTAGACTTTTTCTACAACTTTTCAAGACGACTCATCGAGCTGGCGCATACTGTTTGGTGTATTAAGATTTAGCAGCCTTAGCCGCAGCGCTCTTTACCCTTCGCAAAAATAGAGGCTGTTATCGTCCGCCCTAACCCGCACCTTGACCGGCACCTTGACCCGTATTGCCTACGTGTACTGCGATCCGCTGATCGGCCTTCCTCCAGAGATGGATGTTTGGCCTGGCGAAGTCGATCAGGTTTATCAAGACGTTTCTGTAGAGCGGCCTCAGCTTCAGAAGATGTTGGCCCAGGCGACGCATAGCTCTCCCGCTGAGCGGCCTGACTGTTTGCTGGTACTAGGTCTAGAGGCGCTGGCTGAAAACCTGACCGACCTGACCGAGTGCCTGCGACAGCTTGAATCGTTGGGCATTCGACTCCTTTCCTTGGAGGCATCTGATCCGGCCTTGGCCTTGGCCCCCTCCGGTTCCGTAGCGCCTGTCGCCGCTACACCGACCTCTCTAGGACTGTTATTAGCCGCAGCCCAGCAGCGTCAGCAGCAGCGGCGGCTCCAGCGCGGCCATGCCCGCAGCCGTTTACAGGCTCTGCCGCCGCCGGGTAAAGCCCCCTATGGCTATCGCCGCACCCCCCAGAAGTACGAACTTGACAAGTCGGCGGTGCCAGTGGTTAAGGCTTTCTTCGAACAGTATGTGCTCTACGGGTCGCTACGGGGGGCGGTGCGCTACATCGACCGACGGTATGGCAAGCGCATCTCGCCATCCACCGGCAAGCGCTGGCTGACCAGCCCGGTTTACCGGGGGCAGACCGCCTACAAAGATGGCCATATTGTGCCGGGTACCCACACGGCTATCTTGTTGCCAGATGAAGCGGCTCAGGTGGATCGTCTGCTGCGCCGCAATCGGACCCTGCCTCCACGCACGGCAAGCGCTCCTCGATCGCTATCGGGGTTAGTGCATTGCCAGACCTGTGGGTCGGCCATGACCGTGTCGCGTGTGTCTGCCCCCCGTCGCCAGAAAGCCTATCTATACTTGCAGCCTACCCAGTGCGATCGCGCCACTAAATGTCCTGCTCTTCAATACGATGGGGTCCTACAAAAGACAATCGAGACCATTTGCGCCGAGTTGCCTAAAATCATTTCACAGCTGCCCAACAGCGCCGAGCACCGTAAAGCTGATATAGAACAACAAATTCTTCAAAAAGAACAGCTGATTGAACAGATTCCAGAGTGGATTAGCCAAGGAATTTTAGACGAAACAACGGCTGACCTGCGTCGATACACCCTACAAAATGAGATTGCGATCGCGCAGCAGACGCTGGCTCAGCTACCACCTGCCAATCTCCAGGCCCTCTTTCGTACCGTTGCGCTTCCCCAGTTTTGGCAAGACCTGTCCGAGTCAGAACGCCGGTTCTTTTTTCGAGAATTCATCCGCCAGGTCCAGATCCATCGGGACACCGATCCCTGGCTAACGCTAGATTTTGTGTTTTAGGTTTTGTACGCTCGCGCACATTCATGACTTAACGGAATTCCCCTAGCCTGTTTGTTTTTGCCGCTGTGGGTTCTGGTCTTCACGAAGTTTGTGACCTGTAGAACGGCCTCTTCAGGAGAGGATGTTGTCAGTGCCTGTCTGAAAGAAAATGCTGTGCAGAAGTGCCGACAGTCGTTTGTTCTGATATAGCAGCCGCCAGATCCGTTAGGACAAGGCTGCGACGCCATCTAGCTCTACGCCAAGCGGGACTGCCGTACTCGGTGTCCTAAGCTATATGGCGCTAGCTATAGATGCAGTACTGGTCGAAAGACTGTAATTAAGAAATTACCTGCGCCTTTCCGAAATGACTCGCCGCTTGCCTGTTGCACTGGGTAAGCAAAAATTAAGGGGTTTCTATGCTGACGCTGATTGGATTTGCGCTGATGTTGGTGGGTGGCCTCAACATGGTTTGGTTTGTCTTCTGGCTAATTATGGCCTGGAGTGCGACGGCTGGGGCGCAGCTCTCCAAGCAGGTCGGCACCAGCAATGGCCGGACTGACAGCAATATTCGTCTGGGCAAGCGGGTGCAAACCGAAGCCTTTCAGAAGTTTACTGTCAGTGCTTCTTTGCTGATTGTCGGTAGCTTGCTCTATCACTTTGCTGGTTAGTGTAGCCGGTCACTTTGCTCGAGCCTTCTGGTGGGGCTGTTCCCCTTGACGCACAGTGCTCCGTGACGCGCAATCCGGCTCAACCTTTTCGCGGATTGCTAGACAAGAAATCTAAAGCATTGTAGGGCTGAGCTGTACCGCTCGTTTATGCTGAAACGAGTTGACTAGCAGTCCTATGATGAGATCAGTTTGGTGCAGACTGTCAGTAAAAGTGGCGGGGTTAGCTCTGCTAACGATTGTTTTGGTGATTGGCTGCGCGGCGGTTAGTCCAGATGCTCGTCTGACGTCAGAACCGGCCGATCAGATGGCTGAACTGCACCAGGGTGATGTTCCGGTAGCTTCAGGCGCGATCGCAGATATCCCTGAAGATGCTGTTACAACGACAGAGGTGGTCTACGCCACCCTCAACGAACAGCCATTTACCGGCTACCTGGCCCAGCCTACCGAGGTGTCTGAACCGCTTCCCGGTCTCATTGTCATCCAAGAATGGTGGGGCCTCAACGACAATATCCGCGCCATGACCCGCCGCTTAGCCAACGAAGGCTACACCGCACTAGCGGTCGATCTCTACGGGAGCGAAGTAGCCGAAACGCCAGATGAGGCTAGGGCGCTGGTACAGGACGCACTCCAGGATCCCGAGCTACTAACCCAGAACTTGGTCTCGGCCTATGAGTACCTAAACAGCGAATATCAGGTCCCCACGGTGGGCAGCATTGGCTGGTGCTTTGGCGGTACCTGGTCGTTGAATACCGCACTGGCCCTGCCCGATAGCCTGGACGCCGCTGTCATTTACTACGGCGGTCAAATCTCCACTGACCCAGCGGTCCTTGCGCCGCTACAGATGCCTATTCAAGGGCACTTCGGCGAACTGGATAGCAACCCACCGCCCGAAACGGTTGCCGCCTTCGAGGCCGTGCTAGATGAGCTGGGCAAAGATGCCGAGATCTACCTATACGAAGGGGCTAACCACGCGTTTGCGAACCCGTCCGGAACCCGCTACAACGCTGAAGCTGCCGAGCTAGCCTGGGACCGTACCGTTGAATTCCTGAGCGAAAACTTGCAGGTCAGCTAGCTCTGGTGATTCTTTAGTGGATCCAACCTTGCCTTCTAACCTTCTTCTGGGCTAACTCCCCAACAAAAAAAGCCCCACCATCGTCACACTGTTCCAGGCACTGTGTAGCAGCATCGGGGCCAGTAGGTTGCGCGATCGCACATAGACAAACGCCAAGATCATCCCTAACGTCATCAGCGGCACCACCTCCGACAGGCTGAGGTGGGCCGCAGCAAAAATAAAGCTGCTCACCAGCATGGCCCCCCAAACTGGCAGGTAACGCGTCAGCGACGGTAGCAAAAAGCCCCGAAATAGAAACTCCTCAAACAGCGGTGCCGCCACCGCAGCGGTCAAGAAGAAAATGGTCAGGGCGACGGGGTCACTCTCTTCGACCACGGTTTGCAGGAGGGGGTTGCTGCCCCCCTGCCCCTGCCACACCAGCTGGTTGAGAAACGAGACGCCCAGCATGATGGGTAGCGCTGCCAAGTAGCCGCCAATGCCCCAGAGCGGCCAGCGGTCCAATAGCTTGAAGCGGAACCAGCCCGTGGGCAAGGGCAGATGCTGGCGAATGGCAACAAACAGGACGGTGACACCGCTGACGGACATCAGCAGGTAGTAAATCATCGAAAACAGCGCTCGCCCTCGGTTGGTGGTTGCGATCGCGTTGACCCCGAGTCCACCTAGCACCAGCGGCAGCAAAAATTGCCCTACAAAAAAGAAGCCGATGACCAGGACAGCCCAGATGGTCTCACCGCCCCACGGCACTGACCAAGCTTCCAGCTTTTGCGCTAGCAACGACTGGTCTCGCTGGGAGAACCACTGCGCTGCCAAGACCAATAACAATACCAGACCCGCAACCCCGCCCATTGCCGGGAGCAGACTGACGGCAACCAGCTTTAGCAGTGTCCTTTGGGCCACGGTTTGCTCTTCAGTCTGAAGCTGTGCCAGGTCCTCGGCCTGATCTTGCTGCTCGTAGAGCTGTTCGAGAGCCCGATTACGAAACCAGCCCACCAGATGGGCTTGCATCAGCAGTTCGGCATCGTCACGGGGCGAGTCCTGCCAAGTAGAGGCTAGGGCCAGGGCCGTTGCTGCCAATTCGGGTGGGGTATCGGCTTCGTTGGCGACAGTCTGCCATTGGACAATGGCATCGTCAGGGCGATCCTGTTCTGCTGCTAAGAGCCCCAGCCGCAGGTCAAGCTGTGCTAGCAGCGTCTGCTGTTGGGCAATCGCCTGCTGGATAGGAGGCGTCTCAGGCCTGGCTGATTGAGATCGCGCCAGTACCGCTTCGGCCTCAGTTTTGAGTGCTATATACTCCTCGGCCACGGACGCCAGCGGCGATTCGCCCAGCAGTGCCTTACGGACGCGCTGTTGGTCATCCTCTGAAAACCCTTCGCCCTGCCACTCACTAGCCTGCAAGAGGAGGTTGCTTTGGTAGAGCTGTAGCTGTCCAGTGACCTGTGGCTGTTGCCAGCTACTGACCAGGGAAGAGCCCATGACCACCAGTACCAGTATCGTAATGACCGATAGCGCAGCACGGCCAATGGCGTTGGGGAAGATGGGCCATTTCATGAAGAGGTAAGCACTCTCAGCGTAGGTTGCCCTTCATTATCGCACTTTCACCCGGACCAGGTGGGCTAGTCCCCGCGGACGAGCCCACCTCAGGGCATCGCCGCTGGCATCCAGGGCTCTCCTGGCAAAGTAATGACAAATCGAGTTCCCTGACCCTGCTGGCTGAACACCCGAATGGTTCCCCGGTGGCCTTGGACAGCTTTTTGGACAATGTGCATGCCCAGCCCCAGCCCATTGATGTTGCCGACGTTGGTGGCCCGTGAAAAGGGATCAAAGATCTGCTTGAGAAAGGCACTGGGCATGCCAATACCGTTGTCTTGAACAGTCAGCACCAGTTGCTTAGGCTGACAGTCCAGTTGAACGTCCACTTTTCCCCCGGTGACCGCCTGACTGGAATACTTAATGGCGTTGGAGACCAGATTGTTGATGATGTGATCGACCAAGCGCAGATCTAAAAGTCGCTGGGTGGCTGCCTCAGTTGTGGTAAACGTCAGTGTTTGGTCATCTTTGAGAACGGTCTGGAAGGCATTGACCCGCTCCCCCAACGCACTGACTGCTTCCACAGGTTCGGGTTGGAACGGCAGTCGCTCATGGGCAATTTGTTCTGTCGTCATCACCTGCTCGAGCTGGTGTGTCATCTGCTGGATGGCCGAACGAATTTGGCTGAAGTGCTTCTGTTTGCGGGCATCGCTGAGCTGTTCGCCATACTGCCGCACAATCTCTAACGACGCCAGCATGACGCTGAGGGGTGTACGCAAATCGTGGGCCAGCATGGCATAGCACTGGGCCTTAAGGTCGTGGAGACGCTTCTCTTCGACCATCAACGCTCGCCAGCGGTCATCTTCTACCCGACGGGCTAGCGCCATTTCCATAGTGGATTTAATATCTTCTAGCTTGGCGGGTTTGGTCAGATACCCGTAGGGACGGGTGGCTGCAGCTTTAGCAATGGTCCGATCATCGCCAAAGGCCGTTAGGTAAATGACCGGAATATTGAACTGCTGCAATAGACGAGCCGCGTCGATACCGCTTGCTGCTCCCTTGAGCTGGATGTCCATAAGCACCAAATCTGGAACAGTCTGCTGAGCCGCGTTCAGGGCAGCTTCCGCATCCTTGACAATATGAGTGACGCTATAACCCAGCTGTTTTAGGTTGTCAGCCAGGTTGTAAGCGCTGATCAGCTCATCTTCGACGATCATCACTTGGGCGGCCTGATCTGGGGCTGCCCGATCTGGGGCGGCCTGATCTGGGGCGGCTGAAGCCGGACCAGCGACGGTTGGTAACGGGGGATTAGAATTCAACATGCAGAGTCCAATGGCGGCAGGTCAAGCGGGTAAGGAATGTGGAAGGGGCGTGTCGCCTCGGAACGTGATGTGAAACTGCGTTCCGGGGGGAGACGCTACGGACAGGTGTGCATCCAACTGGTCTACCAAAATGGCGATCAAACGCAGCCCCAGGGACGACTGGCTCATCGATTGAAAGCTGTTGGGTAGGCCGATGCCGTCGTCACAGACCGATAAACAGATCCTCGACTGTTCGTTTTTGAAGCCGATGGTGACCTTGCCGCTACGCTGATCGGGGAAGGCATGTTTGAGTGCATTGGTCAGCAGTTCATTGACAATTAACCCCAGGGGTATGGCCAGCTCCAGGCTGATGGAGATGGGATCGCTGTCTAGCACAATCTGAACTCGGCTAGTGGCAGCGTCCATCATGGAAAAGAAATTATCGACCAGCGTTTGTACATAGTCAGAGAAACGAATTTGAGAGAGCTGTTCTGAGCGGTAGAGCTGCTCATGAATCAGTGCCATCACCTGAAGACGACGCTGACTGTCAAGCAGGCTTTCGCGCAGTTGTGGATCGGTAAACTGACGAGCGTGCATTTCCAGCATGCTATGGACCACATTGAGATTGTTCTTCACTCGGTGGTGGACTTCGCGAAGTAGGACTTCTTTCTCCGCTAGCGACGTCATGGTTTTTTCTTCAAACCGCTTGAAGTCAGTGATATCAGTAATGACACCGTCCAGATAACATGTACGGGCTTGGGTATCTAGCCCCCAGCGTCCTCGCTCCAAAATCCAGCGGGACTGGCCGCTGGCGGTCAGAATGCGGTATTCCACCTGGTAGGGGAGATGTTCGGTAAACGCCTGCTCCAAAACCGCATGCAGCATGAGCTGATCGTCGGGTTCCGTGATGTCACTAAGCTGTTGTCGCCCCTGCCGGCGGAACGTATCGACGTCGTACTCGGTAATGGCCGCAATTTCTTCGCTGATAAACTCAATTGGCCAGTCCGGTTGAATCGTGCATCGAAAGATCACGCCAGGAACGTTGAGGACCAGGTTTTGAAACTGCTGGACTTGTAGGTCACGACTGATCTCGGCCTGGCGGCGAGGCGTGCAGTCAAACAAAACCCCATCCCAGATGGTTTCGCCTTCGACGGTGTAGGAGGGCTGAGCCGCAATCTGCAGCCACTTATGAATGCCGGAGCGGGTGATGAAGGGTCCCTCCCAGTTCAGTGAAGCGAGGGTATTGGCCGAGCGTGACATGGCCGACCTGAGTCGGATGCAATCGCTGTTGGGAATACGGCCTAGAACCGTTTCAAAGGAATAGATCTCGCCCGGTTCCATTTCTAAGATGGAGCGGCAGCGGGTGCTGATATGGGTCATGACCAGCTGCGCATCCGTCTGCTGCACACACTGAAACAGCATGCCAGGGATATTGTTGGCCAAGGTAAACAGCCGTGCCTCACGCTGCTGCAAGACAGCTTCTACTCGTTCCCGATATAGGGTTTCTTGACGGAGGCGCTGGTGCAGGTCGTTGAGCTGCTGCTGGGCGACTGAGTCACCGGGCAGCGGCCCCAGCTGAGTCTGGACCTCCCAGTAGCGCAGGCACTGTTGTAAAAACGCCTGTGCTGGGGCTGCGATTTCTACCGCAGACTGAGTCGAGGAGAGCTGTGTGAGAGCCTGTTGATGGGCGGCGAGCCAGTCTGACGGCAAGAGGCACTGCTGCTGAGCCTGCTGGTTGAGCTGTTCAATTAGCTCAACTGAAACAGCGTCTGGGGTTTGTAAGTAGTGGTTTAGCCCATCCTGATATCGCTCTACAAAGGTGCGACTCGTCGGTGCGGTTTGCATGGAAAAAGCGCTGACATTGGGTAAGGACGGTAATTGCGGTACGGTACCGTAACACCACACCCCTGCCTACAAAGCTTACAAAATCATCTGGATGTCCCGAACTGACAAAACACCGGATTTTTGGCCGGTCTGTAGCCCGTAGATATTACGAGGGCAATGAACATTTCTGCGTGATTTTACGGAAACGGCGTCTCCGCAAATAGCGCTAGAGGGTATTTGACGCTGCAGCGGTTTGTTTTGACAGGGCCAAACACAGAATGGCGAGCCCAAAGCTGGCGGCGGCCAGCCCCAATCCCAATGTCGGCGAGGGGTCACCTAGTCGCTGTACCCCAGCCCCGAACAGGCTCATCGCTACTGCGCCACCGCTGAAGTACAGCCCGGTACCCAGGCCACTTTTTTGAGGGGGAACCATCGATAGCGCAAAGGGCAGCGTCCCGTTAGACACCAGGCTAAAGGCCGCGCCAACAAATACGGCCAGCAGTAGCACCTGATGGGTGGACCCCGTGCCTAGCAGCAGACCGCTGAGCCCTCCCAGGCTGGCGAGCCCAATTCCCATCGCCAGTCGGTTGCCTAACCGGGTTGCAATTGTTCCCATCGGTAGGGCTGTCAGGGCTACGGTAATAAACACGACGGCCAGGGCTCGACTTCCGGGCGCGCCACTCAGGGCGTTGTACTGCACAGGCAGTAGCTGTAGCAGCAGTCGCAGGCCTAAGGCAACACCCACACCGACGCCGAAGATGAGTCCCAGCTTGGGTAGGAGCTGCGACCACACAATTCGGGACTGTGGCGGTGCCCCCATGACCGGCGCGGTCCGCACGGTTTTAGCTGGATTGACCTGCCTGAGCACTAGCGCTGCCCCCAGCAATACGATAGATCCTATGGTGAAGGCGGTCCCTGCACCCAAACTTAAAATCCAGCTGCCAGCTAGGGGGGCCATTGCCCCGGTAACGCCCCCCACCAGGGTGCGCACCCCTGCGGCTTGGGGCAGCTGACTATCAAAGGCGTACCGACCCAGCAGCGACAGGGCCGGACTGCGAAAGACAGTCATGGCCAGCGCCCACAGTACCAGGGCAATCGGCAGCAAAATGCGGACACTGCCACCCAGCCAGACCGATAGGGGAATGCCAACAAAGCAGGCGGCGGCCAAGACAATGCCCAAGGCGATCTGGGGAAATCGGCTGCTAACCCACCGCTGGGCCTGGTCTGACAGATTGCCCATCAGGGGCTCCATCACGGCGGCTAGGGCATTTTCGAGGATTAGCAGCGCAGTCCCAAGGGTGGCTGGGAAGCCCAGGCGGGTTAGCAGTTCCAGCAGGTAGAGGTTGTAGATCACCCAGGTCAGGGCGATCGCACCTTGAACGGCTGCCAGTCCACCGACCTGAGCCCACAAAATTTGTTTAGGTCTGCTCATAAACGAGGCCGTATATCAAAATGATTTGAAACTTGCGGAGAGACACAAAAAGGATGCCCCCGAATCCGGCGGCATCCCGAGTTTTCGATATCAATCTTTAATGATTTGGGGTCAGTAGTCTGAGTCAACAATTCTGAGTCAACGGTGGGCAGTGACGGTGACGTCATACCCACCGTTAAGTGACAGGGCCGTGACTCGACCTAGAGCGCCTTGGCCTGGGTCACCACGTTCTCGACGGTGTAGCCAAACTTCTCTAGCACCGTACCGCCCGGTGCCGAAGCGCCAAACCGCTCGATGCTGATCATGGCACCCTCTGCACCGTAGTAGCGGCACCAGCCCTGGCTAATGCCCGCTTCAACCACCAGTCGCTTAGTGATGGACTTGGGCAGCACTGACGCTTTGTAGTCGTCATCCTGAGCTTCAAACAGCTCCCAAGAAGGCATGGAGACCACGCGGACCTTCTTGCCTTCGCTGCGCAGCTGCTCGGCAGCGTCAACGCACAGCTTTACTTCGCTGCCAGAACCAATCAGAATTAGCTCGGCCCCGTCATCGTCGGACAGGATGTAGGCTCCCTTGGCAACACTGTCGATGGAAGAACCGGCCAGCTGGGGCAGTCCTTGACGGGAGAAGGCCATGAGCGTGGGGGTCTTGCGGCTGGCGATCGCCACCTTGTAGGCACCGGAGGTTTCGTTGCCGTCGGCGGGGCGAATCACGTACAGATTTGGGATGGCCCGCAGGGAGGCAATGGTTTCCACCGGCTGGTGGGTGGGACCGTCTTCGCCTAGGCCCACAGAGTCGTGGGTCATCACATAAATCACGCCCGCCTGGGACAGCGCTGACAGACGAATAGCTGCCCGCATATAATCGGCAAACACCAGGAAGGTGGCGCAGTAAGGAATCAGGCCCGAGGTGTGCAGGGCAATACCGTTACAGATGGCCCCCATACCGTGCTCACGTACGCCAAAGCAGAGGTTACGGTTGGCGTACTGACCCTTTTGGAACTCGCCTGAGAGCTTGAGTTTGGTGTTGTTGGACTTGGACAGGTCCGCCGAACCCCCGATCAGCTCAGGGACGACCGGAGCCAAAGCATTCAGCGTCGCCTCAGAGGTTTTCCGGGTGGCAATGGCCTTGCCTTCGGGGCTGTAGGTGGGCAGCGCATCGGCCCAATTTTCTGGCAGCTTACCGGCGGTCATCCGTTCAAACTCGGCGGCTTCGTCGGGGTACTGCGTCCGGTAGGTGGCCAGGGTTTGATTCCACTCGGCTTCAGCACTAGCGCCTTTATCGACGGCCTGACGGTAGCGGCTCAGCGCATCGTCAGGAATCACGAAAGGCTCATGCGCCCAGCCTAGGTTTTCGCGGGTCAGCTTAATTTCTGCATCGCCCAAGGCCGCACCGTGGACGCCGGAGGTATCGGCCATGTTGGGGGAGCCATACCCAATGGTGGTCGTCACCTTGATCATGGTGGGTTTGTCGGTGACCTTTTTGGCTTCGGCAATGGCGTTGGCGATCGCGTCTAAATCTTCATTGCCATCTTCCACGTGCAGCACGTGCCAGCCATAGGCTTCGAAGCGCTTGCTGACGTCTTCGGTGAAGGCAACTTCGGTGGTGCCATCGATGGAAATATGGTTGTCGTCGTACAGGGCAATCAGTTTACCCAAGCCCAGGTGACCGGCCAGGGAGCAGGCTTCGCCAGAGACGCCTTCCATGTTGCAGCCGTCACCCAGAATGACGTAGGTGTAGTGGTCAACCAGGGTGGCATCGGGCTTGTTAAATCGAGCGGCTAGGTGGGCCTCGGCCATGGCTAGACCCACACCGTTACAGATGCCTTGCCCCAGCGGTCCTGTTGTTACCTCAATTCCAGGTGTCTCAAAGTTTTCTGGGTGACCGGGTGTGGTCGACCCCCACTGACGGAAGTTCTTGATGTCGTCCATTGAGACGCTGTCGTAGCCGGTCAGGTGCAGCAGCGCATACTGCAGCATGCAGCCGTGGCCCGCAGACAGAACAAAGCGATCGCGGTTGAACCAGCCAGGATTTTTGGGGTTGTGCTTCATGAACTGGTCAAACAGCACAAATGCCATCGGGGCAGCCCCCATGGGCAACCCAGGGTGACCGGACTTGGCCTTTTCGACCGCGTCAATAGCCAAAAATCGAATCGAGTTAACACAAAGCGCTTCAAGCGATTGGGTTGCAACAGCCATGAGTTTTATCCAGAGGTGAACGCCAAAGTATCGATCAAAAGATGAGCCAGTATCGGTGGTTTGAGATTGTTGGTTTTAGAGCCCGCGTGCCAGCAGCAGGGGTATCGAACAGTGCGATAGCCTTCAATCTCCCACTCAGCCTCAGGGCTGATTTAAGCTTTCTATTAGAATTTATAATAGGTCATAATACCTACTATTTTTCGTCGCTGATTCGGTAGCAGAGCAAACAGATTTCTGGCCCTGGTTTAAGGGCCTAGTTGTTAAAACTGTATCGCTTTTAGTCACGGTATTTCTGGAACACCAGTGTGACGTTGTGTCCGCCAAATCCAAACGAGTTAGACAGGGCCACATCAACTGTGGCCTGCTTGCCCTGGTTGGGCAGATAGTTCAGATCACACCCCTCATCCGGGGTTTCCAGATTAATGGTCGGTGGCATAAAGTCATGGGCGACAGCTAGGGCAGCGGCCACACCCTCAATTCCACCTGAGCCACCCAATAGGTGCCCGGTCATTGATTTGGTCGAGCTGACCGCCACGGTTTGCGCCGCCTCACCTAGGGCGGCTTTGATCGCAGCCGTTTCAGTCGGGTCGTTGACCGGGGTACTTGTGCCGTGGGCGTTAATGTAGCTCACTCGGTCAGGGGTGATATCGGCATCCTTCATCGCCAGCTGGATCGCCCGTGCTGCCCCTGCGCCACCTGGGACCGGTGCGGTCATGTGGTAGGCGTCGCAGGTCATGCCATAACCTGAAATTTCTGCGTAAATCCGCGCGCCGCGGCTCAGCGCGTGGTCTAGCGATTCAAGGATAAGAATGCCGCAGCCTTCACCCAGGACAAAACCGTCCCGATCTTTGTCGAAGGGACGGCTGGCATGGGCCGGGTCGTCATTGCGGGTGGACATAGCCCGGGCTGAGGCGAACCCAGCCAGGGTCAGTGGGGTAACGGCAGACTCCGTGCCCCCGCAGATCATCGCTTGGGCATAGCCCTGTTGAACCAGCCGAAAGGCATCACCAATAGCGTTTGAACCCGCAGCGCAGGCGGTGACCGGGCAAGAGTTCGGCCCCTTAGCCCCGGTGTGAATGGCCGTTAGCCCTGCGGCCATGTTGGCAATCATCATCGGCACCATGAACGGGCTACAGCGGCTAGGGCCTTTGGTGAGGTAAACCTCTTGTTGGTCCTCTAGGACTTTGATGCCGCCCACACCCGAGCCGATCATCACGCCAATTTGCTCGGCGTTGAGGTCGTTGATGTCTAGCTTGGCGTCTGCTAGGGCTTGCTTGCTGGCCGCGATCGCAAATTGAGCAAAGCGATCGGTGCGCTTGGCGTCTTTACGATCCAGATATGTTAGCGGATCAAACCCCTTGACCTCTCCGGCAATCTGACATGCATGCCGACTGGCATCAAATGCGGTGATTTTCGCAATGCCATTTTTCCCTGACTGCAGCCCCTGCCAATACTCTGCCAGGGTATTGCCAATGGGCGTAATCGCCCCCAGGCCAGTGACAACAACACGTTTTCTTTCAGAATGGCTCATGGTGGTTGGGTGCAGTCAGGAAGGGGGATGCCCTGAATTCAATCAGGATAACCGGCCTAGGATTAGGCCGCCTGTCGACTCGGTTTGGTCAGCAGTGAGATGACGGTTACGAACGTTTCGAGCTACGCCGCCGACTTATCTTTAATGAAGTCCACAGCAGACTGTACGGTACCGATGCCTTCTGCGGCTTCGTCCGGAATCTCTATATCGAATTCTTCTTCCAGTGCCATCACCAGTTCAACAGTGTCTAGGGAGTCTGCCCCTAGATCGTTTGCGAAGCTAGCTTCAGGCCTGACCTCAGCCTCTTCTACGCCCAGTTGCTCTGCAACAATCTTCTGGACTTTCCCAAAAATCTCGTCTTGACTCATAATTTTTAGATCGCTTTTCCTTTCAAGCAGCGGACACAATTATCTAGCGTAGAAGGGCGCAAATGCAAAACAAATGCAAAACCGGCGCTTGCTGACGCTCAACGCTAACGCTGTAGCACTGCTCCATATTACTGGAAAGGGGTACGCCTAGTTTTGCGGGGGTGGGTCGCCACTTTGGCTGCCTGCGGTTCGGTGAACCTGGTGGGGTCACAGCTGTGGCATGGCCTCAATGACACGCGCCAAGGCGCAGCGGGAGTCGATTACCGCAAATATTACGATCCATAAATTTTTACAGCCTCCGCCAAAATCGCAGAAATCTGCGCTGATAAACTGTCCTTTAATTGGAGAACCCTGACCCTGGCTCGGTTTACCCCTGATTCGGTTCGTGATTTGTTACGGACAGCTTGCGAACAGTTGTTGTGCCTGAACGGATGCCCTTGACCTGCATTGATGGCTTTCGGGTGTGTTCAGGACATGAGAAGCAGACGATTGAGCAGGGTTGTCTATAGCCAATCCCTTTAATAATTGGAGCCTTCTTTCGATGTCTCACTCGGTCAAGATTTACGACACCTGCATTGGCTGTACCCAGTGCGTCCGCGCTTGCCCTACAGATGTATTAGAAATGGTGCCCTGGGACGGGTGTAAGGCTGGGCAAATCGCCTCCTCTCCCCGCACCGAGGACTGTGTTGGCTGCAAGCGCTGCGAAACGGCTTGCCCCACAGACTTCCTTAGTATTCGAGTTTATCTGGGTGCTGAAACCACCCGCAGTATGGGCTTGGCCTACTAGCTGTTGGTTCTCGACAATCAGTTCTCGACAATCAGTTCTCGAAACGATTCAGTCTCCCCGTCAGCGATGGCGGGGATTTTTTTATGTGCGTCAGGATGAGTTAAACCCCTAGCGTTAGCTGCCACTCGTTGAGCTGGCCCGTATTGCCCGGCGCATGGTCGATTACCTGTAGCTGCCATTGGCCTCGCACCGGCTGATTGAGGAGATGGGCTAGGGCCGGTGTGGTGCTGAGAGTGTAGGTCTTTTTGAGCTGGGTTTGCTGGCCCAGGTTTCGACCCTGCAATAGTAGGCGACGGCCGCTAGGCGCGGTGAGGCTAATGGACAGATCGCCCAAGAATGCGTGATCAATTTCTAGATAGACCTGAACATCTTGAATCCGACCGTTAGAGTCAACGCTGACGGCGCTGGTGATGCCGGTACTGCTGCCGTCTGGAATACGCTGGGTAACGCTATTTTTCTTGGTGAACGTTTGACTGAGTGTGCGCTGGGGTAGGCGAGCCTGGGCGGCTTTGACCGCAGCATAGGCATTGACCTTGCCATAGCCAAACCAAAGGGAATGGCCTTTGTTGCTATAGGTGCCGTAGGCTACCCCAAGCTGGGGGTCTTTGCTGGTGTCGGTGATCTTGTCGGCGGTGTCCTGCAAGATTTGCTTGACCTCCCAGGCTTCTAGGTAAGGATTGGCCGAGAGGATGAGTCCCGCCACCCCGGCAACGACTGGGCAGGCGCTAGAGGTGCCGCCAAAGCTGTAGGTATAGTCGCCACTGCCGTAGCCGGAAGCCCCGGTGCGATCGCACGTCACCATCCCCAATCCGTCGAACTTGCTTTGGACCACCGGCCCGGTCTGGACGCTGCCCACGTTGGGCAACGACATGCTAGGTGGGGCATTGTTGCTGGGGGCGGCGATGGAGACCTGGTTGCCCCAGTTGCTGTAGATGGCCTTGCGGTTCAGGCTGGTGATGGCCGAAACGGTGACCACGTCAGGATGGACGGCAAAGCCGCCTAGCCAGTCGGTCATGCCCCGCAGGGCATTGCTGGGCCAGCCGTACTCCTCGACCTTGCCGCTGACCGGGCGGTTGGCATTTCCCGCTGAAAATACCACCACGCAGCCCTTGCCGTTGCGCCCCTGGGTTGCCGCCCGGGTAACCGCATTGCGCTGCCGCAGGGACAGCGGAAAATACACCGCTGCGGGCGACCAGCTACAGGAAATCACCGCAGCACCGTTATCTATTGCCCAGTCAAACAGCTCTTCAATCGATTCGTCATCCAAAAATCCCGTCGTCTGAATTGGCATCAGGCTGCAGCCCGGTGCCACCCCGACGACCCCGCTGCCGTTTTCCTCAGCGATGGCCAGCCCCGCGCAGGCGGTGCCGTGGTTTTCGTACTGGGCGCTGGGCATGGGCAGCCCGTCTTGATGCTTCAGGTCGCGCGGCCCGACAATTTTGCCGGTGCCCTGCAGGTCGGGATGGTTCAAGTCAAAGGCATCGTCTGTCACGGCTACGACAATAGACCGGCTGCCGCGGGTGATATCCCAGGCTTTCTCAACCTCGATGTGGGAACCGCTAATCAGGCTTTGGCCGCCACGATGTTGCAGGTGCCACTGTCGACTGTAGAGGTTGTCCTTGGGGCGGTAGAGCGGCTCGGTTTCGACCACAATATTGGGCTCAGCCAGCAGGACGTGGGGATCGCGGGTGAGGCGATTGGCCAATTTGATCGGGTTTTCTTGGGCGGCCCGACTGACGCGAAAAATGTAGGTGCTATCAATCCCGGCGATGGCGCGATCTCGAACCAACCCCAGCGGCGCGGTCAGCTCGTCGGCCACGGCGGCGTTGGTGCCCGGCTCAAACTGGACGGTAACTTGATCGAGCAGGTAAAACCGAGTCTGCGGGCTGGCCTGGAGGGTGTACACGTGGCTGGCAAACTGTACCTGGTCTGAGTCACGGGCGGCGGCCAGTCTCGCTTCTAGCTGGGTTGCCGCCACTTGCCACTCCACCAGCTGCCCCCGCGCTACCGGGCGGACGGACTGGAGCTGCCATTGCGCCTGTAGTTGAGCCAAGGCATCCGGCTGAGACAGGCGGGTGGTGAAGCGATCGTAGACCTTCTCCAGCCGCAGCTCTTGACCACCCCGCTGTAGAATTTCGCCCTCTTGCCCAGGACGCACCCCTTTGCTGCCGTCTGGCCGTTCGCTACCGCTCTGCATGCTTGACTCCTTGCTGATACGACCCGATGGGTGATCTGCCCATGCTAAGGACCAACCTACCCGAGCGATACGCCCTAAGTGGCAGTCCAGCCGACATCTCGTCCAGTTGATCTAGCGGCACGGCTACTCATTTACCCCGGTTACAGGCCCAATCTAGCAACAGGCACAGTCTCTCCGGTGGTACGATCCCCAGGGCTGATACCCTACTTAAGGTAGGCTGAAAAATAAGCTACGGTTTGTGTAGGTAATCTCTGTGGGTTACTCTCCTCAATCGCCCCGCGGTTAAACAGCCTAGGCCTAGGTACATGTTTTGTTCCTATCGAATGCGGTCACGCCCAGGGCATTACCTCTACCGCATATATACCTTTATTGTTCACGTCTTTTGACCTATCGAAGTTGCTATGGTCTCCTCTCCACGACTTTTTATTTGCCGCGCGGCTTTCCTGGGTTTGGTCGTTTCGACCTTAGCTAGCCCTGCGGCTCGGGCACTGGCCCAAACCAGCACCAGTCGAATTACGCCTGCCGATACCCCCTCGGGGACTTTGCAGGCCGCGGCAGAACTGGGCACCGTCGAGGGAACGCGGCTCATGCAGGAGGCCGAACAGGCCATTTCTGCCCAGGATTATGCCACAGCCACCAGTAAGCTACAGGCCGCCC
>CAWUKV010000098.1:0-19838 GCA_963923025.1 uncultured bacterium
CCCCCCCCCCCCCCCCCCCCCCCCGCCCCCCCCCCCCCCCGCCCCCCCCCCCCCCACTTCTGGATCGGTGCCGGTTGGAAATGGGCGCTCTGATGGCGCGATCGCGGGCTCAGTTGCTGCTGTAGACCAGAGCTTGGGTCGTCGAAGACCACAAGTGGCCTGGGGTGTTGTCTGAGCTGGGGTTGGGGGCGACAGCGGGTCAATCACGTGGGCCTACTCCGATACATCCTCGTCTGCTTCAGACTCTACCCCAGCATCCAAATCATCGATCACCGTGTTGGACCAAGGCGCTACGTCAACGGACCCATCGGGCTCAAATCGGACGCTAAATTGAGCGGCGGCGTCTGTTTCTGCGGCGTCCAGTGGCACGTAGGTCAAGGTGGGCAACGGTGTGTTGTCAACCTCATTCAGCGCCACCTGGTTTGCGGCCTGGTAGTTCACAATATCGCCGTTTTCAGCCACCGATACTTCGTAAATCAACGGTGCATCAAAGGCTGCGTCCGCTGGCAGACTGTCGTTAATCTGATCCTCAAGCTGAGTTTGGAGTTGGCTCAGTGCAGCGGTGGACAGGGCTGGCGCGGCTAGTTCTTCTGTTTCGTTTCCTACGACAACGCGACGGGTGTCCGGCTCCGTGCTGGAGGATGGGGCGTCGTTGGCGTCTGACTCGTTGTCGCCTGAGGATGTATCTGGCTCATCTCCTTCTAAACCGTCAGATCCGTCAATGCCGGGTACCGGTGCCTCCAGACCGGGCTGACTGCTGCGAGGGATACTCTCGGGGTCAAACTCCGGCACTTCGGGAATTGGCAGCATGAACAGACCCGCGGCCGCGGCGGCCAGGGCTCCGACTCCGATAATGGGAGGCAGCACCCGCTCGGCAACGGGCTCGTCTGATTTCACCTCACGTCGGGGGCGCGATCGCACCTGAAGCGCCAGATCGGGCAAGGTTTGTGTATCGGCCAAAAACTGATCGATGGCGTCGGTAAGGTCAAACAGCTGCACCGTGGACAGCTTGAGCTCCGTTTCTTCCTGCAAGGCCGGGTCTACTTCTGGACGGGCGGCAACCAGCAGCCGATGAGAGGCATCGCCCTCCCCTGGTATCAGGCGGACAAGCTTTTCGGGTGAGGTGGGGCGGGGCAAATTGCTCAGCATGCCTTGGGCATATTGGCTCACCGTTTCAACCAGGGCTCGAAAGAATTCCAACCCGCCGTTAAGGGGGGGCTCAATCCCCATGAATCGGCATTCGGCATTGGCCAAAATGGACATTTCTTGTGCTGCGCCCGTGCCAATGCCTTCTAGGGTGAGGCTACAGCTGGGCAGAACGTACTGACGCTTCATCGCTAGGACACCTCCCCGTCAAATAGGCTGGCCCACAGTCGACGTTCACCATAGACGCCCGTACAAAAAATCAGCTGAGATAGCAGCGAGAGGGCTAAATCGTTGAGCTTGTTCTCGTCGCTGTAGGCAATCACTGCGGCCCGCTGTAGGTTCATGCGTCGCTGAAACTGGATGCGAAAGCGGTTGAGGTAGTGGCTGAGCCGAAAATGGTGGTCGACGGTTAATCCCTTTTCTTGCAGCTGCTGCTCGGCGATCAGCAGCTGGCGAATCAGGACCGTCAGCTTACGCGATAGATGGCAGGCAATGGCTACCAATGCCTTACCCTCCTGCATGGTCATCGGTCGTCGCTGGCTGTTTTTGCGTAGGGGGTTGGTACTGCGCAGCTTCCACAGCTCAACCCGGCTGGGAATGATGTCCTGTAAACCCAAATCACGCACCGCCACCAGCATGGCCTCTGAGCCTGCCAAGTCCAGCGCTTCAATGGCCAGCAGCAATAGATCAATACGCGTGCGGGTCCGCCGTGGGCAGTCCGTCGTTCCGATATCTGGATCAGGCAGCTTGCTTAAAATTAGGGGCTGCGCGGTCTCAGCAGCAGGCGGGCTTTCTACAGAAGACATGACAGTTGAACAGGCAAACCCCAAATAGTGATGAACGCGGCCTCAGAATGATACCCAACACGGGAGCCAAAACAGTGCTTTAGTCAATGGACTGGTCGAACGGACCGGGCAGTAATACATCAAAGCACATTTATGGGGCAGTCGTGCCGAATGGCGGGTTGAATGGTCAGCTAGCGTAAAGCGGGGCGGCGTTAGTCGACTTGGTTGAAGGATTGGATGAGCCAGCGATCGCCCTGACGCACTAGCGTATAGGCCATCGAGAGCTGATCGTCGTAGGAGGCGCTGCTGTCGAGCGTACCGTAGATGTAAAAGTCCGCTTTCTCACGAACGTTTGCCTCGGCAACAATTTCGTTGGCGCTCACATCGTCGGGGCTGACGGATGTGATTTCTAGCTCGTGGGTGTACTCACCAGCAACGCCGTTGTTTTCTGCCCGGCGTGATTCCTCTTGCCAACGAGACAAGGCTGGCTCAACCAGGATGTTTTCAAGGGGGGAGGTGTTGTGGGTCGAACCTAGTGCGGCTGCTTTGGCATTAAACCAAGCCTGAATTGTGGTGGTGGCAATGGCCTCTGCATCGCTAGCGGCAGGAATAGCGCTGCTGGCATCTGGCAGTGCAATGGCTGGCTGGCTCACATCGACAGACAAGGGCTCGCCCTGCAACCGTGGCCCTGGCGAGAATAGCCCGCCCAACCAGCCAAACAGCTGGGCGGCCACAAAGCCAATAGCTCCTAAACACAGTAGCCCCAGCAGCGCTACTAACACCAACCGGCCCCACTTGGGTCCGCCTCGTCTGCGGCGCGGACGACGGCTTTCGCCGGAGGGGACCAGGATTCCATTCGCTGTACCGTTCTGCTGTCCAGGAGCCGGAGCTTCTGGGTTAGCGGGTTCTAGACGCCCTTCAGGAGAGAGTTGGGCCACCTGTCCGGCCATGCCGTAGGTGTCACCCTTCAGCCATTCTGGCGGTTCAGCTGTGGCTGCTGCACTGACAGATTCTCCGCCAGCCATGACTGCAGCACCGGCAACGCCAATGCCCGCCGCGGCACTGGCCCAAGCTGCGGCACCAGCAGTTTGGGGTAAGCCAGAGGTGGGCATTTCCGAAGGTGGCATGGTCTCCAGATAGGTCTGGACCTGCTCATCTGAGAAGTAGTCTTTAAGACTGGCCGAGATTTGGTCGAGATCGCGGAAGAAGGGAAAGACTTCCTGCTGGAGCCATCGCTCAGAGTACAGGCACAGACCGGGCAGCAGGTCTGGTGCCCCCTGCGAATGCTGCTGAATGAACTGGAGCGGCTCGCGCTCATGGCTCATTTCTAGGGCGCGGCTGGCTTCTTCAGTCTGGCCCAGCAGCACGGCACAGACGGCCTGTTCGAGGTGAATGTCCTGGCGACCGCTGAGCTGTAGCAACAGCTGCTTGGCCCGACGAATCAGCACGGGCTGATGGTAGGCAAACCCCCGTGCCAGTAGCGCATACACGGCGAGATAGGTGCCCACGGCTGACGGACGACGCGCTTCAGCTTCAAAGAGATCTTGCTGTTCGGCGGTGGTCAGGTAGCTGCGGAGCTGTTGGGCAAAACGCAGAAAATCTTCGACGTTGAGCCCGGACAAATCGTCGTCTGCGCCGTCAATGCCCCCCCGAGCCTGGAGCATGGCCTTGAGCAGGGTGATGCCTTGCTGACGAGCCGTCTTGTCGTCTAAGGGCCGAGCCACCAGTTCCAGAATGCGATAGGGCCGCAGCTTGTAGAGGTCGGTTTGGATCTCGGCCCGGAGTGCGGGAAATAGGTCTTCGCGGACTAGCAGCTCTCTGCCGGTTTCTAGCGTCTCAGCGGCTTCTTCGTACTGGTTTTGCTGCCACTGCTCACGGCCCAGTTCGAGACAGGCCAAAGACAGCGTTAGGGCAATGTCGGATAGCACCTCTTCGGGCTTGCCGAGGCGATTCAGGCTGCTGTCACCGCTGCTGAGGTACGGGCGACCCAGCTTAATGACCAGCTCGTACTCCCCCAACTCCAGCAGGATCAGCAATGCACCAACAATCTGCGCATCTTCAACGTCGATGGTGGGGTTGACCCCATCCGTGCTGCCTTCGGTGATCGATCCGTCACTCAAAAAGCGCGTGTCGTATTTTTGGCGCTGGTTAGGGTCCGATAAAACGGTGTAGGCTTCGTCAATCAGCTGCTTGCGCGATTCGACAGCAAAGTCGGAATACTCCCGGCGGGGCAATTGCAAGGTGCGATCGCGATGCGCCTGCTCCAATTGGTCAGACGTCGCCTGAATCGGCAATCCCAAAATTCGGTAGTAGTCTAGCGGAACTCGCACATTCAAAATCCCCAGCACGCAGATGAAAGGTTAATTAGGCTGACAGGGCTCTTAGTTGACAGGGGTGACAACTTAGAATACTAGGCAATTGTCCTTTTGGATTCATCCTAGCTACACAAGTATTTAAGGAATAGACCGGGTTGGACTTGCGTTTTGCTCCCTGGTTTCGATTTTTTTACCAAATCTTTCTCAAGGGTCCTGGTGTTTAAAAGCGGCTCGACGACCTATCCACATGGGATGTTTAGCGAAACAACCTTGTTCAGTTCGGCCCAGGACTCAAGATTGGTGACCAAATCGAAGTCAATTTAAACAGGGTTTGACCGAATTTAGAAGCTAATCTACCCCAAACTTCTATCTAGCGCACACATAAGAAAATAAAACGCTACACCTAGCGTGCCTGATTGTATTGCTAGTCAAGGGCCGTCATTTTGAAAAAACAGGCTAAAAGCGGGAAATGACCTGATTCGGCTAATTTTCTGGGTTTTTGACAACGGGTGGTGTGGCCTTTAGAGGGTGGTGTTCATCGCTGTATCTGCGGTTAGCCCGTCGGCCCTTGACTAAGGGGATGACTGTGAAGAGTCAGGACGTCTTATAAAACTGCGCTTTCCCGGGACAGCAATTTGGGCAATAATCAAAGACTGTTGACTAAAAGTAACGTACCGCCCCGTGGAGGCGACCTCATGGTCCAGGACCGAATCTTACCCACCTTGCACTCGACAGCCGCTCCCCTCGATAGGGAAGAGGCGCTGACGTTGTATAACGACATGCTGTTGGGTCGCTACTTTGAAGACAAGTGCGCTGAAATGTATTTTCGCGGCAAGATGTTTGGCTTTGTCCACCTATACAACGGGCAAGAGGCAGTTTCGACTGGTGTCATCAAGTCGATGCGTCCGGATGACTATGTGTGCAGTACCTATCGGGATCACGTTCATGCGCTGAGTGCGGGTGTGCCTGCCCAGAACGTTATGGCGGAACTCTTTGGTAAAGAGACGGGCTGTAGTAAAGGTCGCGGCGGTTCCATGCACCTGTTTTCGTCTGAGCACAACTTGCTGGGCGGCTTTGCGTTTATTGGTGAAGGCATTCCTGTCGCCTTAGGGGCGGCCTACCAGAGCATGTACCGACGTAAGGCTTTGGGCGATGAGAGTGCTGATCAGGTAACGGCGGCTTTCTTTGGTGATGGCACTACCAATAACGGTCAATTCTTTGAGTGTCTGAACATGGCAGCGCTGTGGAAGCTGCCCATCATCTTTGTGGTTGAAAATAACAAGTGGGCGATTGGGATGGCCCACGAGCGGGCCACGTCACAGCCCGAGATCTACCGCAAGGCCAGCGTGTTCGGTATGCCGGGTCACGAAGTGGATGGGATGGACGTGCTGGCAGTGCGGGCAGTGGCGCAGGAGGCTGTTGCTAGGGCTAGAGCCGGAGAGGGGCCAACACTGATCGAGTGTTTGACCTATCGCTTCCGCGGGCACTCGTTGGCAGACCCTGACGAGCTGCGGTCTCCAGCTGAGAAAGAAGCCTGGCGGGCGCGGGACCCGATTCCTAAGTTTGAGGCCTACATGCTTGAGCAAGACTTTGCCTCCGAAGACGAGCTGAAGTCGATGCGTAAGGCGACTGAAAAGCACATTGAGGATGCCCTGGCCTACGCCGAGAGCAGCCCTGAGCCGAATCCTGATGAGCTGTATCGGTACATTTTTGCCGATTGATTTTGGATTGATTATCGGCAACCCGTATGGGCACAGCATGCTGTGCCTTTCCACCTATTCACCCCGTACGGGCATAGCATGCTGTGCCCCTCCAATACCCCGCACGGGCACAGCATGCTGTGCCCCTTCAATACCCCGAAACCATGACCAAAACTCACCTGTTTAATGCCCTGCGCGAGGCCATCGATGAAGAGATGGGCCGAGACAATACCGTATTTGTTCTGGGTGAAGACGTGGGCCATTACGGCGGCTCTTACAAGGTCACCAAGGGGCTGTACGAAAAGTACGGTGAGTTTCGCGTGCTGGATACGCCGATTGCTGAAAATAGCTTTACCGGCATGGCGGTGGGTGCTGCGATGACGGGGCTACGGCCCATTATCGAAGGCATGAATATGGGCTTTTTGCTGCTGGCCTTCAACCAAATTGCCAACAACGCGGGCATGCTGCGCTATACCTCCGGCGGCAACTACACCATTCCCCTGGTGATTCGTGGCCCGGGTGGGGTCGGTAGTCAGCTGGGGGCGGAGCATTCCCAGCGGCTGGAGGCTTACTTCCAGGCGGTGCCGGGGCTTAAGATCGTGGCCTGCTCAACGCCGAAGAATGCAAAGGGGCTGCTCAAGGCGGCCATTCGTGACCCCAACCCCGTGCTGTTTTTTGAGCATGTGCTGCTCTACAACCTGCAAGAAGAGCTGCCGGACCATGAGTACCTGACGCCGCTGGACAAGGCTGAGGTGGTGCGGTCGGGTAAGGACGTGACAATCCTGACCTATTCACGCATGCGTCATCATGTCATGAAGGCGGTAGAGACGCTAGAGAAGCAGGGCATCGATCCAGAGGTGATCGACCTGATTTCGCTGAAGCCGGTGGACTACGAGACTATTGGCAAATCGATTAAAAAGACGCACCGGGTGGTGATCGTCGAAGAATGCATGCGCACGGGCGGCATTGCGGCAGAGATTATGGCGTCGATTAGCGATCGCTACTTTGACGAACTCGATGGTCCCGTCATTCGCCTATCGTCCCAGGACATTCCCACGCCGTACAACGGTCAGCTAGAGCGACTTACCATTGTGCAGCCCGAGAAGATTATCAAAACAATCGAAGATGTGGTGGGGCTGAAGGTCTAGCGAACATCTTCCATCTGTGGATTTGCGGGCTCCCACGTCCAAACCGGGCAGACTGAGCAGACAAATCTGCCCAGCACACGGCATTATGGGGACAGGATCTGTCCGCTCTTTAAGCACGCGAATACAGCTAATACATGGGTAAACATCGCATCACGCTAGCTGCAATCTTGGCGTTGGCCTTGGCTGCGGTTGTCACTATCACTCAACTACCGACTCAGCTGGGCCTAGACCTGCGAGGCGGGTCACAGATCACGCTAGAGGTGCAGCCGACGGAGCAGGTCAGCACGATTAGCGATCGCGACCTGGAAGCCGTACAGCGGGTGATCGAAAACCGGGTCAACGGCCTAGGCGTGTCCGAGGCGGTGGTTCAGCCTGCCCCCCCGGACAAGCTGCTGATTCAGCTACCTGGCGTTAGCGATCCGGCCCAGGCAGAACGGGTATTGGGTGGTACGGCCCAGCTGGAGTTTCGCGCCCAGCGTCAAGGCACTGAAAATCAGATCCAGTCCGTAGCCGAAGTATTACAGCAGCAAGAGGTGCAGCTCGCTGTCCAGCAGAACCTGGGCAATGCGACACCCGAAGAACTGGAGCAGCTTCAGGCCGATCTGTTGGCCAGTCGCGAGACGCTGCTAGGGCTATTTGAGCCCGCTGAAATTGGTGGCGATGAACTGGTGGATGCCCGCTCAGAGCCGCTGGGACTGAGCGACGCCTGGCAGGTTGCGATTGTGTTCAACTCGCCCGGTGGTGAGAAGTTTGCTGAAATCACCAAAGAGCTGGCCGGAACGGGTCGCAGCCTAGGTATTTTCTTAGACGATCAGCTCATCAGTGCCCCGACGGTAGACGTGAGCAATGCGGCAACCGGCATTGCTGGGGGACGCGCCGTCATTACCGGCAACTTCACCGCTGAGACCGCTAAAGAGCTAGAGATTCAGCTGCGGGGTGGGGCGCTGCCCTACCCGGTTAATGTGGTTGAGAAGCGGACGGTGGGGGCCACGCTGGGACGGGACAGCATTTCTCGCAGCCTTTATGCGGGCATTGCGGGCCTGATTCTGGTTCTGATCTTTATGGCCGTTTACTACCGATTGCCGGGCGTCTTGGCCGACATTGCGCTGGTCGTTTACGCGCTGCTGACCTGGGCGGTTTACAACGCGGTGGGCGTAACGATGACGCTGCCGGGTATTGCCGGGTTCATTCTCAGTATCGGCATGGCCGTGGACGCGAACGTGCTGATATTCGAGCGCACCCGTGAAGAACTGCGCAGTGGTAAAACCCTGTATCGGTCGGTAGAGTCGGGGTTTGACCGGGCCTTTTCCAGTATTTTTGATAGCGGTGTGACGACGCTGATTGCCTGTGCGGCCCTGTTCTTCTTTGGCGTAGGCCTAGTAAAAGGCTTCGCGCTGACGTTGGGCATTGGTGTCGCTGTCAGTGTGCTGACGGCCTTTTTCTGTAGTCGGACGCTGCTGTTTTTCGCCATTGGGTTCCCGCAGTTTCGCCAGGTGGGCTATTTTTGCCCGGGGCTGGGTGACTCGAGCGATCGCGCTGCCAATCGTGCTGTTTGAAGGGGTTGAAGGAATTAGCTTATGAAACTCAACGTCATTAAACAGCGTGGCCTGTGGTGGACCATTTCTGCGGTACTGGTGCTTGCCAGCATTGCGGCAATGGCGGTTTCGTTCAGTCAATACAGTGCCCCACTGCGGCCAGGGCTAGACTTTACGGGCGGTACCCGGCTGCTGCTAGAGCGAGACTGTGCTGAAGCCGACTGTGCAATACCTATCGGTTTAGGCCGAGTCCGAGAGATTATCGCTGACCAGGGTATCGAAAGCAGCAACGTTCAGCTGGTGGGCAGCACCACGCAGGATTTGAGTGATGTATCCAATGCGCCTCAGACAGGGTTAGCCATTCGAACGCCATCGCTAGATGGCGATGTGCGAACGGCGCTACAGTCAGCCCTGGCAGAAGAAATTGGCCCCTTTGACCCCGAGGCCATTCAAATCGACACCGTGGCACCGGTCCTTGGTCAGCAACTGCTGTCCAAGGGACTAGAGGCGCTACTGGTGTCCTTTGCGGGTATCACTGTCTACCTGAGTCTACGGTTCAAGCCAGACTACGCTTTGCTGGCCCTGGTGGCGCTGATGCACGATGTGCTAATTACCCTGGGCGTTTTTGCCGTGCTGGGTTTGGTGATCGGTTACGAAACGGACAGTCTGTTTCTCGTGTCGCTGCTGACCATTGTGGGCTTCTCGGTCAACGACACCGTGGTGATCTATGACCGTATTCGCGAAAGCCTAAAGCTGACGCCCGACCGCCCTATTGATGAGGTCGTGGACCTGGCTGTCAACCAAACCCTGGCTCGGTCGATTAACACGTCGCTGACTACGGTTTTGCCCCTGGTTGCAATTGTGATTTTTGGCGGGGCCACGCTCAAATTCTTTGCCCTGGCCCTGATTATTGGCTTTCTAGCAGGGGCATACTCCAGTATCTTCATTGCTAGTACGCTACTGGCCTGGTGGCGTGGGCGTAATCCGCAGCCGGTTGTGCCGGTAGAGGTGCCTTCGGAGTGAGGGAGAAGGGATGAGGGCAGAAGGATGAAGGCCCAAGGCGGGTTAGTTCGAAATTTTGAGCGCTGGGTCTGTAGCTGCCTGAACTAAAGCTTTTTCTTGAACGTCTCGTATTTCGTGGTCCGTGGACGATACTTTTGATATGGAACATGCCCTAGAGGCTCTGCGACAGCGATCGCTGCGAAACTGGTGGCGGCTGACAGTGGTGCTGTGGCTAACGGTGGGTCTGTGGAGCCTATGGCAACTGCGGGGCGAGTTTCAGCTGTGGCTGCAATACTTTACCTGGACGGCGGTGCGCTACTCGCTGGTCTACAACCGGCTGGCAGGGCTGGGCCTGGGGCTGTGCGTAGGGCTGACGGTGGCGACACTGGTGAGCGAAAGCCGCCACATTATTTGGGGGCTGTCAAAGACTGAACGGTCTCGGCTGGAGAAGCAGCTGGCGCTGATTCATCGTCAGGGGCCGTCCCATCCCCTTTGGCGGTTGGTCCATCGACAGGGTTTAAGTCAGGGGAAAGGGTGAAAGGGAAAGGCTATGGCTCAAATTACGTTGCAGGTTAACGGCGAATCTCAGACTTGCCCGCCCGATACGACATTGCCTGGACTGCTTCAGCAGCTGGGGATGGACCCCCGGCTGGTGGCGGTGGAATACAACGGCGAGATTTTGCACCGCCAGTTTTGGGAGACAACCACGATGCAGGCGGATGACCGGCTGGAGGTTGTGACCATTGTGGGGGGCGGTTAGGGCGCGAATTCTTTGCGGAGCAGGGGGGCGGGAATCCTCCCTATGGATCAATTTCCCCAGCGGCTGAAAAGACGTTAGATTAGGGCTATACAGATGGGCTGTGCAGGTTGGCCAGTAATGCTGACAGCCAAGATGGCACAGTCGAAATAGAGCCAAAATCAGAAGGATTATGACAGGTAAACCAGCGAGTTCCGTCCTCTCCAAACTCAAGTCTTTGGCTAAGCCTTTGCTGAAGTCTTTAGTCGTGTTTACGCTAGCGTTTGCGCTGATCTTCAGCCAGGCTGACGGCGCGCTGGCAGCACGCTCTGGTGGCCGTATTGGCGGGGGTAGCTTCCGGGCACCGCGTTCTTACTCGCCCCCGACACGGACTTACCGAGGCCCATCAGGGGGGTACGGCGGTGGTTACTACCCCGGTGGTGGCTTTGGTTTACCTTTTGTCTTTCCACTGTTTGGCTTTGGTGGTGGCGGACTGTTTTCGCTGCTGATTTTCTTTGCGATCACAAGTTTCCTCGTCCGTACCTTCCGTAGCGTCAGCGAGTCTAACGACTACGAAGCGGCGACCAACCCCACTGTCTCTGTGGCCAAGCTGCAAGTTGGTCTGCTGGCAAAGGCCCGCGACCTGCAAGACGACCTGAACCGACTGGCGAAGACCGCAGACACCGGGACGGCCGCTGGCCTGACCCAGGTACTGCAAGAAACGACGCTGTCACTGTTGCGTCACCCCGAGTACTGGGCCTATGCCGACGCCAACAGCGAATCGACGCGTTTAACCAGCGCCGAGCAGACCTTCAACCGCTTTGCCCTGACCGAGCGCAGCAAGCTGGCCGGTGAAACCCTAACCAACGTCAATAAGCAGCTCCAGCAGGCTGATGCTAACGCCATTGCCAAGGCGCAGCCCAGCGGTGAGCTGGCGACCATGCCAGGTGAGTACATCGTGGCGACGGTGCTGGTGGCCGCTCAGGGGCAGCTCAAGTTTCCTAACATTCAATCCGAGCAGGATGTACGTCAGGCGCTGAGCCAGATTGGCGCGGTCTCTAGCGATCGCCTGATGGCCGTTGAGGTGCTGTGGACCCCCCAAGCTTCTGGTGAGACGCTGACAGCAGACGAGCTGGTGGCCGAATACCCCAATTTGAAACTGGTGTAAGGTTTTTCGACCATTTCAGGTAATTTAATAGGGACATTTTTGGGAGCTAGCAACTTAGCTCCCTTTTTGCTCAGGTTTGTGACGGCTGAAGTTGGGCACCCCCATGGCCGAAATGGGGTTAATGTGCTTAACTTTCAACCATCAATGCCCCGCCCCCTGTACTTGAAAGGCAAGAACACCCCATGCTGGTACTGCTGACCCGCGTTCTTCTTTGGGCCACGATTGGTCTCATTGTTTGGTATCTGCTACTCAAAATCATTCCCCGAAAGTATTTGACCTGGTTTGGCGGGGTCATTGTGCTGATTTTGATTGTGGCGTCGTTTATTGACCCGAACGATCAGACCATTGGCACGATTTGGCGGCTGATTTCGCTACCGCTATCGCCGCTGGGGGCGACGGTCTTGCTGTTGGGCTTCTCGCTCAGCGAGGGTTTGGGAAAGGTCAAGGGGCAGCAGGTTGCGATCGCGCTAGCTATTCTGCTGTTGTCCAGCACGCCGCTGGTCGCGCGTCTGCTGGCTGGGAGTGCCGAAGGTGCCGTCCAGCAGGCTTATCAAAACCGTCAGGCCATTTGTCAGGGGGTCTGCCCAGCAGAAATTCCTGACAACGCGACCCTGGCACGGGCGGGGGCCATTGTGGTATTTGGCGAGTCGTCAGATGCGGCTGATTTAGGGACGGTGTACCGTACCCAGCAGGAAGTGGCCTACAACTCTAATCTGGTACCCAGGCTCATCTACGCAGCAGACCTTTACCAGCAGTCTGGGCGTCGTCCACCGGTGATTGTCACGGCGGGTCCTCGGTCTGGCGATCCAGATGCCGCTGCCAAAGAAAGCTTTATTCGCAGTGTCCTGACCAGCAACGGGGTGCCTGCGGGCTCGATTCGCATTATCGGCACCGGCTCTAACTTCCGGGCAACGGCCAACGACGTGGAGACCTACATGCAAAACCAGCAACTGCTACCGGCCCGCGCTAGCCGTCAGGAAACGGCGGATAACCGTGTGGTGCTGGTGGCCCCAGCCATTAACATGGCCCGTTCAGCGCTGACCTTCGAGCAAATGAATATTCAGACGATTGCCCGTCCGACGGATTTCTACACCTCAGAAGCCGAGCGGCAGGGGGACGTATTTGCCCGGTTGCCGGATATTTTGCCGAATGTGGATGCCCTAGAGGTAACCTCTCGCTACTGGGATGAGTTTCTGACCTCGGTGTACTACTTCCTGCGGGGCTGGCTGCCAGGGTTCCGGTTTGGGTGGGACCCTAATATCGAGATTTAGCGGCCCACGGGTCTGGCTCTTGCTTATCACAAGTGGACGCTGATAAGACCCACCCACCGGCATAACCCCTTGCCCAATTCCTTTTCTCGAAATCATCTAGGATGATGAGGCAGCTTTGGCCCCAGTGGCCAGAGCTGGCAAAAGCAGGAACACAGGGGAACTATGGCACAGTCGAAGCTGCGGCGGTTGGGCTCGTATCTGGCACCGCACTGGCGACGGACGGGGTTGGGCATTGCAGCCCTACTGGTGGTAAATATCCTCAGCGTGCGGATTCCGCTGCTGATTGGCGATGCCGTAGACCAAATCGAAATTACGTTCAGCCTAGAGCGGGTCCTACAGCAGGCCGGTATTGTGCTGCTGCTGGCCTCGGTGGTGTGGTTTATCCGTATGGCCTCGCGGATTTTGATTTTTGGGGTCGGTCGGCAGATTGAGTTTGATATTAAACAGCGGATTTTTGCGCACCTGCTGACGCTGGAGCCCGCTTACTTTTCAGAAAATACGATTGGCGATCTGATCAACCGGGCTACTAGCGATGTCGATAACATTCGACGGTTGTTGGGGTTTGCGGTGCTGAGCGTTGCCAATACGATTTTTGCCTACCTGCTGACTATTCCCGCCATGCTTAGCATCAGCCTGCGGCTGACGGTGATTTCTTTGGCTATCTATCCGGTCATGCTGGTGCTGGTGCGGCTCTTTAGCGAACGGCTACGGGATGAGCAGCAGGCCGTGCAGCAGTCGCTATCGGACCTGAGTACGCTGATTCAGGAGGACATGAGCGGGATCTCTCTGGTGAAGATTTATGCCCAGGAAGACAACGAACAGGCCGCCTTTGCTGAGAAAAATCGGGCGGTTCTCAAGGCTAACCTGGCTCTGGCGAAAACCCGTAATACGCTTTTTCCACTGCTGGGTGGACTGGCTAGTCTAAGTTTGGCGATCATTCTGGCCGTGGGGGCACGTGCGATCGCATCCGGTTCCCTCTCAGAAGGGGACTTCGTTGCCCTGATTCTCTACGTGGGTAATTTGGTCTTTCCTACAGCGCTGCTGGGCTTTACCATCACCGCCTACCAGCGAGGCGAGGTCAGCCTAGACCGCATCGAAGCTATTTTTAAGGCACAGCCGAAGGTTTACAGCGTGCCCGGTGCAGTTGAGCTAGTACCCGAGACGGTACGCGGCCAGCTCCACGCCAGTAACTTGACCTATACCTATCCTGGTAGTGAGGTGCCCGCGCTGGACCACATTAACTTTGTCATTGAACCGGGCGAGACTGTGGCAGTGGTGGGGCCAATTGGGTCGGGTAAGTCTACCTTGGCTAAGGCGCTGCCTCGCCTGCTTGATATCGATGTGCAGCAGCTGTTTATTGATGAGCAAGACGTCACCCAGATCACGCTGCCCAGCCTACGGCAGACCATTGCCTTTGTTCCCCAAGACAGCTTTCTGTTCAGCACCAAAATCAAGAACAACATCCGCTATGGTCGGCCCTTTGCCGAACGGCCCGAGGTGGAGAACGCAACCAAGCTGGCCCAAATTCGTGAAGAGATTCTCAACTTCCCTAAGCAGTACGACACGCTGGTAGGAGAGCGGGGCATTACCCTATCGGGCGGTCAGCGCCAGCGCAGTGCCCTGGCACGGGCACTGCTGGTTGACGCCCCCATTCTGGTGCTGGACGATGCCCTGTCTAGCGTAGACAACCAAACGGCTACGCAGATTTTAGAAAATCTCTCTCGCGGTACTCAGCTTAAAACCGTAATTTTCATCACCCATCAGATGTCTGCTGCCGCAAACGCAGACCGAATTCTTGTGATGAATCGGGGCCGTATCGACCAAATTGGCAACCATGACTCGCTGGTGAGCCAGCCAGGACTCTACCAAGACCTGTGGAATCAGCACAAGCTCAAGGAAGTGTTGCAGTAGGTCACACCAGTGGTCGCTGCCACCACAGCTGAAGCTCATCCTGAGCAGTAGCTTGAGTCAGAGCGAGCTGCTGGGGCAGTAAAAGGGGGGTGTAGACAAATGGTGTGTAGCTGGCGCCACATCGGTTTGGACACTGAGTACGGCGATCCTCTTGGCATAAAATCTGATGGCGTTGCAGCCTTGTCCTTATGGCGCTGGTGGCTGCTATACCTTGTGAGCTGGGACCGTCGGTTTAGTACTGTCCAAGAACTCTTCTAGGGCGCGGTCTTCAATGGCGCAGCAGTCTTTGCCTTCGATGTCTGGGGCAGCCGGTAGCGCGAGGACAGCAGGTTTAGCCGGCTGCTGCTTGAGCAGGCGAACTTCTTTTTCTAGGGCCTCGATCCGGTCTACTAAGGTGCGAATAACGGCCGCTTCAGAATCGGGCAATTCAGCATGGTCGAGTGGGTTAACCCGTTGCCCAGAGCGGTAGACTACGCGGCCGGGTACGCCAACGACAGTGCAGTCAGACGGGACCTCGCGTAGGACGACCGAGCCTGCGCCAATTCGAACGTTGTTACCGATGGTGATATTGCCTAGCACCTTTGCGCCTGCGCCGACAATGACGTTGTCGCCCAGGGTCGGGTGGCGTTTGCCGGTTTCTTTGCCGGTACCGCCCAAGGTCACACCCTGGTAAATCAGGACGTAGTCTCCCAAAATGGCAGTCTCACCAATGACAACGCCCATGCCGTGGTCAATAAAAACACCCTGGCCAATAGTGGCACCTGGGTGAATTTCGATGCCAGTTAGGAAGCGGGCAATGTGGGAAATGATGCGGGGGAGCAGCGGCAGCTGTAGGTGCCAAAGACGATTGGCCAGCCGATGCAGCAGCAGCGCCTGTAGACCGGGGTAGCAGAACAGCACCTCTAGAGCATTGCGGGCAGCCGGATCGCGTTCGAAGATAATTTTGAAGTCGGCCTTGAGCGTGTCTAGCACGGTGAAGCTCCCTGAGCGAAGATGGGTGTAGATCGATTTATTCGAACTATCACACTATAGCAACCGACCCAGCCTGCAGACACTACCGTATGACCGATCTTGTAACCGACCGGACTTATTCGGGTGTGTCAATACCTGATGGGTCGATGTAACGAGGTCAGTGTACCGCCGAAAAGTGGTGGCGCATTCTCTATTTTAGAGGATTGGAATTCTCAGGAATGAGGCTATTCGCTGACGGTTAGTACGTAGTTGTGACGCTGTTGTGCGTCAAACGACCCCACCCAGATGCGATAGGTCCCTACTTGCCATTGGTCAATGATTTGAGCATCAGTGTTGCGACGGCTGGCGTTGTCGTTGCAGCGGATGGTGTTATCGTTGGGGCCTTGTACCAGCAGCGTGGTGTCTTCGCCACTATCAACCGTTAGGGTGAGCTGCTCAAAATCTTGCTGCACAGTGAGGATGTAATCGGGGTCTGTGTCAGCGTAGCCCAGGCACAGATTGCCTGCGCGATCGCGACTCACAATATTAGACAGCCCAAAAAAGCCTGCGGTGGTGCCCTGGGAGTCAACGGAACCAAAGCCCGAAGCCACTGTGATTTCGCCGAAGTTGGCAGTTTGTGCCAGGGCTGGCAGGGTAACAATCGCCATCAGGCAACTGGACACTAGACCGCAACCCAAGGATCGAGCGTAACGATGGCAAAATCGGTGGCAAATTGTCTTGAACATGGGTTTATACACCTGCTCAGTTACTGGTCTATGACGTTGTTTCATTGTTTAAACAGACCGCTAGGGTCACCGCCAGTTCCGCTGAGGGCAAGCTGTACTGCGGCTGGGGCACGCTCAAAATGCCGTATCGTTGGTGTTCCGAGCTTAAATGAGTGCGCTGGGGACGTCGTGCCTGATTGTTAGCCACGGCGCTGCAATTAAGCAAGTGATGGCATTGCTCAAGTGGAGTTTCCGCGCGATAGCTGTATGGGCAGGCTATTGCTTGACAGCCTAACAAGTGTGGAGCCGTTTGGACGAACATCTCCATCTTTGTTTATAGCAATCCACCAAAGGTCGAGCCGAGTTGTCAGTCACTCAGCAATCTGTACTAAAGCGAATGGCTAGTTCGGCCATCGTGTGCGCTAAAACTCAGTGGGTTGCAGGTCGCCCACGTCGGTACAGAGCAAATTAACGCGTCGAGGGGCAGCGCAGTGGTTGCCTGGCACAAAAGGTCCGGACTGGGGTGAGGTGCTCGACAGCGGTAGCGATTCGCTATAGACCCAACCAGACCAGTGGGCTGCCGTTGGGTCGGCTGTGTAGTCGGGGGTTAGATTGGGCCGTTCCCCGCCAATGCCAAAGTCCTCTGCTTGTACAGAGCGTGTGGGTTGGCCAAGCGTTTCGGCAGGTGTTGTCTGAGCTTTTAAGGGGGCCGCCATTGAAAGCCCTGAACCAATAACCCAAGTTGCTAATGACAGTTTTAATGACAATCGGGGAGTGGTGATGCTCATGGGAAGCTGCTGCCTAATGCTGTGACTCGATAGTAGAGGGGCAAACTGAGCTATGCCTGAGTTCCTCCTAAAGGCTTCACATTTGTGTGACTTCTGCTTGGGATGGTGATTAAGTTCGAACGAAAGCGTCTTAGCTATCTCACCTTGGCATTCTTGAGGCGCGCTAACTCAGTGCGTCGAAACGCTTAGGTTGAAAGCGCTGCATGCCTGGCATTTGGCCTTGTGGGTCGCTACTACACGGCTCTATGGGGAGATGGCTCCGTTTCTGGGATATCAGACTGGGGATATCAGGCTGAATTCAGGGTATTCACGAATTCTAGTCCTAGATCGTCTGTGCCACGATGAAGCCAATCAACGGCAATAGTTAAAGCTGTTTGGTTGATGGGTTGTGTGTGTTGATGGCCGATGAACCAATGAACATGGTTGCTCTGGTTTAGTGCATTTGGAACCAGGCAAGAATTAGACGAGTTCAGCGGTTCAAGCCTTTACATTTTTGTATGTTAAATCGTCGTACTTTCTTAACCTGCGGTCTGTTGGCCTTGGCCAGTTGTTCTGCTACCACAGGGCTACCGTTAGCGGCATCGTCGGAGCGTCCAGAAAAGCTGAGGTTTGCCGTTACTGATATCAGTGGACTGACGGCGTTAGAAGAAAGTTTTGGCCCGTTTCGGGATGCGTTGGCCGACATTTTATCTCTGCCTGTTGAGCTTCTTCCTGTGGACAACTATTCGGCTGCCGCTCCAGCTATGTTGGCCAATCAGCTGGATTTTGTCATGGCTGGTCCCTCTGAGTATTTGCTACTGCGGGCTAGGGCAAAAGCGCTGCCGCTAGTCGGCATCACAAGGTCGGACTACTACACATTGGTGATGACGCGCGTGGATAGCGGTATTAAGTTGCTGGCAGATCTAAGGGGCAAGACTATTGCCATGCGCGCTGAGGGATCAACCGCAGGGCATGTGATTCCAACTAAAATGCTGCTTGACGCAGGTGTTGCGCCAGATGAGTATGACGTTCAAATGCTGGACCGAGAGGGCTGTGAGGCGCTGCGTTCTGGACGGGTCGATGCTTGGACAGACTCCTTTTCCCGATATATCGAACTGGTTCAAGAACCTGGCCTAAATGGTACGGAGATCGAGGTAATAGCAAAGAGTGATCCCCTGCCACCCGATTTGTTTTTGGTCAATAGCAACCTGGGAGAGGCTTTCATCGAGACGCTGCGATCGCAGATATTAGACAACGCCTCCGTGCTAATGACGGCACTGTCATCATCTGAGGCCAATGCCAAGTACCTCGATTCGGACATGGTACTGGTGCGAGATGCAGACTATCAGATGCTTCGGGATAGCTACTACGCTATCGGTCAGGGGTCGGCTATCGAGTAGGTCAAGGCTGAAGATGACTAGCGACCACTGCCAAAGGAGACGGGTTTCTGCAATGTTTCCGCAACTGACACAGAGATGCATGACGGTAGGCCAGACAGTGGGGCGGCGTCTGGGCATTCATCGCCATATTGCTAAGAAGATTGGCGCTGGGTACGCGCTGGCTTTGGGGACTGCGGTTATTGGTACCTCAGTCGGGTTAATTATGGGGTATTACGAGGCTGAGCCAGCACAACAGCAACAGCGCCAAACACAATACCATCGGCAGCTGCTTAACGATTTCGATAATCAGCTACTGCTGCTACAGATGCATCCAACTCGGCTGCTGGCAATCGCTGGAGAGAACAGCATCTGGGTGGAATACGAAATTAATCAGTTCAAAGCTGCGTTACAGCAGTTAGAACTGTTGCTAGATGAACTGGAGCAAGCAGAGCTACAGGTCTCGTCCGAATTCTCGCTTCAGCAATTGACTGCCGACTACCGGCAAACCCTCACTGCATACGAAAGCTTTATTACTGAGATTTGGGCTCAGTTAGATGGTGTGCGCGATCGCGAATCTGCGATGACGGCGATCTCCCTCCCCCTCAGCAGCCGAGAGGCGGATCAGCTATCCACAGACTTTGAACGTCACTCTGAAGAGTTAACACGGCTACAGCAAAAGATTGACCGGCAGTATCAAGCCGCCCTGTTTCGCCTAGCGCAAGCTGAATGCCTAAGACTGATAACGATTTTGGCCAGTATAACAGTCTCAATTGGGTTGGCTGTTGCCTTGGCTGCCATCACCAGTCGTGCCATTGCTAAACCGGTTGAGCAGCTAACAACTGTAGCCCGGCAGGTAACTCAAAACAACAACTTCAAGCTGCGAGCCACAATTAACACCGAGGATGAGGTGTCACTACTGGCCGAAGCTCTAAACCAGCTTGTCTGCTGGGCAGGGCAGTACACCGCAGAGCTGGAAGCTGCTCAAAAACATCTTGAGAAACGGGTTGAGCAACGTACTCAAGCGCTGCAGCAGTCAGAAGCATCATTGAAGCAGCAGACCCAAGATCTACAGCAGGCGCTGAGTGACCTACAACAGACCCAGTTACAGCTGGTTCAGAGTGAGAAAATGTCTGGCTTGGGGCAGATGGTGGCCGGTGTTGCCCACGAAATTAACAACCCCGTCAGCTTTATTCATGGCAATCTAACCCATGCCGCAACCTACGTAGAGGATGTACTATTACTGGTTGAGCAGTACCAGGCAGCCTATCCTGAGCCACCTACCGAGATTCAAGCTACCTT
>CAWUKV010000099.1:0-19825 GCA_963923025.1 uncultured bacterium
CCCCCCCCCCCCCCCCCCCCCCCCCCCCCCCCCCCCCCCCCCCCCCCCCATATTTATTTTTCACGCACTCGAGGGAAAAGCACATTCTCCGGAGTGACTGGAGTTCTTACGTGTGCTCTTCCGATCTTAAAACACGCTCTCCAATTTGCAAAGCTTGTTGATAGAGCGGTTCAGCGGCCTCGTAGCGCCCTTGAGACTCGTATAGACCGGCCAAATTGTTATAGCTGGTGGCGACGGAGGGATGCTCATCGCCAAAGCGATCGCGAGTTGCCGCTAGGCAAGCCACATACCAGGGCTCAGTCTGCCCACAAGCCCCTTGCCCTTCATAAAATCTTGCCAAAGCGACAAAAGGCCAGCTCAGTTCATTATCTTCATCACTTAGCGAAGTCTGCCACGTCGTCGCTGCCTCTTCAATGTGGGGCAACAGCGGCGTCAGCTCCATAATATTTTGCTGCGTTGGGCTCTGGGGCACCTGCCGAGCAATCCCCACGATTAGCTTGCAGTACCCCTGCTTCAGCGCTTCCCCATCCTCCCACTCTCCTAGCTTCGCCAAAAAGAACTCTCGCAACAGCTGATGCAGCTGATACTGCCCCTTCGCTAGCCGCTGCACCAGGCTCCGCTTTCGCAGTTCATTCCGGGCCGTTTCCAGTTCTTCTTGCCCGTCTTCTCCACCAATGACCGCCGCCATTTCCCACGGTATCGGGGCCAGCGCAAACAAACTCAGCCAACAAGCCAACTGCTGCGCGTCCTCATCTAGCACCTGCCAGCTCAGCTCAAACGCCTCATACACCCCCAGCTTCGCCGTCGTCCCCGCCTGTTTTTTCTGCATCGCCTGAGCCGCCAGCTTCTGCTGTGCTAGCCGCGCTTGTAGCGTTACCAAGTCACAGTCCGGGTCCTGCTTTAGGTAATAGGCCACTAGCTCTATCCCCAGCGGCAGGTACCCCAGCCATTTGCAAATTGCCTTTGCCGTGTCGAGTTCATCATCAACCCGACTATCATCCACAATCTGCCGCATCAGCTCTAGCGCTTCTGTTTCGGGCAGCACGTCTAGCGCAAAGTCTTTTACCCCCGCCGCTACGCTCTGCTGACGGGTCGTAAACAGCACCTGAAAGCGCGAGTCATTGGGCAGCGCCGTCTCTACATTTTTGTAGTCTGCTACATCGTCGTACACCAGCAGCACTCGCTCATCGCCGCTCAGCACCGGCCAGTGACTCCACACATGCTGTACCTGCTCCGGCAGGTCCGCCTCGATGGGTGGCAGGTCAAGGCAGCTAGCGGCAAAGTTCACCAGCTGCGTACTCACATCCTGCTCCCGCGCCTGGAGCCAGCACACGCCACTGGGGTAGTGGCGCTTATACTGCTGGGCGTACTGCACCGCCAGCTCGGTTTTGCCAATGCCGCCCATGCCTTGCAATGCGGTGATGGATAGGGTTTGGTTTTCCTGTAGTTGTTGGTGCAGCTGCTTCAGGGTTTCGTCGCGTCCGACAAACGTTTGGCTACCCCGATCCTCCAAATTGAACGGAATGCCGGTAATGCCCTGCTGAGGGGACGCCTGGGGCAACAGGTCTCGCCAGCGACTGTCCTGTTGATGAAACTGATCGTGGGCCTCTACAACCGCTGTGGGCAACAGCTCAAGAATTGTTTTTGTAGGAACTGCGCCGCCGCCCAAATCACTGCCCGCCTGGCGGGTAACTTTCACCATGCCGCACACTTTGCCTGTGCGACAGTTCAACAGCGACGCTCCACTAATCCCAGGACGAATTTGCCCTTCCTTAAATTTAATCTCGGGCCGCTTACCGCCGGTAACGCCCTCATCGGTGGCGGTCACCGGGCACCCGTCAGGATAGTCTTTATCTGGGTAACCAAACAGCGCCAGGTCGTCTAGCTGTTGACGGTCTGCATCTAGCCACACACAAGGATGAGGCACCTGGCGTTCAAAACTCAGCAGCGCCAAATCATGCTGGGGAAAGGACTGCACCAACTCCGCCGTTGTAAACGCTTTGTCCTCTCCCCAACGCACGTTAATGTCCATCGGGTCCCACCCGCGTACAACGTGCTCACAGGTGAGAATGTATCCAGGAGACACAAAAAAGCCGGTGCCCCAGCTTCGTCCATCAGGCTCTGGCAATAGCTGAACCGTACAGTACTTTAATAACTCTTCCAGGCTGGCTGCTGGCGTCATTCCGCTGTCTTGCGCTCCCACTCCAGCGTAATCTCCAGATTCGCCGTCCCCGTCCCCCGCACCAGCGCCGCCATCAGGCTGCCCTGCTCTACCCCCAGCTCCAGCCCAAACTTAACGCTGGCCTTCGTCGGGCGGGCCTTATTAATCGGCTCCGCCACAGATTTGACAATGCTGGTCAGCGTTTTACTGACGTTCTCAAACTTCAGCGCGTCAAAGGCCACATCCTGCCGCCCCGTCTGGACAACCTCGACGTAGATGGTGTTACCATCCTCCAGCTCTACGGGCACGCGCTCGGTATTTTCGTCAGAAAAGGCCATGTTTGACGGCTTCGGGGAATATACGGTTACCCCAAGTTATAACCCCTGTTCTGGGTAACAGTCAGCCCATCAGGAAAATTTAATTTGAACCAGGAGAGTGTCCTGCTTTCTGTGGGGTAGGCGTCCTCGCCTGCCCGGTTATGGGCAGCCAAGATGACCACTCCCCATCGCCAACCACCAACACCGACTTCACCGGCCGCCTAACCGGCTCCCCCTCCGCATCCAACCGCCCATAAACCGCCTCCCCCTCAAACACCAGCGACGACGAACTCCCACCGTCCAAATTCAGCGCCTGCTCAACGCCCTGCGCCTGCATAAAGGTTGCGAACTCAGCCAGCGTCATGCCTGACCCAGTAGCCTCTCGCTGAGCCACCATAAACAGCAGCACCGTCCCGTCAGACCGTAACCCCACCGCACTCCGAGCGTTTCGCTGTAGGCTACCAATCGCATCTCTCACCAGCTGCCCGTTGTCATCCACATCCGTAAAAGCTTCTGCCAAAGACGTGTCCTGCGGCAACAGCTGTGGCCCACCCCCAACCGCATCCACAAACGTGCAGCCACCTGGAAAATCGCCGTTACGCGGCGCAATCTCGTAACGGGGCTGGCCGTCGCAGTCGTACCGGCGAAACTCAGAGCGGTTCAAGATCGGGTCTAGGTACTCGGCCAGGTTAGGATTGCCAACTAACCGCTCGTTGTCGGCAGGGTCCGCAACAACAGCACCGTCAACAACAATCTGAGACGTGGTTTTACCATTCACCGGGTCAAAAAAGCCCGCATTGAGAACAACGTCTGCTCCGGTCTCTGTAGCAAAGGTTTCAACGGTTTGCAGGGTTTCGCTAGCTGCAACGCTTACCGTGTAAGTTGTCGGCACCGTCACCACAAAGACGGTAGCATCCGCCGTCTCGTGAGTTTCCATCATCAGCTCTGTCACCACTGGTTCAGCGGCGTCTGCAACAGAAACAGGCTCAACAGGGGGCTCCACTGGTGAAACGATCTGGGCGATAGGGCGAGTACAGCCCGCCAGTAGCAGGCCCAACCCCAACAACATTGCAATGCCTTTACCCTGCTGCATTCCTCACGCGTTCGCTGTAGTCTTTGGTGCGCATCTGGCGGAAGCCCTGGAAGGCGAGCTTGCGTAGCCACATGGGTAAGTACGATAGCACCTGACCGACCTTGGCACGGGACGACAGCGCACCAGACTGCCCAAGTTCGGTAATCAGCTGACGACCGCGCTGGTTTTCGCCCTTTTCGATTAGGCGCATGGCCAGCACCTGCTTCAGGCCGTCGATTTTAGACAGGCGCTGCCGCTCAATATTAGGTCGGTCCTCAAACGAGTAGCTTTGCAGGCAAAAGAGCTTGGCCGACAAAAAGTGTATGTCTTGCTTCAGGCTAGTTTGGCCGCCGTGGAAGCGGTATTCCATCAGCCGCTCGGGGATGAAGTAGCCGGTTTTGCCCAGTAGGGCCAGCCGCACCAGCAGGTCAAAGTCTTCGCAGCCGTCGGCCTCGAAGCGCATGAAGTCCGCTTCGACCAGGGCATCACGGCGAAAGAGGGTGGAGCCCACCTGCAAACTCTGTTTGACAAAGGTTTCTGCGACGAGGTCGTCGATCACGCCTTCGGTCAGCTGGTCTTTACCCCACTTGGCCGAGTTAGCATGGGTCGCCGCTTCGTCTCGCTCGTTGCGGGCATTGATCACCCAGTGGTCGGTACAGACAAAGTCTACCGTCGGGTTCTGCTCCAGCGCTGTGACGGTTTTCTCTAGGAAGGTGGGCGTCAGGGCATCGTCATCGTCGAACTTGATGAAGTACTTACCCGTCGCAGCATCAAAGCCGGAGCGCATGTTACGACTGCGTTTGATATTTTGCGGATGGCGGATGTAGCGGATGCGAGGGTCGTCCCACTGGGCCACCACCTCAGCCGTATGGTCTGGCGAGGCATCGTCGCAGATCAGCAGTTCAAAGTCGCTATAGGTCTGGTTCAGGACGCTATTGACCGCGTAGGGCAAAATAGCGGCGCGGTTGTAGGTGGGAACGCAGATGCTGACGGTGGGCATAGGATGTGAGGATGAACAGGGGATGACGAGTCGGTCACGATCAGTATTCACCGCTGGGGCAATGTTTTCAGCATGGCCCAGATGTTTTCTAACGGGGGTTTTCTAATGGGGGCTTCTGACGTGAGCTTTTCGGCTGATGTGACGTCTGATGCAACTATTGTGCGGATGGGCACGCTTGATATGAGTAAGGATTGATTAAAGATCTGCGAGGCCAACGGTTCAGGTTTATTAAATCTGATGCAAGTTGGTTAGAGTATTAGCGATTCAGGCATGACTTCGACGCTGACGGCAAATATGAGGGACGATCTCGCCTCAGACAAGCAATTTTCCGATGAAATTCAGCACAGCTGGCCGACGGTGTCGGTGGTGGTGCCGATTTACAACGGTGAGCGGGATCTGCCCGGATTGGTCGAAGGGCTGCTGGAGCAAACCTACCCGGTGAAGCAGGTCGAGTATTTGCTGGTGGACAATGGCAGCTGCGATCGCACCCCCCAACTCCTGACAGATGCCGTCGTAGCTGCCGCTGCCAAAGGCATCACTCTCAAGCACCTGACCGAAACCGACATTCAAAGCGCCTACGCCGCCCGCAACACCGGCATTCGCGCCGCCACCGGAGAGATCATTGCCTTTACCGATGCCGACTGCTACCCCAAGTCCACCTGGCTGACAGAGCTAATGCAGGGGTTTGAGGACGAGGCCGTGGGGCTGGTTGTGGGTGAAGTTGTCGCCTTTCCCAGTACCACCTGGTTAGAGCAATTTGCCGAGCGCAAAAACCTGCTGTCTCAAAAGGCAACGTTGGCGAATCCCTTTTGCCCCTATGGTCAGACGGCAAACGTGGCCATTCGAGCCAAAGCCTTTGCCACGGTGGGGCTGTTTCGTCCCCACATGACCACGGGCGGCGACGCAGACATGTGCTGGCGGCTGCAAAAGGAGGGGGGCTGGCAGCTGCACTTTGCCGAGTCGGCCCAGGTCCAGCACCACCATCGGACCAACTTTAAAGACCTGCGCAGCCAGTGGTACCGATACGGCAAGTCGAGCCGGTATTTGCACGAGCTGTATGGCACAAAGCTATCGCGTCGGCTGCGAGGCAAAGAGTTTCGGTACTCGATGGCGCGGTGGGTACTAAAAGAGATTCCGCTAGGGTTGGTGGACTGGGTGCGGGGCAAGGCCGACGGGTTAGATTTGGTGACCACGCCCATAGACCTGTTTTGCTTTAACGCGCGGTCTCAGGGACAGCGAGAATCGCGGTTGCCCGAGGAGGCCAAAGAGATTGTTTGGTTGGATAGGGAAGGCTGATTTTTGCCGGATGGGTTGACTGAGTTGCAATTTGGGCTAGCGGCTTAGCCCAACCTACGGGTTGTCGTTATATTTTTAATGTTTATTTATGCGGTTATTGGTTCTCTCGTTGAACACGTTTCCCTACCCGCCCCATCACGGCGCAGCGGAGGGACGGACGTTTAACCTGCTGAAATATTTGGGTACCCACCACGAAGTAATGCTGGCTACCCACAAAACGCGCAACGCCACAGAAGAGAACATCAAAGCCCTGAAAGAATGGGTGGCGGATGTTCAGCTCTTCCCCATGCCCAACCGGACCGATCCGCAACAGGCAGGGACCAACAAGCTGGAACAGGCCCTGCGCTTTGCCCAGTTCATCGTTACGGCAACACCACCGAACGTCTCCCATCGCTTTTCGCCCGAGGTGTATGCCTGGGTCAATCAATACATTGACGATGGTAAGTGTGATGCAGTCATTTGCGAACACGGCATCAACGAAATGTACCTGAGCCCAAACGCACGGCAAAAAGTAAAAACGGTAGTCGATATCCACAGCTCTGTTTGGGGCTGGGTGAAAAACCACCTGGAGGCCGACGCCAGCGAAAATGCCCTGCGAGACCAGCTATACCTGCCCATGTTGGCCCGGTACGAGAAGCGGTACTGCAAAAAATTTACTGACCTCATCGCAACCACGCCGGACGACCGCAGGCAGCTACAGACACTAATGCCGGGACGCAACATTACACTCGTGCCCAACGGGGTAGATTTACAGACGTTTCAGTATCGTGCGGGGGACCCCGGCGGACAGAAGCTGATTTTCATCGGCGCGATGGACTCGTCTCACAACATCGACGCGGCCTGCTACTTTGCTCGGCAGGTGTTTCCCCTGGTGAGATCGCGCTACCCCGAAGCCACCCTCAGTCTGGTGGGAGCACGCCCCGTACAGGAGGTGAAAGACCTGGACGCGCTGCCGAGTGTCACCGTAACCGGACGGGTGCCGTCGATTGTGGACTATATTCACCAGTCCACCGTTGGGGTGGTGCCGCTGCGAGTCGGGCTCGGCATCAAAACCAAAACGCTGGAGTCAATGGCCTCGGGCATACCGATTGTGGCCAGCGATCGCGGTCTAGAAGGGCTCACCGTCGATACACCCCAGGTACCGCCCCGTGCCATCCGGGCTAACTCTCCCGAGGAATACGTCGCAGGCATTAGCCAACTGTTTGAAGATTCCGGCCTGCGTCAGACCTTATCCGAAAACGCTAGGGCAATGATTGAATCTGAATACACTTGGGAGATCGCAGGCAAGCGATACGAGTGCATACTATCGGCATAGCCTTTACTGGCCTCTAGAGAATAATCTAGATCTAGCAACCCAGAGCGAGTACGACGAAGCGAAAGCGAGTACGACGAAGCGAACATCTAGAGACGCTTCATCACCGCTGTCAAGCCGAGCCCGTCAGGATTCTGATCTGCTCCCATCCCTCTGCCTTCATCCCTCTGCCTTCGCCCTTCTGCCTTTCCACTACCGCTACGTGTTCCTGCGACTGTCATGACCCCGTCTTCTAATAAACGAGCTAGCGTGAAACTGATGGTCCGGCCATCAAAGGGCACGCTGCTTTCACGTATCGCGGTTTGGCTACTGATTGCAGGCACGTCGATCTTGGCCGGGTCAATCGTGATTTCTGGCATTCGGCTGATTGTAGACCCCTACAGCGAAAACTGGCTCAAGTCGGCTTTCCCGTCTCTAGGGCCCACCGACGCGTCGCCCGTTCAAACCCTGGAGGACATCCAGGAGGAAGTACAGGCTCGGGGCCTAACGCTGGGTACCGCCGTGCGCTGGCCGGTTAGCAATAACCGTACGGACTGGATTTTTCCCGTACTGAGGCGACCCAACAGCTGCACCTTGGGTGAGGCGCAGTGTGCCACAACGGTGGCGCTGCGCGTTTATCGTCCCGAGTCTGGGCTAAACGGCGAATCCCTGTACCGCCTGGTGAACGAGATTAACGTGCAGGGTCCCGAAGAGGCCTTTGTCACAACGCCGCTGTTGGGGACGGCCTCCCAGGTCGCTAGCGTAGACCGACCTGCCGCCATCTCCAAGCTGACGCTGTTTGAAACGCCCTACGATGATCGTCCCTGGCTAATGATGGAAGGGCGGCAGAAATTCGGCACCACCAATATTCGCTACGGCCAGATCTTCTACTACAACCCCCGCTCAGCCACCGTGTCCACTGTCCTGAGCTGGACCAGCCCGGCCGATAGGGCACCGTACTTTGTCGATTTGGACGGCACTGGAGCAGACGAAGTTGTTGTTGACCAGACGGTTGGGCTCGAGCCCAAGCTCCAGGGTTACACCTTCATTAACAACGAACCACCGCAGCTCAAAGAAATCTCTCTGCTGACCTCGACCTACGCCGAGCCGCCCGCTACATCGACCTACGAAAAAGCGTTGCAGCTCGGCCGTAGCGGGGTCTGGTCCCATGCCCTGCAAATGATGAAAAGTGCTCGCGACACATTGGGCAATGACTGGACCCCAGCTGCTGAGGCCCAGCTCAATCTGATCGCTGCCCACGCCCAGGTGGCCCACGACCAAACCGAGCGCAACTGGTCCAGCCGTCGTCAGCAGATGTTGGCCTACCTGATTGACGGACAGTGGGAGCGGGCGTTAAGCGACTTAGAAAACAAACCCATCTCTTACCAGCGGCTGCTCGACCAGCTCAAGCCAGATTTCAACCGGCTGTGGCGGCGGGTGCAGGCCCATCTTGACATTCACCCAACGGACGAGGCGGCTCAGGTTTGGGGGGCGCTGCTGGTGACGGCTCGGCAAAACCCAGAAGCCGCCGAGGACTGGCTGAAAGAACAAACTCAGCCTAAATCTTCCCAGGAACGGTTTGAGGAGCTACTGGTTTTGGCAAAGGGTGGCCCCAGCGTTCTAGACGATCTGGCCTTGGGAGACCCCACAGGTGAGACGGCCATAGAAGTAGCCGCGCCGATTGCGGCCCGTTACCCCCGTTTCATTGGACAGGTACAGCAGCTGGCCGAACCGGGTGATAATTGGCAGCGGTTTGGCGATAGCCAGCCTGAATTGATTGCGGACCAGGCGTGGTACCAGGTGCGGGTGCAAATGGTGCGTGACAGCCGGGGCTGGCTGTCAATGAACGGGGCTGACCTGGCTGGCATGGGACAGAATGCGCTGCCGCTGCTGGGCCTGCAAAACTTTTCTCAACTTCAGGTGACGGCTTGGAACGCTGAGGCCCAGAGCATTCCAGCCAGCATTACCGTGCAGGGTGCCAGGCTAGAGGGCAGTCAGGTGGTGCTACTGGCATCGGGGGCAGACATTCCAGGCTTTGGTGGGTCGGGGTTGCCGTCCCTGGCGATGACCACAAATGCTGCTCAGTGGCTGGGGCTGGGGACGCCGCTGACGCAGTTTGTGCAGAGTCAGGCCACCTGGGGCACCCCCGTGAGTACCCTAACCAGCAGCGGCACCACAGAAGCGTACTATCCTTACCTCAAGGCAACGGCGATGGACGTCACAGGCGACAGCATTCCTGAGCTAATGCTGCGACTTGACCCCAACGAACTGCCACCAGAGTTGGCCGCTCAGTTTTCCAGCAGTAGCTGGCCGCGAACGCTGATTCTGTCGGCAACGGGCGAGCAGATTTACAACGACTTTAGCCGGTCCCAGAGCGTTGTGGCGCTGCTACCTAATGCCCCGGCAAAGCCCATCGGGTTACTCATTCACGATGGCCCCAACTATCGCCTAGAGCAGCTACAGTAGGCCGTCCATGAGCGTGAGCAAATGCTGCGTGGTCTCTGACGGCACGTCTAGCTGGCCTTCTTGCGCTAGATGCGCTTCCAGGATGCCCTTAAGTGACATGAGCTTCATGCTGTTTTCGGCCAGGGTGGTTGCGATCGCATCGGCCGCCTGCACATATCCAATAGCTCCCAGGTCCATCAACGCTGCCCGTCGCAGCTGCAGCTGGTCGTGCTGTAGCACCGTCACCAGTTTCTCAGCGTAGGTAGCATCCCCTGTCATCTGGTACAGCGCCCGTGCAGCGGCATTTTGCACGTTGGGGACCGGGTGCGTGAGAAACGGCTGCACCCTATCAACCAGTGCCGCTTCCCCGATCGACAGCGTCCCCACCGCTTCCAGGACGGCATTGTAAGGCTGTACCAGGTGCGGCTTGTTGGGAACCTGCACCGCTGCTTCAACGCCACCATCTAGTAGGTTGACCAGGGACGGCAGCGCTTGTTTATCGCCTAATTCTTCTAGGGCCTGCGCGGCAGATTCACGCACATAGTAGTCCGGGCAGCTAAGGCACTCAATCAGGGCAGGCACCGCATGCCGATTGCCCAGCTTCCCTAAGGCCTTCGCTGCGTTGCGTCGTAGGGGGTAGCCGCCATCGGGTGAGCGATCGGCTTCGTCCTGTAAGGCCTCAGTCAGGGCTAAAACAGCCTCATCGGTTTTAACCCGCATCCGTCCCAGCCACCAGGCTGCGTAATAGCGTAGTCCTGTGTCTTCGGCTTGACGAATATTGGTCAGCGCCTGCTCTAGGGTCAACGGCTGACCGTCTGGTGAATGGGGAGATGGAATAGGAGACGACATGACGTTTGAAATTCGAAAACACAGCCTGCAAACACAACAAATCCCAGAGAACTATTCAAAGACTAGCCTTAACCAGCCATCGAATATTTCTCTGGGAACAATTACAAGCTAACCCCCACACGAGGCTAGGCTTCTAATTGGATAGAATAACTAGCTCAGCGCGTTGATAGCGTAGTCGAGGTAGTTGTTAGCTTCAGTTGCAGGCTCACCAGATAGACCGTGGTTAGCCTTGATGTACTTCAGCGCTTCGATGTACCAGCTAGGAGATAGCTCGTAAGAGCGGTTGATCTCGTCTAGGCCAGCCACCAGATACTCATCCATGGGGCCAGTACCGCCAGTGATTAGGCAGTAGGTGACCATACGTAGGTAGTAGCCAATGTCCCGTACACACTTGTCCTTACCACGCTGGTCGGCAGCGTACTGAGGGCCCTGCATTTGAGTGGTATAGGGGAACTTGTTGTAAACCGCTTGAGCGGCACCAGAGCAGAGGCTGTCTGCCTTGGCAGTCAAACCTTTAGCAGCATCTAGACCGGCAGCAGCACGCTGGAAGCGGCCAAAGGCAGCCTGCAGCTCAGTGTTGCTCAGGAACCGACCCTGAGAGTCAGCAGCCGATACGGCTTCGGTTAAAGGAGTTTTCATTGGTTCAGATATCTCCCGAGTAAGTGATCTAATCGTTTTGGAAGGGCTTAGAAGCAAACGCTCCTAAATCGCTTTGGAAGGTGGTTTCTAGCGTTGCAGCCTTAGATGACTAGGCAACAGCAGCAGCAGCGCGATCGAAGTAGGTACCTAGCTCAGACAGCAGGCTGCTGCAGTCGCCAGGAGTAATACCGTTGCGATCGCCAGCAAGGGCTAGCGCAGCATCCTTCATCTTTTGAACGCCGACAGCGACGGACGCACCGGGAGTACCCAGAGCTAGGTAAGTCTCGCGCAGGCCGTTCAGGCAACGGTCATCCAGGACGCTAGCGTCGCCGGAGAACATTGCATAGGTGATGTAGCGCAGGATAATTTCCATGTCGCGCAGGCAAGCTGCGTTACGACGGCTGGTGTAAGCATTGCCACCAGGGGAAATGAGCTGGGGCTGCTCGGCAAACAGAGCACGAGCGGCGTTGGTTACGATGGCCGAAGAGTTGCTAGTCAGACGGTTGACAACGTCCATCCGGCTATTGCTGTCAGACACCATTGCCGACAGGGCATCGAGTTGAGCTTCGCTGAGATATTCGCCTCTTGCATCAGCCTGGGAGACGACCTTAGCAAACGCATCAAACATAGACTTAATCTCCTAAATCTGATTGGTCGAAGTAGTTTGCAAAAACAATGGGGATGAGAAATCCTCGAAAACACTGCGATCGCACCTTGCAACCAGGGCATTTATGCAGTGACGAGGCGAGATAGGCTAAGCAGACAATCTGAAAAATCTTCCAGTCGGAAGCTTCCAAAACATCCCAGCAAACTTACTCTCCCCAATTTGAAGATTAAAGCGAATAGGTTTCAAATCTAAGAAAGTTTAGGAAAGTTCACATTTGGAGACGGCGGTTAAAATGCCTTGCTCTCCACTGCTGGAAACCCTGTCTACACCTGGCCTATCAGCGTTGTCTCAAGCCTTACATCGAGATCGCAGTATTCCTCTAATTATAAGACGAAAGCGACTGCCAAGGGCCCCAAGGCAGAGAAATTTTGCGTCCCTGGTTACAGTTTTTTTCGCGTTGGTCGCAAATCTGAGAATTGGAACCCTGTAGCGGCACAACATGTTGTGCCGCTACAGGTTGTGCTGCTATGGCGTACGGTCACGCGGCGGCCCGGTCATGCAGCCTGCAACTGCCGCTCCAAGTCAAACAAAAACCCGTGGATGTATTCCTCAGTCCATTCTGTGCCGTAGTACCGGGTCAGCATTCCCCGAGCTGGGTCCTTTTCGGCCCGGTACCGGATATAGCGAAGCTGTGCTGCCTCAATCGCCTTGAGCCGCTCAGGGTCCGTTACCGGCTCAGCCTGTTCGACAAAGCTGATGTAGGCGTTCAAGTAGTCCATAAACGCATCGAACACGTGGGTCTGCACTGCTTCTGTTTCACTCGGACGTGTCCACAAAAACGCCGGTGAAAAGAAGGGCTGCGCCTCCTCTGGAAAGTCCCCACCCCAGGGAAGGTGGACCTGGTAGCGCTCGAACATGGGCATGATCGGCGTCGAATACTTCGCCTGGTAATCCAGGTCGTCCCGAAACAGGGGCTGCATGTCGATGGCAATCAGATGCCCCCCCGGCAGCGTCACCAGATCCCCCCCAAAGAAAGGCAGGTCGTAGGCCAGGCGAGGAAAGATCACAAAGTTCAGCACCTGTAGCGAGTCACCCCCCTGCACGTGCGCCGCTCGAATCTGACGCAGCTTGGGCGATTGAAAGGCATGGCTATCGGTTTTGACCGTGACCTCGCGCTTGCCTTTGCCGGTGGTGGCGCTGCGGGTATCAAACCCGGCGGGAATAGGATAAGGCGATAGATCAAGGCGGGCTTGGAGCGCGGCAGTTGCCCGCTCCAGAAAAGGCTGATACAGCGTCATCGACTTATTTCACCCCAACCGCCAGCGGTACCGCATCCTCAAACAGAAATTCGTGCAGGAAGCGATCCGACCAATCTGAGCCAAAGTAGCTGCTGAATAGACCGTGGGCCGGGTCGCGCTCGGCACTGTATTGGTCATAGTCGCGTTGAGCCTGTCGGACCCGCGTTACCTCAGCATCCCGCGTTGCCGGAGTGGCGGACGCCAGCATCTGCCAGTACAGGTCTAGATAGTCTTTGAAGGCGTCAAACACCCGCGTTGCTACCGTTTCCGGGTCGGTTTTAGCAAACAGCAGATATTTCGAGAAATATTGATTGGCATCGTAGAACTTCATCTCTAAGTTCTGTGCCAGGTCTGGATAACGCTCATGCAGTGACTTCAGCGGTGTCACGTACTTAGCCTCATAGGCTTCGTCTTGAAATAACGGCTGAAAGTCCAACACGACCAAGTTTTTGACCTTACCGAAAGATAGAAAGTCAATCCCCAGCAGTGGCAGGTCGTAGCAGGCATTGGGATAAATCACGCTGTTGAAGATTTGTGCCCCGGCTCCCGCGTCAATATAGGTATAGCGAATTTTCCTCAGCTCGGGACATTCGTAACACCAGCTTTGAATCGTCGCGGGGTGTCGCCCTCGGTCGCTCACCAATCGGTCCAATCCTGCCGGAATAGGTCGCGGCTGTAGGTCAAAGTGGTGGTGAAGTTCAGATTCTAAATGCTCTAAGAAATGCCGGTACATAGGCGACGCGATGTTATTGGCTAGCTTATAAAACGGACAGGTTCAAACACCTTCCCTCTTTGCACAATATGAGATTTTGCCGAGCCCATCGCGGATTCTGAAAAACAAAGATACATTCTGTAACAACTGCTGCGTCCTATTTCCGCTCCCGGTGGCGTGCCACCATCGGTTCCAAATCAACCGGTTCCAAATGCCGTCGCTCTGAGCAGTAGGCCATCAGATTAACGCCATTGGCCAACCGGGTCGTACTGACCCGCACACGAAAGTCGTCGGTCAGGAACCAGCAGCGTTCTTGACCCTGGTTCTTGTCATATTCGTTGTCAATGGTGAGGACACCGTCATCGGCAAACTGATAGCGACCAATGACGGGCATATTTTCGGCATAGCCGCGATCGCGCAGCAGTTGCCCAGTTCGGCCCCCGCCATTGGACACATCGTTGGGCACATCCACCAAAATGGCTGCATACTTCTCGTCGTAGCGGAATTCTTTCAGGTTCGACTGCCAAGAAAACTCTGCCCCGCCGCTAGCCTTAGCCGCATCCACCCCCTGGGCCTCGCAGATTGCCTGTACGCGTGGGTCGTCTGCCGCCACAACTTTGACAATTAGGTTTGACTCACCCGACTCGTCGGCCACAGAATCGAAGTGATGTACCGAGCGCTGAATGAACCAGATGCCCTCGCTCTTTAGAAAAAAGTCCATCATCGTCATCGGCGCAATCACAGGCATGGCAATCTCCTAAGGTCTCCGCAGGTCTTTAGAGCGATGGTCATAGCAATCCGCAAAACAGTTGAGCCAATAGCGAATCACGGAGCGCTCTATCGCCAATGGCATAGCCACTCTCGAAGGCTCTAGCAAGTGACAGGCGACATAGCTCTAAGAACTTATATTATGTCGCCAGAGCAAACGTAGCGGTGCTGTGGCATGTTGAGAATGTTTGCCTATTTGATGCCGCGTCGAACCGCCTGCCCATGACAGACACCGCAACCGCTGGGCTCAGCGCCCCTTTACTGACCCGACTACAGCAGGAACGAACGTTAGCTGGAGAAGACCTTTCAACGTTCGATCTCAGCGCCTTTGACCTGTATCGGGTTGACCTGAGCAGTGCAAACTTGCAGCAGGTTAACCTCAATCGGGGACGATTAGCTGGTGCCAATCTGTCGACGGCGAAGCTAGCCAAGGCAGTGTTGATCAAGGCAGATCTAAGGGGTGCCGATTTATCAGGCGCTAACCTGACTGGCGCCGACCTGACCGGAGCCTATCTACACCGGGCCAACTTGCAGGGAGCCATTTTGACCAACGCCAAGGTCGACGAGATGGCGGTCAATCTTGCCCTTTACGATAGCCACACCCGCTGGCCAGCGGGGTTTAACCCGCGCAGTTCTGGAGCGGTGGGGCCGGGTGCCTCGTTGATGGGTGCGTACCTGAATACGGCATACCTGCGCGGGGTCGATCTGACGGGAGCCCGTCTACTAGGGGCCTACCTCAGCGGCACCGACCTGACGGGGGCTGTGCTAGATGACGTCAGCCTCAGCAGTGCCAACCTACAAAAAGCCTTTCTCACCGGGGCCTCGCTGCGCAATGCCCGCTTCAGCGGCACAGAACTCCAAGGTGCAGACCTGCGGGCTACAGATTTGACCGGCGTAGACTTCAGCGGCGTTGGCAGCATCGCCGGGGCAGATTTCACGATGGCCTACGGTCTGAGTGACGAGGCCCGCGCTCAGCTCCTCAGCCATCCACCCGCAGAACTGGATATGTACAACGCGTTTACCCGGAGCACAACCCGCCGTAGCCTTGAAAGCTAACCTAAAAGAACAATCTAAGGACATAAAGACTGCGAACGGGATTGTTGTTAGTGGAGACAACATTTTGTTAGCGCAGATGGCTATTGGGCAGCACCGTAGCTCTGCGCTGTCCTCAGTACCCGCCCATGCCTTCGAGGACCTTCATCACCCCGTTGACAAACTTTTCGCCAAACGCGAGTCCTAAAACGCCGCAAGCTAGAACCGCGATCGCACCTACCCCAATTTGTACTCCGGTTACAGCGCCCAAAGACAGTCCCGAAGCAAAGAAAGGAATTGCCACGAGCAGTAGCCCTAAAGTCGTACCGGCTAGAAAACGAATCAGCTTGGCAGTGGAGTCTAGGGCATTAGAAGCCTCGGTAGGATTGGTCACGGTGCCTCCCCTCAACATCGAGATTCAGATAAGGACGGCTCAAGGATAGCGTAGGACTTATAGACATGTCCCGCACAGCACGTAGATCGACTCACTGGCACAGTTGCAGGACAGGCTTACTCCCAGCAGCGTGAACCCCTCAGAACAGGGCAGCGGCGTCACGTCGGTCGAGGGCTTTACAGAGCCCAGATGTCGCCTTAAGGGAATAAGCCCGCCTTTCAGAAACGCTCATTTGCTGAGACAGTGATAAAGGTTCATTTTGAACAGCACCCCACACGACTACTAGGCACAGGCAGGATACGAACGATGACGAAGACAATATGGGTCTATCCAGGGCAAGGCTCCCAGTCGATTGGTATGGGGACGGACTTGGCGGACAATGCGCTGGCCCAAGCCCGCTTTGCTGAAGCCGAGTCGCTGCTAGGCTGGTCCGTACTGGAAGTGTGCCAGAGTGAAGACGACAAGGTTTCGAATACGCTGTATACCCAACCCTGTCTCTACGTCATCGAAAGCATTCTGACCGACCTGCTGAAGGAAAAGGGCCAGCAGCCAAACGCCGTGGCAGGCCACAGCCTAGGCGAGTACTCAGCCCTCTATGCCGCGGGCGTGTTTGACTTTGCTGCAGGCGTAACGCTGGTCAAGTGTCGGGCAGAGCTAATGTCCCAGGCCGCAGACGGTGCCATGGCCGCGCTGATGGGCTTTAACCGCGATGAGCTGGATGCCAAGCTGGCGGAGACCGAAGGGGCCGTCCTCGCCAACGACAACAACCCTGGACAGGTGGTCATTTCGGGTGAACCCGCCGCCGTGGAGACGGTGATGAACGGCATTAAGACCAAACGGGCGGTCAAGCTCAACGTCAGCGGAGCTTTTCACTCGCCGCTGATGGCGGACGCAGCCAAGGACTTTGAAGCAGTACTGGCAGGGGTTATGTTCAACCCAGCCCAGGTACCGGTGCTGTCTAACGTGGACCCCACGCCTAGCACCGATGGCGAAACCCTAAAGCAGCGACTCACTCAGCAAATGACGGGCTCAGTGCGCTGGCGAGAAATTTCCCTCAGTCTGCCGGATCACGACATTGCCACTGTGGTGGAAGTGGGGCCGGGCAAAGTCCTCACTGGATTAATCAAACGCACAGTCAAGACCCTGTCTCTACAGAACATTGGCACCCTTGATCAGGTCAACGCCGCCTAGTCATGGCCCAAGCGCGAGAACCCTGGATTAGCCTGCAGCTTTACCATCTGTTTAAGTGGACGGTGGTAAATCCCATGCTGCGGCTGTACTTTCGGGGGCGTGTCCACGGTATTGAGAATGTACCGCGTCGAGGGCCGTTGATTGTCGTAGCCAATCACGCCAGCGATTTTGACCCGCCCATGGTGTCTTGTGCGGTGCGACGTCCGGTCTCCTACATGGCCAAAGAAGAGCTATTCAAGGTCCCCGTGCTAGCCCCCGCCATTCGGGCCTATGGAGCCTACCCGGTCAAGCGAGGCAGCGCCGACCGCAGTGCTATTCGTGCGGCCCTGCAACAGCTAGAGAATGGTTGGGCAGTGGGGATTTTTCTCCAGGGAACCCGCACACCTAACGGTCGCATTCCGGACCCAAAGCTGGGCGCAGCGCTGATTGCGGCCAAGGCCCAAGCACCGCTGCTGCCGCTGTGCCTATGGGGCAATCATCGAATTTTGCCCAAGGGGGCCAAGCTGCCCAAACCGCTGCCCATTACTATCCGCATCGGAGAAGTCGTTCCGCCACCGCCAACCACCAATCGGGCACAGTTGCAGGTCGTGACGGCACAATGTACAAACGCCATTCACCAACTCCACGACCTAGGCCGCTAGAGCAAAATACCCGCAATGCAGGCCGTCATAAAGCAGGCCAACGTACCGCCGATCATGGCTCGTACACCAAGCTTGGAAAGGTCAGCCTGACGATTGGGGGCAATGCCGCCGATGCCACCGATCTGAATGCCGATGGAGCCAATATTGGCAAACCCACAAAGGGCATAGGTGGCAATGATGATAGACCGTTCCGAGATCACCTCGCCTTCGATTAGCGCTTGCAGGTCAAGGTAAGCAACAAACTCGTTGATGATTGTTTTCTTGCCTAATAGCGTCGCTACCGCGCCACAGTCTATCCAGGGCACGCCCATCAACCAAGCCACGGGTGCCAGCAAAAAAGAGAGAATCAGCTCTAGAGAGAATTCGGGATAGCCGAAAAGTCCGCCTAGGAAACCCAGCAAGGCGTTAAACGCAGCCAAGAGGGCAAGAAAAGAAATAATCATGGCCCCGACGTTAAGGGCAAGCTTAAGACCGTCAATGGTGCCGATCACGATTGCGTCGATAGCGTTTGCACTGGTCCGCTCCACGTCAATTTTCACCTCGCCTTTTGTGGGCGATTCTTCCACCTCAGGCATCATGATTTTAGAAATCGCCAGTGCTGCCGGGGCCGACATCACCGACGCGGCAATCAGGTGCTCGGCAGGTACCCCGAAAGAGATATAGGCAGCCAGTACGCCCCCCGACACTGTGGCAAACCCGCCCGTCATCACCGCATGCAGCTCCGACATCGTCATTGACTTGACGTAGGGCTTAATCAGCAGTGGTGCTTCGGTCTGGCCGACGAAAATATTGCCCGCCGCCGACAGCGTTTCGGAGCCGGAGGTCTTCATGGTGAACACCATCACTCGCGCAATTAGCCCTACCAGCCACTGCAAGATGCCAAAGTGATAGAGCATTGTAATGAACGCCGAGAAAAAGATAATGGTCGGCAGGACCTTAAAGGCAAAGAAGAAGTCCTGAAAATTCTCACCAAAGACAAACGACGCACCCGCGTCGCTGTAGTTGAGAAAGCTGCTAACCACGTTGCCCAACCACTGGAAGATGGCCAGTCCTACAGGGGTTCTAAGAATGAACAGGGCAAAAGCAATCTGCAAGGCTAGCCCCCACAGCACTGGTCGCCAGCGAATGGCCTTGCGGTTGACAGAGATGGCATAGGCAAATCCGACAAATACCCCCAAACCCAGCAGTGCGATTAGCCGTTCCATGTTTGCCTCCGGCAAAAATAACCCGTTGGATAGCCCTATCGTCGGTGGTCTTTCCCGTTAGGAGAGTGCTATTCACTACATCTTTAGCATTCGTCTAGCAGAGCTCAGGTGCATGTAGCTGGCACGGCACAAGGTTAGAACACCAAGCAGAGCGATTTGGCTGGGCATGAACCCCGTGCCCCCAGGCTAAGCGCCGACTCACACGGTTCAGTACGCTAAAATACTGCATCACCCTAAGGAGCTGCCCCCAGTCCATGAGCGACGACCTGAAGCAAGAGCTAACCAATATGATCGGCCCAGCCCAATGGTTTTGGCTGAAGCCCCACGTCGCTAGGGATGCGATTGTGATTGTGAACCCGCAGCTTGAGCTAGCAGAGGTGGGGGTCGCGATCGCGACCGACAATGTGCAGCGGGTGCAGCGCTGGATTGGCGAACAGCTGATTACCAAGCCCACCGTTGAACAGTTGCAAGCCTGGGAAAAGGACCAGGCTCAACAGCTGACCTCGCTGATTGTTCAGCCCTACGTGCTAGTGCAAGAAAAGGTGGCATGAGCGACGGTAACCGGAGCGTCCTCGACCGGCTAAACAACCTAGCCCTGGTTCGGTTTTTGCTGCTGTTTGCTAGCGGTTGGGCGGTGTTGCAGCTGCTGCGCTACTTCGAAATTGTGGTGGTGGTGTTTGCCTCCGCTGCCGTTTTGGCGTTTTTACTTGGATATCCGGTGCGCTGGTGTCGGCGGATTATGTCCCATGCGCTGGCGGTAACGCTGGTTTTCTTGCTCGGGTTGGTGGGGTTGAGCAGTGTGGTCGGCGGCATTGCGATCGCGGTTCTCACCCAGGGGCAGGGGCTCACCGTCAGCATTGGCGATTTTCTTAGTTCGCTCTCTCCCACGCTGGCCCAGCTCGAATCA
>CAWUKV010000100.1:0-19721 GCA_963923025.1 uncultured bacterium
CACAGCCCGATCATAGAACAACTGATAAGGTGCATCTTCTCCCTGCAGAATCAGGGCATCCACTAACGTGTAGTAAAATTTGGCCACACTGTCATCCTGAGCAATCGCCTGATGGAAACAGGCAATACTCTCTGCCCAGCGTCCCTGAAAGAGCAGCGCCCACCCCAAACCGTAGGTCGTCCAAGCCGACTCAGAAGACAGTGACTGAGCTGTCCGATAGGCTTTCTCAGCCAGCTCATAGTCAGCCTGCCAAGTGGCAACTTCCCCCAGATAGTGATGCACCTCCCAGTTGTCTGGACAGTATTGAATACCCCGTTCACAGGACTCAATCCCAGCCAACGGTTGGTTCTTTGCAGCAAGTACCAAGCCCTGTTGTGCCCAGAAAAGGCCCTCGTTTGGCGCAAGCTGCACGGCACAATTCGCTGCAGCCAGTGACCGATCTAACTCGTTTCGCCAGAACCAGATGCGGGATAGACGATAGTGCGCCCAAACAAAATTAGGATCCAGCTCTAGTACCTGCTGATAACGCTGGATAGCAGCCCTATGATCTCCTTTATGCGTCAGGGTCTCTGCCTGCTGATAGACCTGCGGAGCTGTTAAGACAGAATGTGATGCCGTTGAAACTGATCCTTGGCGGTTGACTAACCATTTCAGCCGTTCCATGGGCCAAGATAAAATGGAGAATATTCCTGGGAAGTGCTCTAACATCTTTTGACAATGACCTTGGGGGACTTAATACTTACGCTGTACCTCACCACAGTGTTAGGAAAATTAGCGGATGAATTGGCTTCCAGTAAAGTGGACAACTTTAGCCTGAACGCTGTTGCGAAAACTGCTGCCATTCAGGCAAACGACACACATCATAAGTATCAAAAGCCTCGCCTCGCCCATCTGACAACCGCGCAAAGCTTTCTATCCAATGCAACAGCGTTTCAGTTCTCAAAAATGGGGTATCTTCTAGGGCTGCATCAAGTGCGGCGATAGAACCGACCCAGTCGCCTTCGTTGTGTTTGGTCCAGGCTTGACGTACGAGTGAGGCATACCCAACCTGGCGGTCTAGTTCAGCTCTGCGGTCATCGGGGAGCGTATTCACGATAGCCCTATCGGTCGGCAATAACGCTAGTGTTTCTGCAATCAGCTCGAGATAATCGTGGTGCATACGCGCTTCAGTGAACAGACCTTCAGCTCGTTGGCGACAAGCGCGACTCATGCGCTGACGTAGGTCAATATCTGTGGCCCATACATTAATGGTTGCAGCTAGGGTTGCAACTGTGTCTGCTGGGTTTTGGTTTGGATCAGGGAGGAGTTGCCCAGTATCACCTAACTCTTCTGGTATGCCACTGACCGCTGATGCAATCACCGGCAGTCCCTTAGCCATCGCTTCCATAATCGCGAGGGGCATGCCTTCAGCTCGAGAGGGCAAAATGTAGATATCGCTGGCAGCCAACAGGTCAGGAATGTCACGACGCTCGCCGAGAAATTTAACGCGTTCAGATATACCTAACTGCTCGACCTGTTGCTTCAGCAAAGGGCCAATATCTTCATCTTTGTAGCCACTACCTGCCCAGAGAAAATATAGCTGATCCCATACCGGCTCAGTCTGAAGTTGTTGAATCGCAGCAATTTGTAAGTCATAGCCTTTGATATTAGCCAGCCGAGCAGCCGTAAAACAGACTACTGCATCTGGTGGAATCTGCAGCGCCGCTCTAACACTTTGCCGGGTGGTAGCATCGGCGGGCTCAAAGTAGGCAGGGGGACGACCGTAATGAATGACGCAGCCCTGGTCTGCAACGTCGTAGCTTCGTTTGAGAATATCTAAATTTTGTTGTGAGACCGCAACAACGGCCTGCGCCTGGCGATAATAGTCCACCATCAGCTCCGCGTAGTTGAGCCCGTTATTACGGGTGAACTGCGTACATTTACCATCTACAAACCCCACCACAGCGAGATAAGGAACGCCCAAGTAGCTAGCAACTTGTTTAGCGGCAAAGTTACCCAGTGGCCAACCGTCGCTAAACACAATAAGTTCAGGCTGACTAGACAGTAGAACATCCAAAGGGGTGTAGAGGTCATCAAAACTGCGATCAAATCCAGACACTAGTTCTGGATCTAACCAGTAGTGACAAATCCCCAACGTCCGTTCATACTCAATCTGAGGCCCCGTATAGCGAATTTGGGCAGCACTCACTTTATATCCAGAGGCGGCTAATTTACACAACAGTGAGTGATTAAACTGAGGAACCCCGCCAACCGGTGGATTGTCACTGTATAGGAGGATTCGAGTACTCATGTCAAACCTCCCACTGGAACGACCATCCAAGCAAATCCTCTAGACGTTGGTTGTGGGGCTGAAAATAGGTCATCAATCGTTCTCGCATTGTCGGAGATAGGTCAGGATACCGACCCTCTAGAGTATTAGGATACGCGGCTAGCGGAAAGTCAGGCAATCCTAGAAAATCGAAGGTGTTGGCCATTGTTGCTGATGGCTGAGTAAAGAGATTCTCGCTTCGCAAAAACAAAAACTGTTCTCTTGGAAATAACTTTAGCCATGCCTTGAGTGAGTAGGCATACAGGCTAAAGGACAGGTATGCACTCTGTATGGAGTTGTAAGCTGCTTCGTCACCCTGCAACAGCGCCTGAGACGCAGGACTGGTCAACTCTGGTGAAATGATCTCCTCAAAGCTCTGAGTAACACCAAAATATCGTACGGAATGCTGATAGTGAGAGTAGGCTCGATCTACCGGATTGCGTAATAACACCACTAGCTTCACATTCGGAAAGTGCCGAAAAACACGTTCAGGAACACCGGCTGTCCCCAAGTAGGGTGAGGCTTCACCGGTTTTATAAAAATGCTGAGCTGGAATCCGAGGAAACTGAGAAAGGTACCAGTCAATACCTGTGTTGGGGTAAAGACTGAAAAAGTGAATTTCTTTCTCTATTGCTGGCAACAGACAAGGATGTTGGCAGAGGTAACGATAGATTGAGGTTGTCCCACACTTCATGCCCCCGATGACCAGAAAGTCAGGTCCGTGACTCTTTGCCGTTAACCAGTGACGCTCAACCAGCGTGGGATAGGTTTGTGCTGTCAAAGCGCGGGCCGAATTTTGAAACGCCTCTAATGCGGCGGCGATTCGGCCCAGTCGAGTGAGCAGATTACCTAACGTGGCATACACCACCGCCGGAACCTTACAGGACTCTAGATAGATTGACTGAGAACACACCTGCACAGCTTCCTCAAGCTGTGCAGGTTCAGCATCGAGCCACCAAAGACGGCGATAGGCAGAAATGTCATTGGGGTCGAGCCGAATCACATTTAAAAAAGATGCCAGTGCAGGATCGAACTGGCCTTGCTGCTGTCGGACTTCGGCTAGTCCATAGTGGGCCTGAATATTTTGCGGCAGAACGTCAATAAGTTGGTTGTAACACTTTGCCGCAGCATTGAGATGACCGCTAAGTCGAAATTGACGAGCATGCTCAAGCAGTGGATGCGGAAATTCTGAAGGACGAGTTTGAGGCATGCGCTCAATATTAAACAGCTGAGGTAGGTAACAAATCCAGGGTTTGCTGAAGACAAGCAGCGGATTGGCCCACCTCACCGCTGTCAATCAAAAGGAGGCTAAACTCTAGGCGCAACGCCAGCGACGCCGGGTCAAGGCTGAGAGCCTTTTCACCGGCTTGGATGGCCGCTTGCCACCGCTCACAACCGGCTAGCGCCTGGGCCAGGAGCAACCAACGTTGGGCGGTGGGGGCCAGATCAATGGCCTGCTGTAGATGCTGCACTGCGCGCTCGAAGTTGCATCGGTGGGTTAGGGTTTGACCCAATTTTGTGTGAATTTCGGCAGCTTGCGGGCGTAGCTGCACCGCGATCGCATAGAAACACATGGCCCCGTCCCACCGTGCGTCCGCCGCTAGGGCATCGGCGAGCTTGACGTATAGATCGACATCTGTAGGATTGATCTCCAACGCTTTGTGGTAATTCCCCAAATATTCAGGATGTTTCTCGATCTCTTGGTAGTAGAGGGCCAAGGCTTCTGCTGCATCACCGGTTTGGTTACGCTGACGCAGACAGTCTGCCAGCTTCTGATGAACACCTGGCTGTCCAGGCTCTAACTCAATGGCTCGACGATAGGCTATGACAGCCTCTGCCCACTGCGCCGCCTCCGCTAGAACGTTGCCCAACTGATGATGAAAGCGCTCTTCAGGAGCGAGCTGAGCAGCTCGCTCGTAGGCAAGGGCAGCGGATTGCCATTGCCCCAGCTGCAGCTGGACTTTGCCATAGTCGTAGTGTGCCCATACAAACTCAGGCTGAAGCTGGTAGGCCGTCTCCAGCGCATCGCTGGCCTCGCCCCATCGACCTAGCTTAGATAGGGTTAATCCCAAATAATAGTGAGCCCAGGCATCTTTAGGTCGCAGTGCAATCGCCTCAAAGAGCATGGAGACGGCCTCAGCACAGTTCCCTTGCTGGTAGAGCACTTCACCTAAACTGCTGTAGGTCTGCCCGTAGAACCGCAGCTGAAGGGAACGGCGACAGGACTGTTCGGCCTGCTCCCACTGGCCCATCAGGCATAGCACCTGGCCCTGTCGGCAGTGTCCGCCCCAAAAATTAGGGCGGAGTTCAGTAACCCGCCGATAACAGGACAAGGCTTCTTGATGCTGGCCTAACAGTAGCCAAGCATGGCCTAAGCAACGATTGGCAAAGGAAAACGCCGCTAGCCAAATTACCAATCGCCGCAGACTAGAACAGGCAATATCAAAGGCACTTCTAATGGGAATCCACTGCGTTGTCGCTGTCATGGCTAAGTGCAAATATTTCGAAAGACGTTAAAAACTTTGGGTAGACCTGAAGCCATGCAATACCCTGAAGAATCTACGGCAACAGGCCAACTGAGATCGGATTGCAACCCACAACAACGACTTGTGCCTAGGCCAGATACCTGGACCAATAGCCAGAGTAGGTTGTGTCCGTAATATGGCGTAAGGGGCTATTCATTAAACCGTACACAAGCCTTGAAGGACCGTCATTTACACAGTCGCGAGTTCACGGACTTAAAACTAAATCTTGCCGGTATTGAAACTTTTATAAAGAATCAACGTCGCCAGCTACACTTGCACTCTGTGATACTGACAGTGCTGACTGCTGCATTTCTCCAATCAGGTTCTGCCACGCCTTACAGTTCTGAAATTGCTGAATCTGTGAGGCATAGCCAAAGGTGCGATCGCACTCCGAAAATAGTCCCATCCAGTGGTTAACCGTTTCGACCCAGGTGATATACGGGGCATCGTCTAAGGACTTATTCAAATAGACAACACCGTCTTCAAACAGCCCTGTACTGTAAAGTCGCCAGGCCACCCACACCAGGGTCTGATACCGCGCTGGTGCTGCCAAATGACGCATGGGTGTGGGTAGAGCATCCTGGGAAAAGAGATGATCGAGAACCGCCTCAGCCGAGCGGGCCAGTTTTAGCGTCCCGCCAATTGAGGCACTATTGTCGTGCAGTCGATACCCTGCCGTAATCTGCTTCAACCAAACAGCGGGGCAACCGGCTGCCACCAGTCGCATCGTCAAATCCAGATCCTCAGCCGGTGGAAACCGAGAATCAAAGCCACCAACGCGATCGATCCAGCGACGACGAAACATCATGGCACTGGGCAGCACCGGTTTGTAAAGCGTCCACGTAAAGTAGTCCAGCTTTGGCATAGCCGTCCACCAGGTGACGTCAGTGATGGTGACACCCGCTGCATCCACCACCCGAAAGCCGCTGTTGACGATGCCCGCTTGGGGATGACGATCACAAATAGCAACCTGCTGAGTCAGCTTATCAGGGAGGAAGAAATCATCGGCATCCAGTAGCGCGATCAGTTCTCCTCGCGCCAGCGCCAAACCCCGATTCCGAGCCACTGCCACCCCCTGATTGGGCTGACTCTGACAGCGAATACGCCCGGTCAACAGGTCAAACTTCTCCGATAGCACTGTCAGGGTATCGTCGGTGGAGCCATCGTCAATAACAATCAGCTCATAGTCCGTATACGTCTGGGCTAGGACGCTATTTACCGCCGCGCTGATAAACGGAGCAGCGTTGTAAGCTGGCATAATCACGCTGACGCGGGGCGGTGGCTGGTGGAGGACCCGCTGTAGGAGCGTCTGCCAACCGGGGGCCTGGGTCAGTTGCTCAGCGTCCAGGACATATCCATGAGTTTGACAGTTGTTCTCGAAGAAGGAGAGCCATTGTTGAATGGTTGCCGTAGGCCGAGAAACGGCAAAGGACAGCGCTTTGTGAAGCGTGTCAACCATTACGGCCGGGTAGCCAGTATGAAACAGACGCCAGGCACCCCAGAGCAAACAGTTGTAGCGGGCCGTGTTTTCGAGTTGACGGCACTCGTCAGACAAATCGGGGCGAGCAAACAGGCGATCATAAAGTTGCTCAAAAGCCCGTACTTGACGAGGCGTATCGTGGGTAATGGCTTTGGAGTGTTGTCGGTAACAGACCCCAATCCGCTTGACCCAACAGGTCTTTGCCCCCTGAAGTATCAGGTTAAAGACACAGTCGATGTCTTCAGCGGGAAAAGATCCGGCGTCAAACCCATTCACCTCTGCCAGCCAACGTTTACTAAACACTGTGGCACTGGGCAGCAACGGTCGCCAATTGATCCAATCTGATAGGGTTAGATGGGGTAAGTGGTGCCACAATGCCACATCGCTCAGCGGTTGCCCTGCCTCGTCTACCATGCGCCAGCCGCTGATTGCCAGCGCCAGATCCGGCTGTTGCTGAAAGATAGCAACCTGGGCAGACAAAAACTCGGGCAGAAAGTAATCGTCTGCGTCTAGAAAAGCAATCAATTGCCCCTTTGCTAAACGAATACCCTGATTGCGGGCGGCACACAGCCCCTGGTTCGGCTGATGGCAGTAGCGAATACGAGATCGGTAGGGGGCCAGTTGCTCAGTCGTATCGTCGGTTGAGCCATCATCGACCACAATGATCTCGTAATCGGTGAAGGTTTGGTCTAAAACGCTATTAATTGCCGCTGATATGTATTGGCCATAGTTATAGGTGGGAATCACCACACTAACTAGAGGGGCCTTCTCCTGCGAATCTCCTTTGAAATCTCCCTGGGTTAGGGGTCGTAAGGTTGAGGGGTCAACAGATAGCGAAGATAACGTCACGGTTTTAACTAAGGTTCGCGATCGCAGGTTCAGACAAAAGCTGTTGACCTAGCTGGGCAAAGACATAGGCTTGGGTGTCCTGCCCTTGACGGGTCAGCGCAACAGCCAGCTGCTGATACAGATCGGCACGGTGGGGCGATAATTCGATAGCCCGATAGTAGGCTGGTAGGTAAGCAGAATTAGCCGAGATCGCCCGTTCGAAACAGGCCATTGCAGCAACACTTTGATGACGCTGCTGATAAAAAATACCGAGCTTGTGGTGACCCCAAGGCGAAAACGGGAACAGGCGAGTGATAATTTGGCAAAGTGCAATAGCCAGCCAAACTGTGCCAGTGGTCTCTACAATCCACTCATCTAACCGATGGAGCTGCCCTGCCGGCAACCACGGTAGCCAGAGAAGCCCTTTAATCAGCCTTAGCTTGATGCGCTCAATCCATGCGGTCATAGGTGAAAAAAGATTCAATAATCAACGTCAGTTGGATAGATGCTGATCACGCTCGCCATCTGGAATAGCCCACTCATAGGGCGGATTGAGCATTCCCTTAAACTGCCAGTCGGCTTCTACTGAGAAGGGATAGAGATTGGCATGGTAATCATAGGTACAGGCCCAGTCTTGGCTGTGAATACCGACATTGGCCATGTAGTTTCCGGCACTCAGGTCCAACCGTTGGATGTACAGCTTGATCACCCCTTTACCCTGAACATCTGGCAAGGTCAGGTTCACAGGCTTAGTATTACGAGAGAAACAGACCTCGCCTCGATCATTACAAATGCGTACACTAAACACCGGATCAAGAATCGGTTGAGGATTCCAATAATGAATCTCGATACAGAGAGAGTCCCCACTACGCAGCTGAGTCCCTGGCAAAAGAATCACTCGAGTGATCTGAAGTAGGCTTTCGGGAACCAGCGTTTCTTCCGATGGCAGCGCAGATTGAGCAGCACGAATCTGCTCATGGACAAATTCTTTATACTGCCGTCCCACAAACTCGGCAGGACCATAGGATTGAACTTGACCATCACTCAGCCACAGCGCGTTATCGCACAACGCTTGCACCTGATTAGGATTTTGAGAGATAAAGACAATAGCGCAGCCGTCCCGCTTGAGCTGCTGAATTCGCTCCAGGCACTTGGTCTGAAAGCGCATATCGCCCACGGCCAAGTATTCATCCATCAGTAGCAATTCAGGATCGGTATGAACTGCCAGTGAAAATCCGAGTCGGACTTTCATACCGCTACTGTAAGTTCGGAACGGGGCATCAATGAACGGTGCGAGTTCGGCAAACTCAATAATGTCATCGAGCCGACGCTTGACCTCTCGACGGCTGAGCCCTGCCACCTGGCCCGCCGTCAAGATATTTTCACGGCCTGTCAGATCACTGTGAAAGCCCACACCTAGGTCCAGGACTCCACCTATTTTGGCATTGACAACGATGCGGCCAGTATCAGGGCGGCCGATACCGCCAAGCAGCTGAAGCAGGGTCGATTTACCAGCGCCGTTACGCCCCAACACCCCCAGCATTTCACCAGGAATAACAGAAAAACTGATATCTTGTAGCGCCCAAAATCGCTCAGCATCGCTACCGCCTGAAAATCCTGCTAATGCAGCTTCCATGAAAGTATGAGCGCGGTTAAGCCGCTTACGCTTAAAGTACTTTCCGACATTTTCAACAACAAGGGCAGGTTGCATTAGACTTCCTCCACAAAACGGTAGCTTTGACGCTTAAATAGACTGTAGCCAGCTGGTACTAGAGCAAGTGACAGAGTACCAATAATAATGAGCGGAAGCCATTGGGGTTCAACACCGTCCAATAAGATGTTGCGATAAGCTGTAATGATCTGCAGTACAGGGTTCAACATGAGCCACTGCCGAAACTGATCAGGCAGTACCTGATAGTCATAGAAAATCCCCGAGACATACATCATCATCTGGAGCAAAATCTGTAGCGTATGCTGCGTATCTCTGAAGGTGACGTTAAGCGCTGCCATAAAATACGAAAATCCGGCGATAAATAGCAGCTGAATCAGCATGACTAGAGGCAGCGCTGCCATGATTGGGTGAAAGCTAAGTCTACTTCCAACAAAGAAAACAATCGGTAAAGATACGCAAAAGTGTACAAGCCCGCTACCAATCGAGACAATTGGCAAAATGCCCACTGGAAAGTTGGGCTGTCTCAGTAACGGACGATTCGTCACAATCGAAGCAGCCGCCTGATGCAAGGACGATTCAAACCAGGTCCAGGCAATAATACCAGTGAACAAAAAGGCAGGAAAATTATCAATGCCTGTCGGCAGCAGCATGCCAAACACCAGCGCAAATACAGCAAGCTGCATCAACGGCTTAATCAGCATCCACGCAACACCCAAGAGAGAGCGCTTATACATGATGCTCATGTCTCTTTGAACCAGCGCGATGAACAGACTAAGCTGCTGGGGAAGAGAGATTTTGTTCTTGGGCGATCTGAGGTAGGCACGCCGCTGGCGTTTGCGAGTTTGGGTAATCATTATAGAGTTTTACAGACAGGTCATTGGAGTCGTTAGAGGCTTCATGCAACAGTCACGCATGCCCAGGTTACATATAGCTAGCGCCATTTGCATCAGGCACCGAGTACGTCGATCTTGCTTGCCATAGAACGAAATGGCGTCGCAGCCTTGCCCTAATGGATTTGACGGCCGCTATACAACCGTCAAACAGTTACGCGTGTCTAAATACAGGAGATACATAATCTCAGTCTGTGGCCTCAGAATAAGCTTAAATAGGTTAAAAAGCTGTAGCACACGATAAACCTTTAGAGAGCTTTAGAGTCAAACTCCAATACATGGCTTCGGATCTTAGTGCTATCGATTCATAGATGCTATCGGTCCATAGATACTATTGGCTCATATATACTATCGATGCACAGCGCTAACAGAATCGGCGTTAGGAAGAAACGATTGAGGCCAAACCGGGGGCAGATAGTGAACATCCATAGGGCTAGTTTTATAAGAAGCATCAATAGTTGAACGCTTCTCAGAACAAGCTACTATCTTCAAAACGGATTTGGAAAGACGTACGGATAGACTTTATAGCCTTTTTACAATGCAGACTCTGATGAATGAGGGAATTGCTGACGGCCTAGTCGATTGACTCGCTGATATGCCCCCCATAGTCCCCATCCCCCTGAAAGATGACCCAAGAACTCAGATACCAATAATGAAATAGGATAAGCGCTGCGGCCCAGTAGACAGGAGAGGAACCGCTGCCCGTACCATAGCGGTGTTCCGATGAATAGGGTCGAGAGACCACGAACATCGCCGTATTGCAACAGCGTCATGAATTGGTAAGCAACGCTACCCCGGCTGTAGTAGTAAAGCTGACGCTTCAAGGCAGCTAGCGTGGTACGGTGCCGGTGCCAGATAAAAGCGGCAGGGTTATAGACCAGCGTGTATCCGGCCTGAAGTATTTTGTAAAAATGGTAGATGTCTTCTCCAGCACCGCTCGGCATGCCTGTTCCTAGCGTTTCTTCCATTAAACCAATATCCGGATGCTGAAAAACGCTTGACCGGAAGGCTGCATTGGCAGTACTGCCCAGCTGCCAAGTCCGTGGTGCATACCAGCGGAAACAGGTTAGCCAGTCTTTACGGGTTTCAAAAGGGACAAATCCATGTCCCAGACCACCATCGCCATAGATTTCAAACAGGCACTGAGCGTAAGTTTCCAATTCTAGGGGAACAACATTACCTGTCACCACCATAACGTCTGGACGGCAAAATGGATGAATCAGCTTTTCTAACCAGTCATTAGGAACAACAACATCATCATCCACAGTCACGACAATCTGGCCTTGGCTCGCCAAGATACCAGCGTTACGAGCGTAGGAAAGTCCTTGACGAGTCTCGTAAATAAGACACACTTCAGGAAATTGATCGACAACCGTAGCATTGTTTGTCTGACCGTTGCTGTTATCGACAACGATGATTTCAACTGCTCGGCAAGTTTGCTGGTGAGTCAGCGCGGTTAAGCACTGTCTTAGATCGTTGGGACGGCTGTGAGTAGCCACCACCACTGAAACCGAAACCTCTTTAGATAGCGTGGGTCGACTGGGTTGGGGGAGCGTCTGTAGCCATGACAGCTCGAAGTCTGGAGTATCTTCGTCAGTAAGCAGCCGATGCTGCTTCAGGTAGGCCAGAATGAGATCGCGATACCTATTGATGATCGCATTCTCGATAGCCATCAACGAACAGCACCCGTTTATCACTGGTAACTGAATGTAACCAAACGGAGCACCGTACCAGCACACTAGCCCCTTAATCTGTAGATATCCCTGTAGTTTCTCTAGTGCCTCAAGGGGCTGGCTCAGCTCGAACTGAACCACTTTAACTGGATACACCAAAGATTTGGGCATAGGTTGTGGGTCTCCAAAAACAGCATCGATTAACGTCGCCGCATGACGCGATGCAGGCTAGCGTCAATCCAAATCATCCGCTGTACAGACAAACTGTCAAAAGGTACTGCCTGACTCGCAAAAAGCGGTCTCCCTGTAGCAGGTTCCGGCTGAAGGGCAGTTTGACGGGGAACGAGCCTGTTACGCCGCAGCAGCCAACGCCACACAAAACCGTAGGGTCCAGGTCGTAGTACTGACCAGGGCGCCGCTCTTAGGGCCTTTGCAACCCACTTTAGGTTTGGCTGAGCCTGCCCAACCTGACTTTGACGAGCGAGGTACAGATAGAAACTACTGCTTGAGAGCCGATAAAGCCAACCTGGCGTCTCCGATTGGAGGTGCCTCATTTTGTCAATCATGGTTTCGTAAGAATAAGCCATTGCATTGCAGTTGTGGGAGACACTGACCGTCAGCTTGCGATAACCAATTAAAAAGGCTGGCAAAGGTTGAAAGTGACACTGCTCTGCTAACCGTAAATAAAAGTCCCAATCTTCGCATCCCGGCGGAAGTGCTTCATCGTAGCCGCCAATACGCTGCAAGTATTGACGACGGACTAGGGCCGCACTCCCCGTTCTGAGGAAATTGTGGCATAGCAGCGTCTGGTAGACCTCTCCCCAGATTTGAGAGGCCCGAAAATCGCCAATAAGCCGGTCTTGAGCATCAATATCAACGGACCAGGCGTATAGCAGCCCCACTTGCGGATCTAATAGCTCAAATTGCCTTACCGCACGGTCCAAAAAGTCCGGGTGCCAAAGATCGTCCGAATCTAAGTTGGCAACGTATTCTCCTCTGGCCTGCTGAATACCGCGATTGCGGGCAGCAGCAGGTCCGCCATTGGGCTGTTGAATAAAACGTATCCTGGTATCCTCTGCGGTCAACCGCTCAACAATGCTAGCCGTGAGGTCACGGGAGCCATCGTTAACAATAATTAGCTCCAGATGTGGATAGCGCTGGTCCAAAACAGAGCGGATAGAGCGTTCTATAAAGCCCTCAGCATTGTAGGCAGCCATGACCACCGACACCAGTGGAAAAGCAGGCTGGGTTACAGGTGAAGCAATTACAGCCGTGGAGTGAGAACTTGTCGACGCCGAGTGTAATGGCCTTGTGTAGGTATGTAAAGGCAAGGAGAGGTCGCTCATAGAGTTGCCTGTAAAAAAGAGTCTTAGTAGCGTCACAGCTTGCGTTAGTCGAAATCGCTGCTGCTGTTGTGGTGACCACACCAAGCAGCAGCGATTTCAACTAAGCCAACTTGCTAGGTAAAACCGCGTACAATTTCTCAGTGAGAGCCTGATCCCAACCGATGCCTAATAGCATTTGCATCTGCACCGCTCCTTCAGACTGACATACGCTTTTCCACTCTTGACGATTAGGAAAAGCGGGTTTAAGGAAAAATTAAAAAAGGTGGGAACATTAGCACCCTATATAAAATTTTCAAAAATACGGACATCAACCCGTGTCAACTTTGCTGCTGATTCGAAAGAATGGCTAAGTAGACTGCATACTAACTAAGCTGATTACTCAGCCCTAAAATCAAACCCGGTAGCTAGCAATGTCTTGGTTCAAAAGCCGCTATTAACCTATGCACTTATGCTCCGATTTATAAGAACTCAGGTTCTGATCTCAATTAGATGTTCAGGATGTTCCATCGTAGCTCGATTGGAACCTACAGCCTTGTCTGGGGAAGGACTCTAGGTTTGGGCATGAGATTTACTCTATTCGTCTAGCCTGTTCACAATCTATTCATCAAAGCAAAGGAATCTACCCTAAATAAAAGAGCCAAGCTAACAAATAGCGAAAGTCTGTCTAGTAAATGAGGGTGGGACTATCTAACGCTTGCGTCACAGCGGTTGCATCAGCGACTTCTTTACTATTACCTTGCTTCTGGTGCATTCCAAATAACTGTATTTCGAATAAAGATGTCTCCAATGTCTACGATATCTAGCTTCAGCCCTTGAGCAAACACTTTTACTGGCAATAGATTTTGTCTAAGAAGATAATTACGCGCCACATATTACATCAATAATTAAGCCGATATCACTATGCTTTATTTCATCGTGGTCTGGACCTTTATTTTGTTTATCAGTCTTGTTATCGGATTAGGGTCACTTCGTGGATTAGATCGCCGTCTCTGGCTGCGGTTGGGAGACCGCACCATCTTGGCATTGTGGATTGGACTGACTTTAGTCGCGAATGGTCTACTTGCGATCGCGCTGTTCCTACCGTTATCTCCAGCTGTCGGAATTGGGGCCATGCTGGCAGGCGCGGGACTATCTCTAGCATGGTCCGCTACCCGACACGATCTCAGATCAGTAGGTTTTGCGCTAGCTAAGACTGGACTGTGGTGGGTTGGCGTACTGGTTGTGCTGATTGCCGCTTTTACCTCAAGGCAGGTAGTTTGGTACGATACAGGCCTTTACCACTTTGGCAGCATTCGCTGGTTGACAGACTACGGTGCCGTACCAGGGCTAGGGTTAATCAATAGCGCATTCGCGTTTGTATCTGCTTGGTTTGCTCTTGCTGCCCCCTTCAACCCAACATCACTAGGTTCTAGTGCCAGCGCCGTTTTGAGCGGTATCAGTCTACTACTGGCACTGCTACACGGCACAGTAGTCCTCCGAAGAGTTTGGCAAAGGGTAGCCCAGGTAGGTGATTGGTTTTGGCTGGCTTATCTACTATTGACACTACCGCTGCTAACGTTCACATCCTTTCTATCGGCAGTACTGGTTTCGCCGTCCCCCGACATCCCAGTCATCTTTTTGATTGGCACAACAGCCTGGGCAATACTAACCGCGGCTAGTCCAAAGTCATTACAAAACCGTAGCGAGGCCAATCACTCAACTAGTGGCTTGATGCCGCTATTGGTGCTGGGAACAGGTGCAACCACATTCAAGCTACACGGTCTCCCCGTGTTGGTTATTGTCTGTCTTGTTTATGGTTTCGCCCGTCGAGTTAGCCTCCAAAGGTTGCTTAGTGGCCTGTTCTTGGTGGCAGGACTGACCGTGCCAATGCTTGCCCATGGCGTTGTGGCATCAGGCTGCCCACTATATCCAACTACTATGCTGTGTGCAGACGTGCCGTGGCGCATCTCCGAATCAGAGGCTATAGCCGCACGCAGTTGGATCAGCGGATGGAGTACTTGGTTTGGCCTGACGCCGGGCGACGCCGCCAGCCGCTGGCAAATCTTCCAGCAGTGGCTAGCACTCGCTCACCTCAACAAAATTATGCTGGGATTGGCAATCTTAGCTATTCCGCTAATCTTTTGGCTCTGGCAGCACCTAAGGAAGCAACCCTATGGCGGCGGCAGCTGGGTTGTGGCACTGAGCCTGTTGGGCATGGCTTTTATCTTTGCTAAGGCCCCGCTGATGCGTTTTGGTTTGGGCTACTTTGTCACATTACCCAGCTTGGCAATCGCCAGCGCGATCGCAGCATGGCAAAAGCCACAGGACACAGCAGAACCCTTCTTTTCTATCTCAGGCTGGCCCCAAGGTAGCAAGCTCTTCGTCCTGTTCTTTGTGGGCTTAATCGTCGTGGGAACTATGCAATCTTCTCCCCACTCGCGTTGGCTAGTGCCACCCGAGTTACCCGAAGCTCGGGTTACAATCGAACAAATCAACGACATTACCTACGCCCTGCCTACTTACGCTGACCAGTGTTGGGGCGCGGACTTACCCTGTGCGCCCGGACCGCTCAAGTCTGACATTCAGCTGATGGCCCCTGATGAGGGGATTGCTGGCGGTTTTGTTCGTCCATAGAAGACGTAGCAGTAAAATACACACTGCTGCTGCAATTCCACAGCCATTGAGACAGAACGATGAGGGCGGTATCGTTTGCCCGCTAATTGAGCCTGAAAATATTTCTATTTGCAGGCGCCAGATTCGTTAGTTTACGATTGTGGCGCTATTCTATTGCAGATTTAGCGGTCTAGCAGCATTTTGAGACCTTAATGTGAACGGCAAAGAGGACGGCAAGTAGATAGCCTGAGATCTTGCACCTTTCTCAATAGGCTAAATTTTTCTCAATAGGTCGGATTTCAGGGAGCTGTAATGCCTATTCAATCGTTGAATTCCATTCGATTATCTAGTTCATAAGAACTGGTGCAAGATCTGAGTAGCCTTAATTATCTGACAGCATGTCATTCCGTTCGCGAAGCGACTCCGAAGGAGTAACGGAGTTGGGGAATCTCTCGATGTACAGTGCTTTCGCCGAGAGGCTAAAGCACTCCGGACATGGCTTCACGTACCGACAAGATCAGCATGACATTGGCTTCGATTTACTTGTGGCCACATTACTAGCCACGCAAAGCTCTATGGAGGTAGTCCAACCTTTGTAGCACCTCCTCACAGTAAGTAAAACAGACCAAAGCTGTTGCGAGCAGGAGCTCACAACAGCTTTAATCCATAGATCAACCAACGTTGTAGACCAACAAGCTAGGACATATCGTGATGGTCAGTCTACCCCAAGCGCTATATCAGGCAGACTCACCTTAGCTAAGGACTTAGCATATGGGGGTAGGGTATATTCCTACACCAGTACCTCGTCACCAACAGCCAGCGGACCTGTGTAGTTAAACAACCGAGCAACATTCACAAAACTGCTATCGGTACCAAAGCCATCAGCATCAATCTGAACATAGCTGTCGGTGGCTCCAGAAACAAGCCTCAAAAACCCGTCTGCTACTGCGTCGGTACCTGTATAGCCCACGCTTTGCAGCAGGTTGCTTACATCGACCACATCATTGCCCACGCCAAAATCTTGAACAGTATCACGACCGTCATCTAGGGAGTTGAACTGAAAAATATCATCATCTTCACCGCCCACCAGTCGGTCAATACCGCTGCCGCCAATTAAAGTATCGTTGCCAGCAAAGCCCTCTATGAGATCATTACCGCCTAGACCCGAGAGAATGTTATTTCCCTCGTTGCCGTGCATGCGGTTGTCGATATCGCTACCCGTACCGTTAATATCCCCTTGACCGTTGATTAGCTTCAGATTCTCTACATTAGTATCTGCAACGCTTAGATCACGGAAAACAGCAGTGAAAATCCAATCTAAGCCCTCACCAGCTTCCTCGATCACAATGTCGTTGTCAGAGTTCACGATATAAACGTCATTGCCTGTACCACCGGACATGATGTTATTACCAGCGATACCGGCTAGTATGTCGTTGCCCGCACCACCATTTAAGATGTCGTTCCCAGCCCCCCCATTAAGGTTATCGTTGCCGTCAAAGCCATTGATCGTATCGTCACCACCCAAGCCGTTGATGAAATCGGCATTGTCCGACCCGTTGAGGATATCTTCACCCTCTGTGGGCACAGGTGGCGAGTCATTGTCTTGAACAGTAGTTGTCGTACTGGTATTGCCGAGTGTTATGCCCGCCGTCGTAGCAGCGTAGTTGAATGTGGCGGTTTCGTCAGCCTCGTCCACGCTATCATCAATGGTGTTAATCGTAGCCGTACCAACCGTCTCGCCTGCCTCAATAGTAATGGTGACTAAGGTACTACCTAGCTCTGAAGCCTTAGTGGTAGAGGCATTGGCATCAAAAGTGACGTCAATGGTTTGGTCGGTTGTCACCGCTTCGCTGGCAGTAGCAGTAAAGGTAACTGTATTACCCTCTTCAACAGCCATGTCAGCCGTTAGAGTAACTTCGGGTAGCTGGTCGTTATCGATGATTGTGAAGGTATCGGTAGGGCTGCTACCGAGGTCTGCACCCAAAGGATTGAGTGCACTGACTGTGACGGTTTCGTCGCCCTCAATATCGTCATCATCAGAAATTTGTAGCGTGACGGAGGCACTGGTCTGGCCGCTAGGAATCGTAATTTCGGTTGGGATTGAGACAAAGTCATTACTGTCAACGCCAGTTCCAGACAAGACAATCTGAACCGTTTTAGGTCCGCCGCTTGAGTCTGAGGCAGTTGCTGTTACCGTAATTTCGCTAGTGTCCTGCTCGGAGCCAGTGGGAGAAGAAACGCTGATATCAACAGTAGGTAAGTCTGCGTCCGGGTCGTTATCGAATAAGTTGTTACCGTTGTCGGTTAGGCTGGCGTTCGCGACAGACCCAAAGACTGTGCTGTCTTCAGCTGACCCTACTGCCCCGTCATTGAGCTGGATAGCATCACCACTTGCACCTGCGGTGTTCTTGACAATGACGCTGTCCTCAATGGTGACAATGCCACCGTTGGAGCGGATGCCGCCAGCATCGCCGTCAGCGGTATTACCTGAAATGACACTGTCCTTAATAATTAGCTCTTTGGGAACCCCACCACCCGACTTAGAGAAGATTGCACCCGCGTCGTTGCCGCTGCCCGTAGCTGAGTTATTAATGATCTGACTATTTGTAATTGTCAGGTTCTCTTTGGTCAGGATGGCTCCACCACGGCTATTTTCTGGATCTGAGGAATCGTACTCAGCTCTGCCATTTTGCAACGTTAGACCGTCTAAAACCGCAGTAAAGTCAGATGTCGGGTTTGAGATTTGAAAGATTCGAGACTGGTCATTGCCATCAATGGTGATTCTACCGTCACCTTTGATTGTGACCCCGTTGGTAATGACAATCTCGCTGCCGTTGAGCGTGATTGTGCCTTCTAGTTCTGGCGCAAACTCAATCGTATTGCCATTACCGCTCAAGTTCGCAATAATCTGCCTCAAAGAACCAGCAGAACCGTCGTCGAGAAGAGTAGTGACCGTAAAAGTAGCCATAGGTGAAGCAGCAAAATGTAAAGTTGTTGATTAAAGTCAGTAATTTTCATTACTGATAACTCTCCTCAGTTATGGCACGCAGGAAGTAAGATTTCTAAAACGCTGACCCAAACTTAAAGAAGCTCGCTGCAATCTAAAGCGTACGGAGAACTAGAATGTTTTTTTAACAAAGCATTGATAAAACACGAGTAGATTTAGGACAACCCTTCACATAAAACAGCATCAGCTTTGTCAAATTTTCATCAGACTCGATAGCTCATAACAACAGAAGAAGATTTCATTTCCTCTTTACACTTTTGCTTCACAAACACGTGTACTATCGCCGACTTGTTCAAGGTCGCCGCTATCTGCAAAGTTTCCTGTCCTGAGACTGATAGCAGCGGGGGCAGTCCCCACAGTACTTAGCGTTCCAACACACAGTACCAATTGGAGTCTTACCCCAAAGTTGTAATCCACATACGGATGGGATGGATTACAGGGGAAAATGTACTCTCATGCAATGCTCGAACTACTTCGACCTATCCAACAAAGCTAACCAGAGTCGTCGCTGACCACCTTGACCACTGTAAAACAACAGATCGATCAGCAACTGTAGCGCCAGTGCCGTCAGTTCATCTGGAGATGCATCTGGGTCACCTTCCATACGCTCTTGGTAAGTATTGCTGAAGTTGTCAATAAAATCTCCTAGTACGGCTGCACGATGGGGAGGCTTGCTTTCAGCGGTGTGCTTTTCTAGCAGGGCGACGGCATCGCGAATGGTGAGGTGGTGGGCTGCAGCCAGCTGACACACAATCAAGGCCAGCGCTCGGGCCTCTTCTACATCTAGCTTTTTGCGTCCCTGCCCCTTGCGCAACGGGCTTGACTGACGCAGTCGCCACAGTCCTACTCGGTCGGACAGTATGCTGTCTAGGTTCAGTTCTTTTGCAGTTGCAAGTACGGCATCAGAACCTAGCCCAACCAATGCTTCGATCGCGAGCAAAATCAGGTCAAGCTGGGCTTTGATATTTTCGAGCTGAGTAGGGGAGGGCGTTTGCTCAGGAACCGGGGCGCTCACAGGTCACACGAACGATAGTCTGGCCAAAATAGTCATCTGCCAATCATGGCATGGGACGGTCTCAAACGCGGAGACTACGGGTATAAGTTTGCGTTTTTAGCGCTGAATTTCTACTGGAATTTTCGTGTCTATATGCTGGAATACCGACCGGGAAAAGTTTAACGGGCACTGTAGGGATATAGCAGTCGCCACTGCGCTCAGGGCCACTTAAGAGACACCCCTCGAGCGTGACGCGGCGCTACAGTTCCTTCTATCACAGCACCTAGCCATGACCTATCGTGACGGGACCTCTCACGAGACTGCTATTGATGCTTATATTCGCCGTCTAAGCGAGCTGCAGTACGAGCAAGCCGCAATGACCCAGGATGATTTGGACGCGATCGCG
>CAWUKV010000101.1:0-19614 GCA_963923025.1 uncultured bacterium
CTAAATAAAGCCCCAGCCAATCCCCCTTCCCCCATCCCCTTTCCCCCTTTCCCCTCAAACAGGAGAAATCCGAATCGGTAGCCGCCGATTAAGGTCTTGCATAATACGGTAGGCCTGATAATCATAAAGGGGCAGCTCAATCTCGTTCGGTAGGCTGTTCATGAACTCCCTGCATTGGGTGATGTTCATGCCGGTCATTTGAGAAAGTCGGTTACCCGCTTCTAGTAGGACTTCTCGATTGAGGGGCATATCAGCAGACAGTCGCCACTGACGAGGCGCGGTGCGATCGCCACGTTCAATACGGCGCAGTCCGTTAATAGACGAGAGCACATAGAGATGGTCGCCAACAGCGAGGCAAATATTATCGTCAGGCATGAGAATATCTCTACCGTCTTTCTGAAGGTTTTTTGTTTTTAAGAGAATAGGGACGACGCCATAACCGTAGGAGACTTCAGCCAGCAAGCGACCATTAAGGGTATCACCCGATTCGATAGCATATTCTGCAACCAGAATGGTCTGATCGTTAAGGCGAAATAAACCCAAAATATTTTCGCCAAAGGCTGCACCGGCAAAAGCTTCTGCGGATAGGGCATAGGCTGAAAAAGCTTTGGCCTTAGGCATGAGGGCGGCCAGGTTGTCGCTAAACGTCTGCGTCAGCGTACGAATCACCGGAGAAAACGGCTTGGCCTGGGCTTCAAACACCTCTGAAGCCGCCAGGACAACCTCCAGGTTAAGCATCAGATCGTCGGTGACGGCGATGACGCTTTTGGCCTTTTCTAGGTTTGTGGCCCGCAGTTCTGAAAGAATATTACCAACCAATAGCGGGACTTCGCTGACTAGCTCAGGATACTGCAATTCGTTGGCGACAATAACTAACGGCTGCTTCAGCTCTTGAAGAATGCGAACCACGCGGTTGCCAACTCGGCCTAGACCCACAACAACAACATGGCCGCCTCTAGGCACACGAGGCCGTCGCCTGAGAAACTCAAACCGAGAACTCAACAGCTGGTCGGCCAGCAGACCAAACACACCCAGAACAATCAAAATGCTGGTGATGGAAACCAGCAGACATAGGCTCATCACCCAGCTAGCCGCACCCTGCTCGCTTAAATAACCAAAGGCATCGCCGTAGCCGCCCAGCAGCAGTACCGCCCCCAAAAAGATGGCTTCAGTCCAAGTAAAGCCGGTTGCAGTATGGAGCACCAGGACCGACAGCGCCCAAAGAAACACTCCAGTAAAGACGGCGATTAGGGTGACGCGCCGGAGTGAGGCATAGTCGTCTTGCCTCAAAAAACTCAAAATTTGCCGTCGCCAGCTGCCATCAAAGAGATCTTCGAACCCACGACGCAGCTTTTGATAGGGTAGCGGGCGCGGCGCGGTACGCGGGATTTGGATAATGTTGGGCTGATCGACCTCGACATAGGCAATCTGGTCACCGGCATGAACGCGGACGTGGGGCTGCCAGCGGTGGAAGACGGATGAGGCCGTAGTTGCCCAGCCAATGGGCTGGCTCCGATTAGTCTGGGGCTTCAGATTCAGCAGACGCGACTGGCGGCGATGCAGACGGTGTAAGGGCAGGTCGTCGAAGCGTGGATCTTGAGCAGCAACAAAGCGTTCGACCACCCGAAACTGATAGTCGTCTACCTTAAAGATGCTAATGGAATCGTCGTCCAGCCCCGCCAGGGCAAAGGTAGTAGCGGGCAGTTCGGTGGCGTCAAGGGCGACAAAGCGTCCTAGCTGGCGCTGTAGCAGGGCGTTGAGACTGTGACGGGAAGAGCGCAGAATGATCTGTACGTTGGGATTGAGGCGGCGTGCGGCGATCGCCGTTTCCACGTTGACACTCTCGTCGCTGGTGACAATTAGGACGGCACGACAGCGCTCAATCCCCGCTTTGAGCAGCACGCCGTCCCGGCGGCAGTCGCCAACAATAGGTGGTGCGCTCAGAAGGGACGGGATCTCTTCAACCTCCCATTCCTGTGCAGGCACATGGTCTATAGCGGTGATTTCAACTTTGAATAGGGTTGTGCTGAATTTTTTCAGGTTAACGATAGTTTGCTGCCCCAGGCTGCCCAAACCACACACAACAAAATAGTCTACCGTCGCTGCCGCATCGGTCTCTAAGTTGGGGATATAGGTCGGTGGACTCAGGCGGGTATCTTCGCCGTTGGTCATAAGAAGGGGAAAAGCAACAGCGCTGCGTGATGATTCTAGCCTGTTCTGATGTCGGCCAATATCAGGGCATCTTGGCCACTGTTGCTACTCGTCCGCTGGCGCAGACGGCTTTAAGCTACCGGCTCGATTGCCTTTGGCAAGCTGTACCGACACATCGTAGTAAATACTGCGTTCGTCATGAATCGTTGCCGTCACGCCCAAAGACTGAATTGCGCCAGTTAGGCTGGCACTTTCTGGCCCCAGCTGAGGGATCGGCAGCGTCTGCTGTAGGTCATTAAGGCGTTGTAGGTCGATGAAGAAGTGACCGTTGTTATCTGATTCAACAGAAGCTGTCAAAGTTTGAAATTGTGCGGTCTCGGCCAAAGATTGAGTCGGGCGCGGCGCGATCGCACCTGCCACCGGAGCCCCGACACCAAAAAACGCCACATTCCCATCCAACCAGCCGTGACTCATGGTAATGCCCTCAAACGGCGACACCCACTCCGTCACCGGCAGGCTATCGATCATCGTTTCCTGAAGCTGATAGCCGTAGCGGCTCGTGACCACCTCATCGAGCTTGGCCCAGGTGGCCTCAGCTGCCGCCCGGTCGTTGGTTTGCACCATCAATACAAGCTGCCCTACATCCACCGTCGAGGCCCCGTCCGCGCCTACTGACGGGCTTGGCGGCAGCAGCGCAAAGGCAAATTCCCCAGCCATCCAGGGGAGAAAATCCTCCTCTAGGCTCAGCCCCGTTGTTGATTGCAGCCCAGCCTTCAGGCTGACCGGGTCAAAGGGTAGCAGCGGTGCATTCGACTCACTCAGACTTTGCCAAAGCTGCTGAAAGTTGCCGCTAGAAACCATTAGCAGCGTCTCCTTGGGTAAACGACGCGGCATTTCACCCGCACCGTTGGTCAGCTCGGCATAGTCACGGTCACTCTCCGTATCCAACCAGCTCAGCCCCTGAAAACGTAGACCACTTTGCGTTAGAGACATCGCCGCTGCCAGCCCCTGCGCATCGCCGACGGATGTGTCTGTCCCCACCGTCTGTGTTGCTGCGGGCAAGTTGACATACAACCGGGCAAAATGTTGACCACTGGGTAGCGCCTTCATCGCCTGACGATAGCCCGACAGCTCAAACAGCGACACCTCACCCTTGTGAATGTCGATCACCCGCTCAACCCCATCGGACGCATTAGACACAACCAGCCAATCCGTACCCAGTACAGCCGTCTCCAGTGGCTCTCCCGTCGTCGTTTTCACCGACTGAATGGTGACGCCTTTATAGTCGCGACCCACCCAGCTCACCGAATCATCTTTGGGTTCACTCACCAGTGTCCTGGCCTTGACCGGGTCGGCAATCGGCACCAGCATCACCGCTTGAGTATTGCCAGTCACCTCATCACCGTCTGTCGCCCCGTCTGTCGCCCCGTCTGTCGCACCCGTCTGGGGCAAGAACACCACCGTTGCCTCGTTGCCAGCCCACGGGGCAATGTCGCGCTTAAATCGGTAGCCGTTAGCCGTTAGCAGCCGGTCTTGCCACTGGAGCAGCAGCCGATCAAACGCCTGCTGTGTGTCAGCGGTGCCAAACTGCCGCAGTCGATTCCACTGGCCCTCTTGGGTCGTAATGCTCAGCGTCATCAGCGCTTCTTGGGGGACCAGCCGGGCAGCAGCAGGCACCTCGCCACCGAGCTGGACATGTCGAGAGAGATTGAGGTATGCGATCGCGCCCCCACCCACCAGCAACAGTGCAGTACCCAAAGTAAATAAAAGCGGCGGTTTCTTCCCCAGCAGCTTCTTCGGCCATGTTGTGACAGAACTCATGATTAGCGCCATAACCCCAACGCCCGATACTCTAGCAGGAAAGTCCAAATGTGGCTTTGCCTGTAGCGTTGTCCTGCCGTTAAGGAACCCCAAAACGGCCAGGAGAACCGATAGCCCCCTTTCCCCTTTCTCCCTTCACCCTTCCCCTAATTGAGTCAGGACACGACTCCCACCCACTTTCATAAGGGGAGCCTACCTTTAAGTTGAAGTACGCCCCACTTCAGATTTTGTAACAGGGCAGCACTTGGGTTTCATTTCTTGAAAAGATATGCTGTCATTTGAGTCATCGTTTCAACCTTAATGACACCTCATTCCGTTCCTGCTTCGCCTGCTCGAACCCAGCTCTGGATGGCGGCCATCAAGCCCCCCATGTACAGCGTTGCGATTATGCCAATCTGGGTGGGCAGTCTTATGGCCTACGCCGACACCGGCCATTTCCATTCCGAGGTGTTTGTTACCTTTGTCCTTTCAGCTGTGTTGCTGCTGGTTTGGGAAAACTTAACCAACGATGTCTTCGATGCAGAAACGGGCATCGACGAAAATAAGGCCCATTCTGTTGTTAACCTCACCCAGCGGCCAGGGCTGATTCTTGGCTTAGGCAATCTGGCCCTACTGCTGGGCATTGCGGGCGTTGTTGCCATTGCTTATATCCAACAAGACCCAACAGTTTTAGGACTCATTCTTCTCTGCTGTGGCATTGGCTACCTGTATCAAGGACCGCCTTTTCGATTGGGCTATCAGGGACTAGGTGAACCGCTCTGTCTTGCGGCCTTTAGCCTCGGCGTTGTCGCGGCTTACTACAGTCAGGCGCAGATGCTGCCCGGCTCGGCATGGCTGACAGCGCTGCTGGTCGGCCTACCCATCACGCTGGTCCTGTTCTGCTCTCACTTTCACCAAGTCGAAGATGACTTAGCCGCAGGTAAAAAATCGCCTATTGTTCGCCTCGGCACCCAGCGCGGGGCTCAAGTATTGCAGGTACTGTGCGTCAGCGTGTTTGCGATCGCAGCCCTTGGCCTACTCGGTCACTGGCTCCCTCTTACCGCTCTCAGTGTGTTCGCTGCCCTCCCCCTAGCTTGGCAGCTCTGCCGCCACGTCGCCCAAACCCACGACCAGCCTGATCAGGTCAAAAACGCTAAGTTTGTGGCTATTCGCTTCCAGTTTGTTAGCGGTTTACTGCTGGGGCTCAGCTTTGGGGCCGTCCGCCTGTTTTAACGTATGGCCTATCAATTTGACTACCGGGTCTATAGCCGCCCGTTTCGCCAACCCCTGCTGACCCATCACGGCCTATGGGAGGTCCGCGAGGGCATCGTCCTCAAACTGACGAACCAGCAGGGCAAGGTCGCCTATGGTGAGATTGCCCCCCTACCGTGGTTCGGCTCAGAAACCCTGGAACAGGCCATCCGGTTTTGCCACCAGCTACCCGCTTGGCTCTCAGAGGCCACCATTTTTTCGATCATGCCGACCCTGCCGGCCTGTCAGTTTGGCTTTGAGACAGTCTTCAAAAATCTGCATCAGGACATTCACTACAGTGAGCTGCCCGCCCTGCGCTGTGCCGCGCTGCTGCCCACAGGAGAAGCCGCGCTGTCTAGCTGGCGATCGCTGTGGGAGCAGGGACACCGTACCTTCAAGTGGAAAATTGGCGTAGCTCCCCTGGCGCATGAACTGCATTGGCTAGAATCACTGCTAAGCCAGCTTCCCCTGGGCGCAAAGATACGGCTGGATGCCAATGGCGGCTTGGACGAGCTAACCGCCCGACACTGGCTAGACTGGTGCGATCGCACTCACCACCGCATCGAGTACATCGAACAGCCCCTACCCCCCGACCAGTTCACCCACCTGCTCAAGCTCAGTCACCGCTACCAGACCCCCATTGCCCTGGACGAATCTATCGCCAGCCTAGAGCAGCTCAAAACCTACTACTATCGCGGCTGGCAGGGTATATACATACTCAAGGCCGCCATCATCGGCTCCCCCCATCGCCTCAAACAATTCTGTCAGCACCATCCCATCGACGGCGTCATCTCTTCTGTGTTTGAAACCGCCATCGGTCGCCAAGCCGTCATCGACCTGGCGATAGAACTGCAAGACCTTATGCCCCACACCGCCCATCGAGCGATGGGGCTTGGTACCGCCCAGTGGTTACCTAGTGATGGTCTAAGTCATCCCAACTGGGATCACTTCTGGCAGCGGCTCTCGTAATGGCGCTAGAGTTTCAAGAGCTGTGGCAACAAGGTCCACCAGCCATAGTAGGCATTTCTTCAACTGATTTTTTACATCGAGTTGATGAGCTTCAAAAAGATCTTCCGCCCGCGCCCAACATTGTTCTCGTTTCGTCATCGGAGCCCATTGATTTTCTAGCTGCTTTCTTTGCAGCCTTGTTAAATGGAAACACGATTGCTTTAGCCAATCCAGCTTGGCAACAGAAAGAATGGGCAAGCGTTGTTCAACAGCTTTCTACTATTGAGTTAGATCTTGCCATAACAGATAGAGTCTTGCCAACGGCTGCTATCCTAATTCCAACGGGGGGTACAACAGGACAGCCGCGCTTCGTAGTTCATGTCTGGAAAACGCTAGCGGCCAGTGCCCAAGGCTTTCTAGCGCACTTCAATGTCGATAAGGCCAACGCATACTGCGTCCTGCCGCTCTATCATGTCAGCGGACTGATGCAGGTAATGAGGAGCTGGATTTCAGGTGGTCAAATTGCTATTCAGCCCTTCCAGGCATTGAAAGAGGGCTTACATCTGGTCGAGCCTGATGCAAACTGGTTTATCTCTTTTGTTCCTACCCAGCTGCAGCGACTGCTCAAAGCTAATCAAGCAGAATGGCTCCAGGGTTTCCGCGCCATTTTGCTGGGCGGTGCGCCTGCCTGGCCTAGTCTGCTAGATGCTGCCGCCGGTCTTCCCATCTCATTGACCTATGGTATGAGTGAAACTGCTGCTCAAGTTGCAACGTTAAAGCCCGAAGACTTTACCGCAGGCAATCGCAGTAGTGGGCCCGTGCTGCCCCACGCTCAGATAGAGATTGTGTCACCCACTGGGAAGGTTTTACCCGTCGGAAGCGTCGGCCAGCTGCGCATTCGAGCCAAGTCTCTGGCAGTCGGATACTGGGGAGAGCCTGCCTTTGGAGACGTCTTCTATCCTGACGATATGGGATATTTAGACCAAGCTGGACACCTCCACATTCTAGGTCGCAACAGTCAGAAGATCATTACCGGTGGCGAGAACGTTTTTCCAACTGAGGTTGAAGCGGTACTACGAGCAACCGGACAGGTAGAAGATATCTGCATACTGGGCACACCCGACGAACAATGGGGACAGGCCGTCACAGCAGTATACGTTCCCGTTTCTGCCAGCGTTACCCCGACGCTATTGAAACAGTCACTTGCAGGTCAGCTCAGCGCATACAAGCACCCCAAACGATGGATTGCTGTGCCTGCCTTACCTCGGAATGCGCAAGGCAAGCTCAATCGCCAGCAGGTTGTTGATCTAATTGCTGAGCCGTCTGGGACGCTGTCCACTGATTCAGCCAATGCATGAGCACTGGTGTAAGCGACAATCGCCGTCGAGGATGGGTTTGGATGCAAACGTGTCGGGTCAGCGCCTTCGCCATCGGCCCATCACTGTTCTTGGCGTGGATGTGATAAGTGACTTCAAACGTGCTGTCGTCAGTTTGTTGTGGTAACAGATGAATCGCGATCGCATCTCCACAAAACATAGGCTTTTGAAAGTCCACGGAGGCATGCACCACAGGAACGGCCATTTCACCCTGACTAAAAAACGATTGGATATCAACTCCAGCCTCTGCCAGCGATGCCTCGTAGGCTTCGTGACACAGTGTCAGCACGTTGGCAAAGTACACAACCCCGGCCGCATCCGTCTCATGAAAGCGAATCGTGCGGGGATAGACAAACACTTGGGCAAGTTTGCTTACGCTAGTTAGCGTTGGGCTGGGCAGGGCGGAACGGGAGCTTAGCTCCAGCTTCTAGCTCGCTTTCAGACTTTTCGGCCGCTTCTGGTTCCGCAGGCGTGCCGAGCGCCAGCAACGGATTGTTCAGCGACTGCATTAGGTTGGCCAACGTTTGCTGAATCAACAGGTCAGGGTTGAGCGCTACCCAGCCATCTGCGGTGAGCTGACGTAGCTCGAAGTGCAGGTGAGGGCCAGTGGAGTTGCCAGTGTTGCCGACCAGGCCAATCACTTCGCCCTGCTCGACCCAATCACCCGGATTAACCAGTAGACGGGCCATGTGGGCGTAGCGGCTTTCTAGATCGTCCTCGTTGTGACGGAGAACAACGGTAAGGCCATAGCCGCCCAAGAAGTCTGCGATCGCAACTCGACCGGCCTGTGTCGCCACAATCGGCGTACCCAGCGGCGCACCCAGGTCTGTACCGGAGTGGAAGCGCTGACCGCCAAAGACAGGGTGCTCACGCCAGCCAAATAAAGATGTAATCGGGGCGGGCATCGACAGCGGGAAGATGAACTTTTCGCCCAGCTGTAGGTTCACAATCGGACGAGCCGCCCGGTTGTAGTAGTCGCGGCTGGCAGCCGTGGTACCCCCCGAAATCTGCACGCCAGAGGCGCTAATGCTGACCGGCCCAACGCTGAAAGACCGCCCTTCTGGTCCGACTCGGCCTGGGCCGCTAGCCGTCTGCGTAGGGGCAGGGGCTTGGGCACAGGCCCCACCCGGCACCTGACCGTTTTGAACCGAAAACTGACAGCCGCTAGCCCGCTCAGAAAAGATCACGGATGGCTGCGTTGCCCCAACACTGTAATCAGTCGGGTCAACAAAAACCGCCCCTAAATCAGCTGGGTTGGTAACTGGACTGGAAGTGCCCGCTACAGCAGGCGCATCTGAAGGGGGTTGCTCGGCCGTCGGCTCGGCCGTTGGAATCGCGCTAGGCACAATGTCGTTGGGCGTGACCACTTCTACCGGTGGTTGAGGTGCCGATTGCGGTTGGGGCTGAGCAGGCGCAAAGGTTGGAGCGGGAGCCGCAGGCTCTGGTGTGGGCGCAGCCGGCGCAGCCGGGGCCGCAGGCGCAGAGACAGCCGGGGCTGGAGGGGCAACGGGCACAGCCGGGGCCGCAGGCGTAACAGGCGCAGGAGAGACGACAGGAGCCGCAGGAGAGACAGGCGCAGCAGGTGCAACCGGTGCAGCATTTTCAGCTTGGGCAAAGACGGTTTGCCCCATCAGGCCAAAACTGCTAACCAAGCCAAGCTGTAGGAGCCAGAGGCGATATGCCAGCGTGGACCGAGGGGATTTAGAGGTAGAAGCGTTCATAAAAAGTTGAGCGATGCCTAGTGTATTTCTACCAGCTTTCTGCGGCTGGCCGTTCCGTTTGCCTTGAAGATTCGATAAACAATGCCAGCTGTACAGGGAAAGCTAAACCGCTTGGTTTAGTCCAGCGATATTGTAGCTTAAAGAAACTTCTTCTGTGGAGAGCATTGTCCTATTTTGGGACCGTCCAATGTTGGGACCCGTATCAGATACACCCGTGTCTGATACAGATGACGTCAACCACTCCACCCAAAGTTGCCCAGTCTCGGCAACGCCGATGACCTGCCCCAGGTTCCCGTCTACACAAATGGTTTGACCCAGGTGGGCGAGAAGCTGTCCATAAGCTTGCATAAACGGGCTTGTCCCCACCTGCTGCTGCCAGCATAGCCCCTGCCAAATGCCCGTCAGAACGGTAGCTGCTGCCAGCTCAATAGACCAGGCTTCTTCCTGGTTTGACGTAAATAGCCTGTCGTTCAGTATCGTCTCTACGGTAGTCGCAGCAGCCATCCCATCCACCCCGTCAGTCGGCACCGCATTGGCATAGTTCAGCCCAACCCCAACCACGGCTGCCGCAATTCGTCCGGCTTCCGTGCGCGTTTCCGTCAAAATGCCGCCCAGCTTGAGCAGTTGGGTGGGATGCGCTGTGGATTGAACCACCAGATCGTTCGGCCACTTGATTTTCACAGGCAAACCCCAATCCCGTAGCAGGGTGGCAATTCCCCAGCCGCTGGTGAATGTCAGGAGGGGCGCGATCGCACTGTCCCAATCCGGCTTCAGCAGCATTGATAAGTAAACGCCCCCCGGTGACGAAACCCAGCGCCGCCCCCGCTGCCCGCGTCCTGCCGTCTGCTGTCGAGCAATCACGACCGTTCCAGCTTCTGCCCCTTGCTTAGCCATATGCCACAGGGTCTGACTGGTGGACGCCAACGTTTCAAAATGGTGCAGCGCTAACTGTGGCCGCACGCCTTGTAGCGTCGGTGCAACGGCAAGCGGGTAGGTCTGGAGGTCATGGTAGAGGCGGTCCAAATTCACAAATTGCCGTCCCATTGTTTGAAGAGGGAGCGAATAAGATTCTAGCTGGGCCTGTGGGATATACCCGTCGCCACAAAGGGTTGTGCGCGATGGCAGGCCACTTGGCCCCAACATTGGGCACTTGAGTGCCAGCACTGTCCTAAGCAAAGTGGCAGGCGCTACAATACGGTTCTGGTCGGTTTTGGAACAGATAGACAGCCCCATTGACGGACCCAACGCGATGAACGAGCTTACCCCTCTGCCCGCCCTAACTGATGCGACAGTCTGGGCCATTCTCAACGACGAGCTACCGGACGAAACCGTTAATCAGCTCGTATGGCAGACGCTAGGCTATCGTCAGCAGCCCGACGGCACCTGGCACCCGGACACCGTAGATGCTGCCTGGGCAGGAAAATTCCCGACCCCACCCAACTTTATCGACAGCCGCCCCGCCACAGTGCAGCTGACGCGGGCCATACCTAAACCTGACAAACAGCTGCTCAAAACCTACCTGGGCTTCAAAGGCTACACCGTCGATCAGCTCATTCCTCGGCTCACCCGTCGGGCCACGATGGCAAACTGGCTGCTCAGCGTGATGCGCCAACAGGGACTGATTGAGGCGTAAAATTCGCTAATCTTCCGCTAATCTTCCGCAGCAACAACATCCTCTAACGGATAGGCCGTCACCATACCCAACGCCTGCAAATAACGCTGACTCTCCTGGGTCAGCAATAACCCTGCAACTCTTTTACCAATGTCAGAACGGGTATTGTCGAAGGGATAGACCACGGCCAATGGGTAGGACAAGGGGTAGGTGCCCTCGCGCAGCGCCTCAGCATTGGGGAAGTAGCTGCCCTTGCGATCGCACAAATCACTTTCCGGCCCAACCGGCTGCCCATCCGCAAACACGAGCGGCGATACCGTCTCGCCCGCTACCGTGAGCGAGAGCGGGTAGACCGAACACTGCCCCAACGCCTCGCTAAGCGGGCTGATGCCAATACTGCCGACGGTGTCGTTCTCAAAGTCCTGCAAAATCTGTCGCAGCATCGGCAGGGCAGGTAACGCCCGAGGACGAACCGGCGTTAGCGACTCAATGGCAACACTTTCCTCATCAACAAAACCAGCTAAGCCCGAGGTGATGTTTTCAGAAGAGACGTCAGACAGCCACAGCCGCTTGGCAAAAATACGCTGCGCAGTCGGGTCCTGCACCCAGTACCGGCGAATGGGCAGGGCAGTAGCCCGGAGCTGTTGCCAGCTATCAAACGTGCCGTCGTAAATCTGCCTCAGCTGTTCGAGCTGCAGACGACCACCCAACTCATCGGGTAGCCCCTTGCTCCGGTCAGGGTAGCTAAAGGCCACCACCGGCACCAAACTGTCGTAGGCGATGGTGGTCGCGGTAATGTCCGGCGGCAGGGGGGCCGTCAGCGGCACAATCGTAAAGTCCGCCTCCCCAGACTGGACCGCTGCGATCGCGCCTGCCACATCTCCAACAACAGCAGGCTCAAACGCCAGCTCGGGATAAACTGTTGCTAGTTGCCCAAACCAGCTCAAGGCTGTCGTTGAGGCGGCCTCTGGATCGACCGCCTTAAACGGGGGATACCAGTAGGCTGACACCGGCATTGCATAGATATAGTCACCTACCGGCACAGCATTGACCGCATCCAAGCAACAGGGGGGTAGCAAGGTTTCGGCATAGGTGGGCTGCCGGGACCGAAGCAATAACCAGGCTAAGCTACCAAACACCGTTAGCAACGCCACAGCCACAAATGCGGGCAAAAACCGTCTGTACCACGGTCGCCTCACCAGAGCCGCTTCAGCCTCTCGCAGCTCAACAACGTCTTGCGCAGGAACAGACGGCAGTGCCAACAGCGCTAATCGGGCCGCTTCTGCACTCACATAGGCGGGTTCAATATCCAGTAACCGTAAAATGAACTGTTTTAGCGCCGGATCAGCATCGACCGGCCAGTCGCTGCTAAACCGAGGGTTAAGCGGTTGGCCTTTTTCATCTACCGTTGCGCCATTTAGCAAAAAGAACGCAACCTGCCCCAGCGCTGCTAAATCTTGTTGGGGCTCAAACTGACTTTGATCGGCCAACGCTGGGTCAAACAACTTCTCCCATAGGGCAAAATCTGTCAAATACACATAGCCGCGATCACGGTTATATGATGCGCGCGGGTCGACAACCCATAGCAAACTGTCCAAGCTCAAATTGCCGTGAACAACTCCACTTTGTACGAGCCCACTGGGCAAAGAGAATTTTTGCTGGTGCAAGAACGCCAACGATTGCAATACCTGATTCAGCACATCTCGTACGGCATCGTCGTTAAAGGCACCAACTTGAGCACAGGTACGATTCAGCGTAGGCGCAGCATCAATGGTTGGCGACACCACATAGCTTCGTTCACCAGACGGGTCGTTGATGGCCTCTAGCGGCGGTACAATCCGCAAATCTTGAATGCGCCCATCGGCCAGTACGAGCCCTGCTAAGCCGACAAAAGCATCCTGATATTGGCGTTGCTCTGTCGGGCTAAAGTAGCGATCGGGCAGTAGATACTCTTGAATGACAACCGGCTGCTCCGACCCCAATCGTGTTCCTTTGTATAAACGGCCAATTCCTCGCCGTCCCAGGCTTTCCCCAATTTGGTACTGCCCCTGTTTACCCGTCAGCCGCGTTTCTGATGTGAGCAACGCAGGAAAGTAACACTGCTGACAGACACCATTTTCGCCCTTGACTACTTCCGCGCAGCTCAGCGGGTTACTCGCCTGACAGCGATACTGATGATAATGCGAAGCAGGGGGTTGAATGCAATCTGGACTTAGTTGAGCTTCAGCGGTGGGTTCAGCCTCTGGTAAAACCTCCGGCTTAAGCTCAGCTAGCGAAGACTTGAGCCAGCGAATATTGACCAAAGTGCTGTAGCGTGCCAAACGCTGCTGCTGGGGCAGACCTAACAGATAATGCCGCAGCGCAGATTTTGTCAGGGACTTGATCATCATACTGAAACCGGCAAAGCAGACGGGCAAAGTAAGCGGCACGTTGACACAGCTTCTTCAAAAAAGCTGCGGACACACCTAACACATCAAGAGTACCCAATATGTCCTGTCTCTATCGTGCTAACCCAGGAGGCGAACTCTCGCAGCTCAAACCCACAAATAAAAAGCTCCCTCTTGCCCGAGGGAGCCTGGAACCAAGGGCAAAATCGTTGACTGGAGACGCAAGAAGCACGGGGTATCGGCTACAGAACGCCGAAAATGTAATCCGTTTGGGTACGCCCTCGACCTTCACCCTAGCGCAAATCACACAGATGTATAGGTTGGCGTATGCATCACCATACTAGTATAGATGACCTATAAGTTACTGGAGCCTGAAAGAATTGGCCGATGAGCTGCTGAAGCAAGGAATCGTTGATAGTAAGTATGTGGCTGTAAGTAAATCGAGGCTCGTGTCATGCTGTAAAGCCTTTCAAGCATGAACGCGCGAAGCGACGCCAGCGGCGTAACTTGTCGGTATGCTAAACCCTAAGCTTTAGCCCATACCCGGAGGGCTTTAGCATCTCGGCGAAAGCGCCATACACCGAGAGATTCCTCGACTCCGCTCGGAATAACATGCCGTCAGATAAAAGTGATTCCCCAGCTAGGGTCAGGCAGGGAGCTAAATCGCTCTCGCATCACCTCAAACTGAGCTTGTATCCACTAGTTTGGGTAACTTCTTTATACAGCAATTTTCAAGTCGATTGAAAATTGCGCCTCACTTGACCTGCTGTTTTGTAACGTTTTTATCAGGATAGAACGAGTAAAGTCAAGTGAGAAACGCTATCAGTTCATACTTCACATGGCATAGCTCTTTGTCTCTAGTGGCTATCCACACGTTGTTGTGTCAACCAAAAAGCAGAAAAAGCCACCGAAGAGTTAAAAGAATATGCAACGGTTTTCCAAGTCATTTAGCCTTCTTCTGCTAGCAGGATTACTTGCCGCCGGATGTAGTCGCAGCGTAGAGTCTGGAGCGGTTGATCAATCCACATCACAGGATCCTTTTCAGCAGCAACGCTTCGATGGCGTCACAATAACCGTTACCGGGCTCAGATACCCTATTGGCAACGCATTTGAGTCTCATGCAAAAAAATTTGAAGACGCAACAGGAGCGAAAGTTGTTTTTGAAACGGTTCCTTTTGGCGATCTCTACGAAACGATCGAAGCCGACTTCAAAACAGGTGAAGGTCGCTACGATCTTGTGATCTATCCCCCCATTTGGCTTTCCGACATGGTGAAGGCTGACTACCTCAGCGACCTCACCCCTAAAGTCAAGGCAGATGAAGCACTCGAATGGGATGATATCACGCCTTTCTTTCAAAAACACGGTGGCACCTATGGCGACAAAATATACGGCATTCCGGTCGATGGTGATTACTACATGCTCTATTACCGGAGCGATCTGTTAGAAGCTGCAAACATAGAACCACCCAGTACCTGGGATGATTACCTCAAGATTGCTGAGACCTTTCACGGACAAGACCTCAACGGCGACGGTGAGGCTGATTATGGGTCTTGTCTGACTAAGCAACCCAATCACGTCAGCTGGTGGGCCTTTTGGTCAATTGCAGGTTCTTTTTTACAAAGTGAAGGTACTCAGCAAGGTGGCTTTTTCGATACTGACACGATGGAGCCGCTCACCAACAACGAAGCTTTCGCCAAAGCATTAGATGTGTACAAAGCAACTGGAGACTACGGGCCACCAGATGAGCTGGATCATACGATGGACGATGCCCGTGAGCTGTTCATTGATGGCCGCTGCGCTCTCACGCTCGATCATGGCAATACCGGCACGCTGACCATTATGCCTGAGTCCAAGGTGGTCGACAAAGTTGCCACAGCACCTTTACCTGGCTCTACCGAAGTACTAGACAGAAAAACGGGCCAATTAGTCGCCTGTGATAAGTTCACCTGCCCCTTTGCCATCAATGGCGTTAACCATGCCCCGTACGCTGCACTGATTGGCTGGTCGGCGGGCGTCAATGCGGCTTCAAAGCCAGAAGAGCAAGCCGCCGCCTACGCCTTTATCTCTTATGTGAGCCAGCCTGCGCAATCTAATATCGATGTCACTCTTGGAGAAACGGGCTTTAACCCCTATCGCATCTCTCAACTTTCCGATACCGAGTCCTGGGTCGAAGCAGGTATGAGCAGCAGTGCAGCTAACAAATATCTAGGAGGAATTGGAGCCAGCCTCAACAACCCCAATATCATGCTAGATTTAACCATTCCAAATGAGCACAGCTATCAGCAAGAGATTGTAGATGCTACGTTAGCCGCCTTTCTTGCCGGAGAGATTAGCCGAAATCAGGCAATGGCGAATATTACCAACGGGTGGGAAAAGCTCACAGACGAAATAGGTAGAGAAGAACAGAAGATGTTCTACAGAACTAGCTTAGGGTTACAGCCATAGCAAGCAGAGAACACCTAACAGAGAAACGCTGACAAAGAAACACGGGTAAAAAAAGCTGGCAAAAATAGCCCATGAAAAACTGGAAGCTCAGCACCAAAATCATTCTTGCCTTCTCTAGCCTAATGGCGCTGGGCATGGGTAGCTTAGCGATTGGTCAGTACTGGCAGCTAAGGACAAGTCAGCGGCAGGCAATGACTGACCGACTCTCTGAGATTGTTCAGCTTGCTGCGCCACAAGTCGATGGTGACTACCATGCGCTAGTCGTAGAGCCTCAAGATACCAACACAACTTACTATCGAATCAATCAGGAGCAGCTTAGAGGAATCAAAGCTGCTAGTGACGATATCCAGCATCTTTACACCGTTCGACAACAGGTAGAAGGCCATTACACCTACATTCTCGAATATTCGCCAACAGGAGAAGTTCCATTAGCATCCGTTGGGGATCTAGTAGTCGATCCACCTCCAACACTCGCTAATCAAGGGAGCGTTGATACGCCTGTGGTAGAAACCAAAATTATTGACAATGACGTAGGCACTCCAGTGCTCGTAGGCTACGCGCCTATCTATGGGCAGTTTGGTCGTGTAGACGGTTTGTTGGTGGTGGAGCTAGATGCTCGTCCTATATTAGCAAGAGAACTCCAGGCGAGAAAGAGTGCTGCCGTTACTTTGTTGATTATTTCTCTGATTACGTTTGTAGCTGTTCGCTACCTATCGCAGGTGCTGATCGTTCGACCTACCCTGATGCTGAATTTAGCAGCGAAGCGATTGGCAGAAGGAGAATGGACGGCAACTCTGCCAACGGACAGAAATGACGAATTAGGCGAGCTAGCGCAGTCGTTCAACAATATGGCACAGCATTTACGCTCGTCTTTTCAAAAGCTAGAAGACTATTCGCAAAATCTAGAAGAGAAAGTAGAATCGAGAACAAAAGAACTTTCTGCGTCTCAACAGCTGCTTAATTTGGTGATGAATAACATTCCGCAGTCTATTTCCTGGAAAAACAGGGAGAGTATTTATTTGGGCTGTAATAAAAGCTTTGCCAGTATTGTGGGTGTAGAGGCTGATGAGATTATCGGAAAAACAGACGGTGAGCTGCCCTGGTCAGAAGCAGATGCGAGCTTTTTTGTGGGCTGTGATCCCAAAGTTCTTGCATCAGGCATAGCAGCAGTTGGTATCGTTGAACCACGACTGCACTCCGACGGTCGTCAGTCCTGGCTAGAAATGAGTAAAGTCCCGCTGTACGATCAGCGCAATCAGGTGATGGGTCTCATTGGCATCTTTCAAGACATTACACCTTACAAAGAAGCCGAACATGCTGCACATCAAGCTAGCGAAGCTAAAAGCGAGTTCTTAGCCAGCATGAACCACGAACTGCGGACGCCGCTAAATGGCATACTCGGCTACACCCAAATTCTTCAGCGAGATGCTGAGACTGGGATTAAGCACGAAAAAGATTTAAAGACTATCCACCAATGTGCGACGCACCTGATGGCTCTCATTAACGACATTTTGGACTTCTCTAAGCTAGAAGTCCAAAAGATGGAACTTTGCACACAAGACTTTTATCTGGGTGATTTCCTTACTGCAACGGCTGATATGTGTCGCGTCAAGGCTAAGCAAAAAGGCGTTGCGCTCATTTACGAACCCGACCCAGCGCTTCCAGCCGCCATTCATGCCGATAAAAAGCGGCTGCGCCAGGTGCTGATCAATTTGCTTGGCAACGCGGCTAAGTTCACCGATAGTGGCAGTGTCACGCTAGCAGTTTCTGTAGCGGAACCGTCTGTAAGCGGAACGTCTTGGCGGCTGCGGTTTAAGATTACGGATACTGGCATTGGCATTGACAGCAATCAGCTAGAGGACATCTTTAAACCCTTTGAGCAAGCTGGGAAAAGCGATCGCCATTCCGAAGGAACTGGCTTAGGGCTTACTATCAGCCGCAACATTGTGCAAATGATGGGCAGTGATATTCATGTCACTAGCGAACGAGGAAAAGGCAGCACCTTTTGGTTTGAAGCTGATCTGCCGGCTGCACGTGAGTGGACAGGCGAGCGTGACCGAACAGGGAAATGGGACTCGGTCGGAGCAGAGGCGCGATTGCCAACTGCCAAAGCTGCTACCCCACCAGATAGTCCAGCCAATCCCCCCAATGCAACCTCGCAGGCAACCGCCTACACCATGCCACCCGCTTCAGAACTCGAGACACTAAAGGCCGCAGCCAAAACAGGGTTTATGGCAGACGTTATTCAAGAAACGGAGCGAATAAAAACGCTAGACGAACGCTATATTCCTTTTGCCGATAGAATTCTAGAGCTTAGCTATCAGTTCGACGACAAGGCCATCTTGGCACTCGTTCAATTCTGTCGTCAGGAGGAGGTTGTTTCATGAAGCTCAATAACTCGGCTGATAACCCATCTTGTCCACCGACCATTCTGATAGTCGATGATACGCCCACTAACCTGCGTGTTTTGTTCGATTTGCTGCAAAGTCAAAACTACCGAGTCGCCACCGCTAACGATGGAGAAACAGCTCTTTCTCGGCTGGATGTGTTCTTACCTGATTTAATTTTGCTAGATGTCATGATGCCGGGAATAGACGGATTCGAAACGTGCCAGCGTATCAAAGCAAACGAGGTAACCCAAGATATTCCTATCATCTTCATGACAGCGCTCTCTGACACTGCCGACAAAGTCAAAGGCCTGAACCTGGGTGCAGTGGACTACATCACTAAGCCGCTTCAGCACGAAGAAGTGCTGGCTCGCATTCGCATACAAATCCAGATTAAGCAGCTCAACCAAAAATTAGCGCTGCGCATTGCTGAGCGCGATCAGTCCTTACAAGATTTGAAAAAAGCGCAAGCCAGACTCATTCAAAGCGAAAAAATGTCGAGTCTAGGACAGCTAGTCGCTGGCATCGCTCATGAAGTCAACAATCCTATCAACTTTATCCATGGCAATATGTGCCATGTAGAGGAATATTGTAAGAGCTTGGTTACAATGATTCAGCTCTACCAAAAAGAATTTCCACAGGCCACGCCTGCTATCCAGCAGCAGGCTGAAGCGCTAGAGATAGACTACGTTTGCGACGATGTTGCTAAGCTGACAGGCTCCATGCGTGCTGGTACCGAGCGAGTGAGTCAGTTAGTCCTATCGCTGCGAAATTTTTCAAGACTTGACGAGTCTGAGCGCAAAGTTGTCGATATTCATGAGGGTATCAATAGCACGCTTGCCCTGCTAAATCATCGTCTTGCCTTGCCAGGTGAAAAGCCTACTATCAATATTGTTCGAGACTTCGCAGATCTACCCGAAATAGAGTGCTATCCCAGACAGTTCAATCAGGTCATAATGAACCTAATCAACAATGCTATTGATGCCGTCGAAGCATCGCAATCAAGCGAACCCAAAGTTTCTATTCGTACGGATGTAATTTGTGAGCGGTGGGTTAAAGTGGCAGTTATAGACAACGGGATTGGCATTTCCGACACTGACAAAGCTAGTCTCTTCGATCCTTTTTTTACCACTAAGCCCGTTGGTCAAGGCACCGGGTTAGGTCTCTCCATCAGCTACCAAATCGTTACCGAAGAACACGGCGGCAAAATCGACTGCTACTCCACTGTCGGACAAGGCACTGAGTTTATCGTACAAATTCCGGTGAGACTTCACGCTCAGTAAGGAGAGTGGAAAAAAGGCTGAGATCAGACATGGTGACACCCCTGAAGAGCATTCAGTTTACTGGACGTGTCAGCTCAAGTCTTGGCTATTACAGTACAACAAAACCTATTTCGCCGCGATCCTTTACAAGCGCTACTTCGTAAGTTCGATAGAACTAAATCTACCAATAGCTCGATATTTTGCCACAATTACGGACATCGTGCTGATTCACATCAACGTCGGCAGTCAATCACAGCTAACTTCGGCGGCCAG
>CAWUKV010000102.1:0-19521 GCA_963923025.1 uncultured bacterium
TCGATCCTTTCGGTCCAAAACCGGACGGCTAATCGACAGCGTCATTCAAACCGAAGCGGCGCTAAATCCGGGCAACTCAGGTGGGCCACTGGTAAACTCGCGGGGGCAGATCATCGGGGTCAATACAGCCATCATCCAGGCCGCGCAGGGCATCTGCTTTGCCACGCCCATCGATACGGCGAAACGGATTATTGGGCCGCTCATGCAGATGGGGCGAGTCCGGCGCGGACGCCTGGGCGTGGGCGGACAAACGGTACCACTGCCGCAGCAGTTGGTTAGAACGCATACGCTTCCTACAGACACCGGCGTCCTCGTAACCTGGCTCCAGCCTCGCAGCCCTGCCCAGTCTGCCGGACTGCAAGAGCGTGATGTGCTAGTGGGCTTTGGCGATGACAGCATTAGCAGCGTAGACGACCTGCACCGCCTGCTAACGGAGGAGACCATCGGGGTGCGATCGCGCCTTACCATCCTCCGCAAAGGCCAAAAGCTAGACCTCAGCGTCACCCCGACAGAATCGGTACCTGAGTAAGGTTACTCCTGTAGTCGAGGCATCAGCTGCACTAGGTTACATGGTGCGTGGCGGGCGTCGAGCTGGTCTTGAATCAGCTGGTCCCAGCCCGTGCGGCAGGCTCCGGTAGACCCGGGCAAGCAGAAAATATAGGTGCCATTGGCAACGCCAGATAGGGCGCGGGACTGAATCGTGGAGGTTTTGATCTCCTGGTAGGAGATCATGCGAAAGATTTCACCAAAGCCGTGAATTTCTTTGTCGAGTAGGGGCTGAATGGCTTCGGGGGTACCATCGCTGCCGGTAAGGCCGGTACCGCCCGTGGTAATGATGGCCTGCACCTTGACGTCAGCAATCCAGCGGGAGGCCACGGCACGAATCTGGTAAATGTTGTCGGGGACGATGACCTTTTCAACGAGGGTATGGCCCGATTGGGTGATGCGATCGCACAGTAGCGCCCCGGACTTATCCGTCTCCTCGGTACGACTGTCTGACACGGTCATTACAGCGATATTAACCGACACAAACGGCTTCGTTTCCACATCTTGACCCATTTGTCTTTGGCCCTCTAGAAACACGCCTATCTTATAGCAGCTGTATCTAGCCACGATTGCCGATCAAAGTCTACGCAATCCTACGATTGACAGGGTTCGACTTAGCCTCAACCATTGCATCTGTCACAGACCAACACCTGATTGATTTAAATCAATCAAAGTCAGTTCTCTACGGCTGGGGCTGAACCTAACATGGAGGGGCGCTGAACAGTCGTGGACAGGCGGCGGATGAATGATGGAGAGGGCCGTATGCAGCACCGCTCGGTAAAAATTATTTCGACGGGTAAGTATCTGCCCAAGCGCAAGGTGACCGTTGAAGAACTGGCTCAAAAGTTAGACATCTCCACCGACTGGATCAAAAGAAAGTCTGGTGTGCTGACCCGTTACTTCATTGAAGATGAGACGGCCTCTTTCATGGGGGCTCGGGCAGCGGAGCAGGCCCTGTCCATTGCCGACTTGTCAGCTCAATCAATCGACTGCATCGTCTGCGCCAGCAGCATTTCTGAGCAGGGCATCCCTTGCACGGCAGTGCTGATTCAACAACAGTTGGGGCTAGGTAATTCGGGCATTCCGGCCTTTGATGTTGACGCCACCTGTCTTAGCTTTCTAACCGCGCTAGACACGCTCTCTTACCTGATCGACGCCGGACGGTACCCGCGAGTATTAATCGTTAGCAGCGAAATTGCCAGCATTGGTATCGACTGGTCTCACCCCGAAAGCGCGACCCTGTTTGGCGACGGTGCCGCAGCTGTCATCGTAGAACGAACACCCCCAGCAGAATCCTCCGCCATTCGCACATCTGATCTCAAAACCTACAGCCGTGGGGCCAAGCTATCCCGTTGCCTGGGTGGCGGCAACAAACATCATCCTAGAGAATTTATAGACTATCCCGAGCGGTTCGTTTTTGATATGAACGGCCCTGGCATCTATCGCATGGCTGCCAAGCTACTGCCCAACTTTGTTGAACGACTTTTAACCGCTCTGGACTTGAGCATGGCGGATATGAAGCTGGTTGTTCCCCATCAGGCCAGCCTGATGGCGATGCGGCTGTTGAGCAAACAGCTGGGCATTCCGCCTGAAAAGCTCGTCTCTATTGCACCAACCCACGGCAATACAATGGCAGCCTCCATTCCCATGGCGCTACACGAAGCAATCCTGCAAGGTCGCCTCCAGCGCGGTGACCTGACCCTACTGCTGGGTACAGGCGCTGGGCTGTCTCTTGGTGGCATTGTTTTGGAGTACTAATGGAGACAGGTAGCAGGCCACGAAGAACAGTACTTTTCACTGGCGGGCGGGCACCCGTTACCCTAGAACTGGCCCGTCAGTTTGCTCAGACCGGGCACCGGGTACTGGTGGCAGACAGCCTGCCCTACACCCTCTGTAGCGCCTCCTGCGCCGTTAGCCAAACCTTCGTCGTTCCGGCACCGCGCTACAGCACAACAGCCTTCATCCAAGCCCTACGGCACCTCATTCAGGCTGAACAGGTCGATATCCTAATACCCACCTGTGAAGAAATTTTCTACGTTGCGGCTGGACGAGATTATCTACAAAATGATTGTCGGGTTTTGGCTGAACCGCTGCATAAGCTCAAGCCGCTGCATAACAAATGGCTGTTCATTCAAAGAATGAAGGCATTGGGTCTAGCCGTACCAGAAACCTGGCAAGTGACGTCACTACAAGACCTAAAGTCTATTCTGAAAAGCGGTACATTCAGGCAGTTAGTCCTCAAGCCAGTCTACTCACGCTTTGCCACTCAAGTGAGGTTTCTAGCCCCCTCAAGCCCGTCCCTGCCAAATGTTGATATCTCTTCTCATAAACCGTGGGTCGTCCAAGAATTTATCCAGGGCCAGCAATACTGTCTGTATGGCATTGCCCATGCGGGACGGCTGACGGCGTTTGCCGCCTACCCCGTTCGTTTCACCGCCGGAAAGGGAGCCTGCATTCACTTTGAGGCTGTCGACTATCCTCACCTGCTGGACTGGATACAGACCGTGGTTGCCGCTGAGAAATTTACAGGGCAGATTGCGTTTGACGTGATCGAAACTGAACAGGGGACGATTTACCCATTGGAGTGTAACCCTCGCACCATTAGCGCCGTCCACCTGTTTAATGCGTCGGATCGGTTAGACCAGGCCTGCTTTGACACGGCCAAGGCACTCATTCAACCCCAGCCCAATAGTAGTGCAGGCATCCGGTTGGCGATGCTCCTGTACGGCCTACCCAAAGCGTTAACAACAGGCCAGTTTCGCCATTGGGCAAAGGCGTTCAGAACGGCGCGCAACGTAATTTTTCAGAGAAATGATCCGCGACCAGGGCTGTTCCTGCCCAGAATGCTTGGGCAGTTTGCACGTCTGAGCCTGCAGCAGCGACAAAGTCTCCAATCTGTCTCAACGCAAGATATCGAATGGGACGGTACGCCGATTGAGCTGGACCTAGAACCTACGGTGCCCGAGTTGGCAGGAGCGCAGCACAAATGAATGTTTTAGTAACGGGTGGTACAGGCTTTTTAGGGCAACAGCTGGCACTGCGACTACAGTCGCTGGGCGACAACGTCACGGTGATGGGTCGTAACACGGTCGTTGGGCGACAACAAGAACAAATGGGGGTACGGTTTGTCCAGGCCGATTTGCGGGATGGAATAGCAGTCATTGAAGCCTGTAAGGGCCAAGACTGCATCTTTCATAGCGGCGCACTGTCTTCTCCTTGGGGAGAAAAACAGACGTTTTACGACAGTAACGTTCTGGGAACGCGGCATGTGGTGCAGGGCTGTTTGCAACATCACGCTCGTCTGATCTATGTTTCAACGTCAGCAGTTTATTTTACCTTTGCCGACCAGCTCCAAATTCCGGAGTCGATGCCGTTTCCTCACCCTGTCGGCCCCTACGCCTGGTCCAAGCAGCTGGCAGAAGCCGAAGTCCAACAAGGCCATCGGCAAGGGCTATCGACATTGACTATCCGTCCTCGTGGCATTTTTGGCCCCCGAGACACCACCATTTTGCCGCGCTTGCTTGCCGCTAGCGATCGCACCGGCATTCCCCTCATTCGTCAGGGCCAAGCCATCCTCGATATGACCTACATTGACAATGTGGTCGAAGCCCTGTGCTGCTGTCGCATCGCGCCAGATGCGCTCTCGGGAGGGGTCTACAACATCTCCAATGGCGAACCCACAGCACTAAAAGATTTGCTAAACCAGCTCTCGCAGGCTCTAGATCAACCCCTGCAGTTCAAACCCATGCCCTTCCCGGCTGCCTTTGCAGTGGCGGCTGGGATGGAAGCCTTTGCCAAGCTGTTCTCAGCTGGGGAACCGATGCTGACGCGCTACACAGTGGGGCTGCTGGCCTTCAGCCAGACGCTAAACATAGCAGCAGCAGTTAACGAGCTGGGCTATCGACCGAAAACGTCTTTGAATGAGGGGATTCAACAGTTTTCTCAGTGGTGGAAAACCCAGAAAGGAGAGGCGCAGTGAGTGAAGCTACAACAGCAACTTTACCAGTAACCTGGCTAAAAACCGGCTACTGTACCCATCCAGAAGCGATAACGTTGCGGGGCGGACGCTGGCGAACCACTCAGTTCCCTGCATTGGTCGCATTGCTCCAGCATCCAACGGAGGGGTACATTCTGTTTGACACCGGGTATTCTGAGCGCTTCTTTACCGAAACGCAGCGTTGGCCCAACCGAGGCTACGCAATGGTGACGCCGGTTTATCTGGAACCGGGGGAAAGTGCCGCCAATCAGCTTCAACAGCAGGGGATTGCGCCGGAGTCTATTCGTCACATTGTGATTTCTCACTTTCACGCAGACCACATTGGTGGTCTGTGGGACTTTCCTAAGGTTGAGTTTATCTGTGCCCGGTCGGCCTACGAGAACGTGAAGCAAAAAATGGGCATACGGGCGGTGGCCGCTGGGTTTCTGCCTGGGCTACTACCGCCGGATTTTGAGCAGCGGGTTCGCTTTGTGGAAGATCGGCCACAGGTGCAGACATTGCCAGAAGAGTTTGAGACTGGATTTGATCTGTTTTGCGATCGCACCCTCACTGCCGTCCCACTCCCCGGTCATGCTCACGGTCAGATCGGTCTCCTTTTCAACGACCCACAAGGCCACACCTATTTCCTCATCGCCGATGCCTGCTGGTCGAGCCGCGCCTACCGAGAGTTGATCCAACCCCACCCCATCGCCCAGCTCATTTTTGACGATGCGGCTCAGTATCGGGACACGCTGCAAAAGCTACACCACCTGTATCAATCCCATCCCGATATCCGCATTGTCCCCACTCACTGCAACGAGTTCTGGCGCAGTCAGAACACTATCTGAGGCCACATCATGAAAACCTTACCCCTCCTTTGGTCCTACGGTCGTACAAAGTTTCGCCGGTTTAGCAGCCGTGAGGCACTGGTGTCCTGGCAAGAAAAACGAGTCCGGCGTTTCTTGCAGCAAATTCTCCCCAAGTCGGCGTTTTATCAAGCGCATTATCAGGGGCTAAAGCTCGCTGACTGGCGGCAGTTTCCGCTGATCAACAAGTCGGTGATGATGGCAAACTTCGACCGGCTGAATACGGCAGGAATTAGTCTAGATACGGCAATGGCGGTGGCAAAACAGGCAGAGCGCGATCGCAACTTCCGCCCTACCCTCAACGGCTATACCGTCGGCCTCTCTTCCGGAACCACCGGTAACCGAGGGCTGTTTCTCGTCAGCCCCGCAGAACAGGCCGCTTGGGCTGGGTCAATCTTGGCAAAAACCCTGCCAGGGTCACTGCTGGACCGACGCCAGATCGCCTTCTTCCTCCGAGCTAACAGCAACCTTTACCGTACCGTCCAGCAACGGCGCATCCAGCTTAACTATTTTGACCTGTCCCACCCGCTAGACCAGCACATCACCCAACTCAACGCCGAGCCACCTAGCATTCTGGTAGCCCCACCCTCGATGCTCCGTTTCCTAGCCGAAGCGCAGCAGCAGGGCAAGCTGTCGATTGCTCCGGTCAAGATCCTGTCTGTGGCTGAAGTCCTCGACCCTGTTGACGAACAAATCATCAGCGACGTCTTCCAGCAGACCATACACCAAATCTACCAATGCACAGAAGGCTTCCTTGCCACCACCTGTCGCCATGGCACGCTGCATCTCAACGAAGACAGCCTGGTGATCCAGAAAGACTATATTGACGAAACATCCGGACGGTTTGCCCCCATCATTACCGACTTCAACCGCACCACCCAGCCGATTATCCGCTACCGGCTCGACGATATTCTGACCGAGCGCAGCACGCCTTGCTCCTGTGGATCTCCTCTCATAGCACTGTCGCAAATTGAAGGACGCTGTGACGATATCTTCTATCTACCGGCTCAGCACAGCCCAAAACTCATTCCTGTTTTTCCAGATTCCATCCGCCGCGCCATCATTTTAGCGACCGATGCCGTGCAAGCCTACGCCGTCACTCAAACCCAGCAAGGGCTACAGATTCACCTTGAACTACCCAACTCACAGCGACAGCAGGCCATATCCCTGGTCAAGCAGTCCCTGCAGCAGCTATTTAGTCAGCTCGGCTGTCAGCTCCCACCGCTAACCTTTGCCCCGTATCAACAACACCGACCCAGCACCCAAAAGCTCCGACGCATTCAGCGAACTTGTACCAAGGAAGCCTTGCAGATGGTGATGAGATAATGCCTCCCGTAAAACAGCTCCCTGTCAGACTGTACGATGCCAAATCCATAGACCAGCTTCAGTGGCCCCAAACAGAGATGGCCCAACGGCTTCGGGAGTACTGGCCAGCCGTTATGCAGCAGGGTTCAAGCACCTATGTCAGCAACGTACAGACCCATTGCTACGTCTTGCAAATTGACAACATTGTTCTGCCAGCGACGGTTAACGATGCGGAGTATGAGAATTCCTATGTGTGTTCTTTCTATGCCCATTACATTACCTACGCCACCTACGAACTAGCCTGTTTGGGTATGCCGGTCGTCGAAAAACTATTGGCAGCGGTACTTTTTATCTTAGGACACCCCCTAAAGTGGACGCAGATCAACAAAGCCGTCATTGTCAATAACTGGCTGCTGTCCACCAACCTCTACCCCGAGCTAACAGACATTCAGATCCAGGCCATAACTCGGCATCTAGTTCAGCACTTTCCCGAACATGCGATCGCGTTCCGCTCCATCAACGCCTTCACCACCAGCAAGCTCAAAGTAACCCTTCAGCGGCAAGGCTATCGAATGGTGGGCAGTCGGCAGGTTTACCTCTACGACCCCGAAAATGAGCAACTCTCTCCCAAACAGTCTGCTCGGGCAAAAAAGAACATCAGCCGTGATTTGAGTTTGCTGAAGTCCAACGACTATCAGCTCATTCAGACAACTGAGTCATCCTGTATCCAGACAAACAGAATAGCTGAGTTATATGCAGCCCTCTACCTCCAGCGCTATTCAGACAACAATCCCCAATTCAACGAGAAGTTTGTAGCGCTCGCGCAAAAATCTGGCTTTCTGGAGGTAGTGACATTACAGACAGGCACTCATATAGATGGAGCGGTCGGCTTTTACCAAATCAATGGCGTCATGACTGCACCACTCCTAGGATACGACACAGCCCTGCCAAAAGAGCTGGGACTCTACCGTATTCTCTCCTCGTCGTTAGTTTCAATTGCGGCCAAACGCCGTCTCATCTCCCACAAAAGTTCAGGCGTTGCCGACTTCAAGCGCAATCGTGGCTTTACCGGCTGGATAGAATACACCGCCGTTTTTGACCGCCATCTACCCGCCTACCGACGGTGGGGCTGGCAGTTACTGCAAACGCTCGTTGACCGAGTTGCCATTCCCCTAATGAAACACTACGGGCTATAAATTTCCTAGGTGGGCAGGTTCAGCCGCTTTAGCGGCGACTTTGGCACATCTGGATTGGCTCCAGGTCTAATCTTACTCAGTCCATGCACGGTCTTCTCCCAGTAAAACGGCTTGGTAAAGAGCTGCCACAGCGCCATGTAGCCCGCCGCCGAATGTAGAATCCAGTAAAACGGATTGAGCAGGGCATAGGCCACCAGGCCATAGTAGCGACGGTGGAACACCGCCAGCATGGTCAGGTAGACGCCTAGCGCATTACCAAATAACAGGTTGAAAAGAGAAAGATAAAGAATCCAGTTAGGAAAAACGTAGTCTAGCCAATCCGCTCGGGTAAACAGCCAGTAGATGAACACGCCCCAAACAATCGGCTCGCTCAGAAAAGCCAGTACCGTTCCCCCCACAAATAGCTGGGTTGATAGCCAGTTCTTTAGCCCCAGACGGCGCAAGGAACGCAGCGGATAGCGGTTGTGGACTAGCCAGGTCTGCATATAGCCCTTCAGCCAGCGCGATCGCTGCCGAATCCAATTGGGCAGATGGCAGTTGGCCTCTTCGTAGGTGGTTGAATTCACGACACCAATCCGGTACCCCCGCTCCGCCGTACGAATGCCCAGGTCCGCATCCTCGGTAACGTTGAACGGATCCCAGCCGCCCATTTCCAGCAGCAACGGCAGGCGAAAATGATTGCTGGTCCCGCCCAGAGGAATCGGCAGGCCCAGAGTCTGAAGTCCCGGTAGCAGGTAGTCAAACCAGTAGGAATATTCCAAGGTAAACAGCCGCGTTAGTAAATTCTCATCGCGGTTAAAGTAGTTCAGCGCCGCCTGCACACAGACCAAATTCTCTGGACCCTTGCGGAAGGTGACGATCACCTTTTTAAGCTGGTCCGGGTCGGGTATATCTTCGGCATCGTAAATGGTGATGTATTCACCCCGCGCAAAGGACAAACCATAGTTACAGGCTTTGGGCTTTGTCTGGGGCGCACTGGCCGGAATGTAGATAAACCGCATGTAGGCCGGTGGGGTAGCGGCTTTAGCAGCAGCGATGGTCTCGGCGTCGTTCTCTTCAAGCAGCAACAATACGTCCAGCTTCTCGTGGGGATAGTCCAGCTCACTGAGCGCATTGATGAGAATGGGCAGCACCTCTGGTTCTTTGTACACCGGCACCAGAATGCTGTAGACCGGCAGCGTCTTTTCGTTCAGCGCCGCCACGTCTTCCGGACTAACCGTATGAACAAAGTCCGCTGCACCAACTAGACTCAAAAACAGCCGGTAGGCAATGGAGACAAAGAAAAAGATGTTGAGCAGGGCAGCAATCGCTGCCAGCGTGCCCCATAGGTCAGCCGTTATCCCTACCACAAACCCACAAACCAGCAGCCCGCCAAGGATCACCTGCCCCAAAGAAAATACCCGCGCCGCCGACTCTGCTGGAGAGCGCACTAGCAACCGATAGCGGGCATCCCAGCTTAAGGCTGACTGATGCAGCTGATCTACCAATTCGGTAATCTCTTGCGGCGTGGCGATCACTTTAACTAGCGTGCAGCCCGGATTCTTTTCATAGATCTGCTGCTCGACCTGGGCTGCGTTAGGATCGGCGATTGCCACCATCAACGTCTTCTGGTCGAGCCACCGTAGCGGCACAAACAAGTGCGACAGCAGCGCCGCAGAATCAAAGTCGCTAGCGGCATTGGCATCAACCTCCGTGCCGTCTTCAAACAGCCGATTGAAGCGCGGTAGGCCCATCTGCTCAGCTGCAATATCCGCATAGTCCTCCGGCTGTAGCAGCTCTAGACCCAATAGGGCATCGGCTACTGACGTTCCCACCTGCCGCGCTTCTTGATAAACCGCCCACCAGGTCGTATCTTCCAAGTCACTAGCGGGCAAGGCCCGGTGCAGACCCGCCTCAACAATTAGCTGTTCAATTTCATGCTGGGTGGCAATCACCGTCCGTACCTTGGCCTCAGGCCAGGCCTGCCGCACCGCCTGCCGAATCGACCGTACGTTGGGCCGCTCCACCGCCAGCGTAATCGTGCCATTGTGCTGACGACAGGGAAAAAAGCGGTAGGCCAGCAGGGCCTCAGGGGCAAACACTGTGCTGAGGCCAAAGTCTATGGGGTGCCTGCTTCGCCACTCGGTCAGCCGAGGCCGAGCCGTAACGGCAGCCGTTACTTCTGCATAGGTCTCTAACGAAAGTAGATTGAGCCGCCACAGCGCCTGCTGCAACGGACAATGCAGCAGGCGTGTCAGACGCTGAGCCAGCTTGAGCTGGTTCTGGTCAACCAGTCCCTGGTTTAACAGCTGCTGCTTAACTTGAGACTGAATCGTGATAGCCATGACCGCTTACTGACGCGTGCTGTTCTGCTCTGAGAGCGCTGCCGGTGACGGGGTTCGTCCCAACCGTCGGTAAATCAGCCAGCCTACCCCAGTGGCTAGGGCGACCGTTGCCAGTAGCAGCGGCCAGCGGTACTCTCGCAGAAAGGCCGTCAGCTTAAACTCGTCTGGGTAGTCCACATCTAACGTTTGCTGGCGTAGGTCCCAACTCTGAATGCGTGTGTTTTCGGTATAGGTGGCAACGTTACCATTTAGCTGGTCTGCCGTTAGACGACGAGGATCCGCCAGCGTAGCCGCCAGTAGCGCCGCCGGTTCTGGGTCGCTGCCCCACCAGGACAGCCACAGCGTAGGCGTGTCGCCGTCCTGAAAATATTGCAAAATGCCGATGGGGTCCCCTGCCGAGACCGACAGTAGCCGCTGCTGAGTCTCCGGGTTAAATACCTCAAACGTTTCCCCCAGCCGGACAGGCGGATTAAACCCTTCTGGATCAAACGCGTCATCAGCGCTGCCCAAACTGGGGCCAGCAGAAGCCACCAGTAGCCGCCAATCCGTCTCAGCATCCGGACGACTATCCGTATCTGGACTACTGGCGGTGGCATCAACCAAACGGGGCAACAGCGGCTGACGAATTAGGCGAGTTAGGCTGCCCAGCAGATAGGCCGCAGAAGCCAGCTGATCGCTGTCGCCGCTATCGACCACCACTTCGCCGTTATCGCCGCTAAAGGCATAGGGCAGGTCGGTAAAGTTGCCCCTAACTGACTGGTAATCGCCCCAGCTCAAAGACGAGTCACCATGGAGCTGAAACGTCAGCTCCGTTGGGCTAATTACACAGTTGCCCTCGGCAGGGACATAGCTCAGCGAAACCGCTAGCCGGTTATAGGTTCTCAGCTGGCTGGCTGGCAGAACAACGGTCTCGTCTAGCGTGGTCCGATTGCTCAGGGTATAGGTTTCAACCAGCGTATTGTTGAGGTACACCTGCGCCGTTAGCCGCTCGTCTAGACGTTCTTCTACGGGTGTCCAGGTTGCTCTGACGCGCGTGGTTAGTGACTTGGGTCGCCCTCCCAAGTCGGCCAGACCAAACGGGACTTCTAACAGGTTGTTGCCAAAGAAGCGACGCGGGCCGTCCTCGTATCCTAACGCGTCAAACGACAGCGTATTGACCTCCACCTCGGGGAGAACAGCGTTAGAAACCGCATTCACTGTCAGGGTCGGACTGACGCTGGCGGGCAAGCTTTGTAGACCGGCCAATGCCCGTACCACCTCTGGTTTGGCCTTCACCGTCAACGTATCGCCCTGGCGTTGGATGTCGGGTCCGTCTGTACGGGTAGTCAACACAATCTGGGCTGTACGCTCGGGCAGCAGTGTGTCACCTGCCAGAATCGTCTCAGGGGTGGTCTCGGCTGCGGGCAGCTCAACCACGGTACCCATCTGTTGCCAGGTAATCGGAACGTTGCGGCCCTGAAACTGATAGCTCAGAACGCTGTACAGCCCCAGTGCCGCCTCAGCCTGCTCGTCCGTTAGCTGAGGCGGCACGGCTAGCGTTACCGCGCTGTAGTAGGGACGGAAAAAGTCTGTAATGCTGTTGTTGTCCTGCTCGGGAGTGATTTGAAAAAAGCTGTCGCGTCCCACAGTTAAGAACAAATTGCCGGTTGGCAAATCTTCGCAGTAGTTACGTTGGATGTAGAGATAGGGCCGAATGGCTAACGTAACAAATTCGGTTGATAGCGGCAGTTCAGGCAACGGCAGCGTCACAATCGGGTCGTCCAACAGGGTTTGAACCGGGATGACGGCAACGGGCTCCTCGTTGATCAGTAGCTGCACCGAAGAATCTGGATTGAGTAACGGCGAAGGTTCTAAATTTAACCGAACAAAACTCCGTACTGAATCAACCCCACTCGATGGAACCGGTATTGTTACCGTCATTTCAGGATTTACGCCCCGTAAAACAACCGATTCTGCATAGCCTAAAGACTCAAAGGGAATCAGCTCGGGGGCAGCAGCAACAGCCCTGACGCCAATCAGTAAACTTGCGATAGGAAGCAGACTCAGTGAGGTTTTTAGAATGTTCATAACAGCGAAGCCACTAGGCCATGAAGCCCGATATAGAACAATATCGTCGTCGTGGAGGGAACAGCAGACATCTGCCGCTGGTTAGAGAGACCCTGAACCAAGAAACCAACTACGATGCCTTAAAACAATCCATTCAAACCTAGAGAATTCTGAAAATAAATCAGTATACTTAGACACATCGGTAAGCAAAACATAGCGCCGCTTTCTCGTAAATGAATCAGCTACATGGCCGAACTCAGTCCGCACTAATCGACAGGGGAATTGAACAAAATTGGTTTAAGCCTCAGATCTCTCCTAAAGTTGTCGTCAACAGTGCAACACAAATATTAATTATTGGACTGTTAGCTTTTGCAGGCTTACTCATTCTGCTAGCTTGGCTCGATTGGCAAGGCGTCATTGCTCGAGATCTGGTTTTCTTGGGTGAAAAGGCCAGGCTGGCTCTGGCTGGTCCTGCCCCTCGATTTCAATCTTTTGGTTTTGTCTTTCCACCACTGCCGCTCTACGGTATTGTGCTGGCGTTTGGGTCGCCGCTTTTGTTTCAGGCATTGGCGAGTGCGGTTTTGGTCGGTCTGATGGGGTGGCGACTATATCGGTTGCCTGTACCTGTGGTGTGGCGCTGGACCTGGCTCGCACTGGTACTCCTACAGCCAGCGTTTGGGCTCATGCTGCTGCGGAGCCCAAGTTGGGTCGTTGCGTCTTTGTTGCTGCTGGTAAGTACACGACTGCTGTGGGAGCTACAGGTCTCGCTAGATGAGTTCGTTCTACCACCAACGCTGCTGTTGGTCCTGTTGGGGTTAGCCCTAGCTCCGCTGATGCTGGTGAGGCTAGAAGCGTGGGGTCTATTGCCGGTTGTTGCCCTCTTAGTGTTTACGCTGTTTGTACGGCGAGCTTCACTGGGTTTTAGCCTGGCAGCTGTCCTGGTGACCGGCTTCATGAGCGTCATCAGCATCATTGCGTTTCTATATTTCAACTGGATTTCTACAAACAGCGCCTTTTACTTTCTCGATAGTCCCTATGGCGGGCTACAGCGCAGCACCCTACAGGCCCTGTTTGAGCAGGCTCCCTTCTTCACGGCAATCGGTGAGACAGTTGCTGCGGTGGGTCGTTGGTTGCCGGTTTACGCGCTACTGGTCGTGCTGGCGATGGGCGAACGGCGACGACGGTTTGCGTCGGTCGCGATCGCATCTTTGCCCCTTTTTCTGATCTTCCTATCACTATGGTGGGGCATTTACATTCCGGCCATTAGCACGCTGGGTTTATTTCTGGGGGTACTGCCATTACTACTACAGCATCTGTCGCTAGCAAGCGGATGGCGACGCTGGGCAGTCACCATTGGCCTGGTCGTCAGCCTCCTCAGCAGCGGTGCAGCGCTCCAGGGAAATGTATTTATTCCAGAAGAAACCATTATTTGGCGTACCCTCAGCTTTCAAACCCTGCCCGACACCCGAGGGGTGCAAACCTATCAGCAATTGACCGCAGCAGAACAGGACATGGCCGATACGCTACAGCGGGTGGTCAACGGCGGTGAAAAGGTACTGATGGACGACTTTACGGGGGCAGGCGTGCTGTATCGCTACGGCGATCCGCAGGCGTTTATCTTGCCCTACCAGTACGAATTCATTCCCGCGCTGCAGCACCCCGACCTGTATGCCAACTTTGTGCTGCTGCCCGTGCAGCAGGCGCATCCGGTGTCGCGCGATCGCATTGAAGACTTCTGGCCCAATATCCAACAGCGGCCCCTGAAAAACTTTGTACTCCTCAAAGAGAACACTCACTTTCAGCTGTTCCAGCGCAGTTCTCCCGAAATGTAGTTTAAGTTTCACGATTTTGGCAGCTGGTGAGTGCATCGGGCGTCTGCTGGGGGGGTATCTTGGGTATGCCGCTGCCGGATTATGCCGTGCCTCGCCTGCTCGATAACCGCTATCGCATCATTCGCAGCCTGGCTGAAGGTGGATTTGGCAGCACTTTTTTGGCCGCAGATACACGCCTACCCAGTGAGCGACCGTGCGTGGTTAAACAGCTGCGCCTCGACGCCACCACCCCTGATTTACAGACTATCGCCAAGGCCCGCTTCACCCGCGAGGCCGTCGTCCTCGAAGATTTGGGTCGACACCACCATCAGATTCCCCAGCTCTACGCCTACTTTGAAGAGGCTGGAGAGTTCTACCTGGTTCAGGAATACATTGAAGGCAAAACACTGACTCAGCAAGTGAAGGCCGCAGGCGCGTGGAGCGGGACGCAGGTACAGACCTTGCTCCAGCAGCTCCTACCCGTCCTTACCTACATCCATAGCAAAGGCATCATCCACCGCGACATTAAACCGGACAACATCATCCTACGGCAGCACGACAGCCTACCCGTGCTGATCGACTTTGGTGCTGTCAAAGAGGCCATTAGAACCGGCTTCTCGCAACCGGGACAGTCGCAGCCCTCCGTCATCATTGGCACCACAGGGTTTATGCCGCCGGAACAGGCCGCTGGGCACCCCACCATCAGCAGCGACCTCTACGCACTGGGGCTCACAGCCATTTACAGCCTGACCGGGCGACTACCCCAAGACATTGAAGATAACCCCATGACCGGAGAGCTGTACTGGCAGACACTGGTCCCAACACTGTCTCCCCGGTTGGCGGCGGTCCTCAATCAGGTCATCCGTCCCATCCCCAAAGATCGCTTTGCCTCTGCCCAAGCGATGCAGCGGGCTTTGGGTGCGTCGGCCCAGCCCGTTGCTGCACCGCCGCCTGTACCAGCGCCCAATCCAGTACCCAAACCGCCGATTTCTACATCCCCCACGCTACCCCCCGTTCAGTCCCCACAAACCACAGCCACCCGTGTGGTTGCTCAGCCCGCCCCTGCCGAGCCTGCCCCACCGGTTCAGACTGCCGTCCCCAAGCCCGCTGCCGCGACGACCCGCCGGGGTGGCTGTCGCTGGGTGCTGTGGGTACTGCTAATAGTAATAATTGCCGGGGTCAGCGGGTCCGTTAGCTTTGTTCTCAAACGTCGCTCTATTCTCTTTTTTTCTAATGGCGACAACGGAGAGGTGATTAATCCAGCAGTGCTCTCGCCCGACGCGGCCAAAGCTGTTGTCGAAGACTTTTATCGCTATGTCTCGGCTGGAGATATGGACCAGACACGAACGCTGGTTGGTGGAACACTGGCCGAGCAGCTTGACCCCAACGGTACGTTCTTCCAACAGTTTGACCGGGTTTCCGTCGAACGACTCACCGTCACCGACCAAACCGATTCCACCATCAACCTGACCGGATTCAACACCTACTACTATCCAGACGGCACCACCCAGGAAGAAGAACGGACGTTTACGGTTGAAATGATGGGGACCGATCCCCGTCTGGTAGCCTCTGAGTTTGTAAGGGTGAGCCGTCCCCGGCAGTGACGCCGAATCTTGAACGGACAAACAAAACACAAAAAAAGGTGAATGGCGAACCATTCACCCCCTTGCTAGCCGGAGCAAGCTGGACTGCTGGGGGAATTAGACTCCCCCAGCGAAAGCTGCATTACTTGTCTTCAGGCTCAGAGAACTCGGCGTCGATGACGTCCTCACCACCACCGGACTCACCACCACCGTCAGGGGCAGCACCCGCGTCGGCAGCTGCGCCTTCAGCACCGGCAGCATCCTGATAGAGGTTGCTGCTCAGCGCGTACAGCGCCTGCTGTAGCTCAGTGGTTTGCGACTTGATCTTGTCGTAGTCCTCAGCTGCGATCGCATCCCGCAGTTCCTTGATTTGACCTTCAATCTTGGTCTTGTCATCCGCGGGGACCTTATCACCCAGCTCACCAATTTGCTTCTCAGCCTGGTAAGCCAGCGAATCAGCCTGGTTCTTGGCATCAATGCGCTCACGACGCTCTTTGTCCGCCGAAGAGTTCGCCTCAGCGTCCTTCACCATCCGATCCACTTCAGCATCGTCTAGTGTAGACGCGCCAGTGATGCTGATGGACTGCTCTTTGCCCGTGCCCTTGTCTTTCGCAGTCACGTTCAAGATACCGTTAGCGTCGATGTCGAAGATGACCTCAATCTGAGGCACGCCGCGGGGAGCCGGGGGAATACCATCCAGACGGAAGGTACCTAGACTCTTGTTGTCGTTAGACATCTCGCGCTCACCCTGGAGCACGTGAATTTCTACGTTGGTCTGACCATCTACCGCAGTGGAGAAGACCTCGGACTTCTTCGTCGGAATCGTCGTATTCCGAGTAATTAGCTTGGTCATCACGCCACCTAGGGTTTCAACCCCCAGAGACAGCGGTGTGACGTCTAGCAGCAGAATATCCTTAACTTCACCAGCCAGAACACCGCCCTGAATTGCGGCACCAACGGCGACCACTTCGTCAGGGTTAACGCTCTGGTTAGGCTCCTTATCAAGAACACGCTTTACCAGCTCCTTCACTGCCGGGATACGGGTCGAACCACCCACCAGTACCACCTCGTCGATTTCGCTCTTAGAGAGCTTGGCATCGCGCATGGCATTCTCAACGGGAATGCGGGAGCGATCAATCAGGTCCGCACACAGCTCCTCAAACTTGGCCCGAGTCAGGGTTGTATCGAGGTGCTTAGGCCCGTCTTGGGTTGCGGTAATAAAGGGCAGGTTGATATCAGCCTGAGTCACGCTAGAGAGTTCGATCTTTGCTTTCTCAGCTGCTTCAGTCAGACGCTGCAGAGCCTGCTTATCTTTGCGCAGGTCGATGCCTTCTTGCTTGTTGAACTCCTCGGCTAGGAAATCAACAATCTTTTTGTCAAAGTCATCACCACCCAGGTGGGTATCACCAGAGGTCGACAGTACTTCAAAAACGCCGTCGCCTACTTCCAGAATAGAGACGTCAAAGGTACCACCACCTAAGTCAAAGACCAGAATCGTTTCGTTACTCTTCTTATCAAGGCCGTAGGCCAGGGCTGCAGCTGTCGGCTCGTTGATAATTCGCAGGACTTCTACACCGGCAATTTTGCCTGCGTCCTTGGTCGCCTGACGCTGGGAGTCATTGAAGTAAGCCGGTACGGTAATAACCGCCTGAGTAACCTTCTCGCCAATGTACTGGCTAGCGTCGTCAATCAGCTTACGCAGCACCTGCGCTGAGATTTCCTCTGGGGCAAACTGCTTGTCCGCAGCGGGGCACTCCAGCTTCACGTTGCCGCCCACGTTCAGTACCTTGTAGGGCACTTCGGAGGTTTCCTGACCCACTTCATCGTGACGGCGACCGATGAAGCGCTTAACAGAATAGAAAGTGTTCTCGGGGTTCATCACCGACTGGCGCTTGGCAATTTGGCCCACCAGGCGATCCCCATTTTTGGCATAGGCCACGACCGAGGGCGTGGTTCTGAAGCCTTCTGCATTGGCAATAACGGTGGGTTTGCCACCTTCCATTACTGCGACAACAGAGTTTGTGGTTCCTAAGTCAATTCCTACGACTTTTCCCATGTTGGTTGCTCCGGCATAGTTGCATCAAACCACTGGGTTTAGTCCTGAACCGTTCAGTATCAGAGGTCGGCATTGCCTTACGGCAATTGACCAGCCACCCTTACGAGATACTCAGCGGTCAGAAACGGGCTCAGCCCAGCGGAAAACGTACATATACATAGTGCAAATCCGGCGGCGTTCTCTGAAGGGGGGGTTACCGAACCTAGCAGGCGGTTTTCCAGCAGCGGATGCCCCGTCGCTGGCGGGCAGCCGCGCCTAATCCTAAACAACTGACCAATAGCCCCAAGAGGACACCGGGCTCGGGCACGGTGGTCGGTGCCGTGGACCGAGTCTCATAGGTCACTGTCAGCTGTGCGCCGAAAACCGTGTCGACCACAGCATCTAGGGACTCCGTAGCAGATAGCCTGGGTTCCGCCGTCACCACCAGACGTAGCGGCAGAGCCGATTCGCCAATAAAGAACTGCTCCACGGTAACGTCTTCCGCGTCCAGCACCACCGTATCTGGCAACCCCGTTGGCGGTAGACCCAGCGTTAATGTTTGGTTGACGGGTAAGGCATCCGTTTCCAGTAAAACGGTCTCAGTCTGAAGGCTGTTAGTCGAGAATAGAACCGTATCGTCGGGGGCCAGGAGTCGGACTGTTCCCTGCAAAGAGAACAATGTGGATAGTGGCGATCGCGGCAGGTCCGATACGGATGTTGTTGCTGTCAACGTCCCCTGAAGCGAGAGGGTAACGCGCGTCAGTGATTCATCCACTCCAGGCGCGTACTGCAGTAGCGGCTCCGACAGTGTAGACAGGTCAAACACCCGCTGTTCAGCAATCAGTTCGGGCTCAATCACTGCGCTAAAGCTAGCGGCATTGACAGGCAACGCAGCCAGCACTGCCGTTAGAAATGTACCAGCAGCAATAGGCCCTCTAGAAATCTTCACATCAAATCCGAGTCAGAGTACTCACCCAGCATAGTCAGCCCAATTGGGTGGTTATAAAGGTAGAACTACCTGACTCCGCTGTTTGTTTGTTACCTCGCTACCCGGAGACTCTGCCCTAAGACTTTGTCACTAAGACTTTGTATTACTTCACGTTGCAGGCGTTCCCAGCAGCGTTCGCTACCCTAGATGGGGCTAGATGCGATCGCACACCCTACATCTAACCCTTACCCCGTTGAGTGCTGCCAATGATGGACGATACGGCCCTGAGCCAATTTTCTGCCCCTGGTCAGATTAAAGTCACGCTACTACTCAGCGGCGGGCAGCAGTACACGCTATTTCTCAAGCGCGAAGAACCACTTCTTAAAGACCTGATGTCCGCTGTGGTCAATCGGGCACAGCCTCAAACCACGGCTAAACTATTTCAGATTCCGATTGATAGCGGCTATGCCTCACTCTGTGTAGCCAGCACCGACATCATCGGCGTAGTTACCCAACCGCCCTTACTTCTGCAGACAGCTACCCCTGGCAGCACCGCTGTCTCTACGGTCGAAACGCCTCTGCCAACAACTTCGCTGATGCAGTCGCCGTCACAATCTGAGCTGATGCAGTCTGAGCTGATGCAATCTGACCTAATGCGGTCGGACGTGTTTCCTTCTAGCTACGTACAGCTTCATAATTTTCTGTCAGGCGCGGAGCATGCCAAGCTGCTTCAGTACGTAGACAAGCGAGAGTCGGGCTTCGTCCCTACGCAAACTTCTACTGGGGAAGAGAACTACCGCAAGTCATGGATTTTGTACGACTTTCCTGAGTTTTCTAGGCTGGTACAGTCGCATATTCGAGAACAGTTGCCCCAGGTCCTTGATCAGCTCAATTTACCGCAATTC
>CAWUKV010000103.1:0-19396 GCA_963923025.1 uncultured bacterium
TGCTGGTGGTGGAGTACTACTCGAAGAAGTAATTGCTTACTCTTCCAAGCATTGCTTGCCTGGTGACTCACGGCTACGGGTTTCCTTTATGGCAGTTAAATCTCTGTTCGGCCATGCTGTCTGTCGGTTAAGGCTAACGTCTGACACCTGCTGGCAGCGCTTACCGCGCTAGTTTAGCGTTAGGTCAACCGTCATCAAGGCTCGTGAATGCTGATGAGCGGTTGTAACCCAAGCTATATTCCATAATCCCCAACGGTCCGTCAGCCGCTGGGGATTTTTTAGTGCCTTAAACCTTACTCAGTGCCTGGGATAGCGTATCGCGGCGAATCGGTTTGCTGAGGTAGTCGTTCATGCCAGCGGCCAGGCAGCGCTGGCGATCTTCATTGACTGCATTGGCCGTCATAGCGACAATCCATGGTTGACTGACCTGGCCACCCAATCGCCGGATCCGGCGAGTCGCTTCGACGCCGTCCATACCCGGCATGCGCATATCCATCAAGATGACGTCGTAGGTTTGCTGCTGTAGGGCATCAATTACGCTCTGACCGTTACTGACGACGTCGGACTCGTAACCCAGCAGTTCTAGTAAATGCTGCGCTACCCGCTGATTCACCGGATTATCTTCTGCAATCAAAATCTTGAGCGGACGATGGGGATCCGCCTCGGGCAGGGCCGCCGGTGATTTTTCTAGGGCCAAGCGAGCCGGTGAAAGGACATCTATCTGAGGTGTTTCTAAATTCTGGATACGAATCAATGCGCGGTACAAGGCAGCTTGTTTGATCGGCTTCCAAATCACGACCGTGTCCTTGTGCCACGTTTGCCCTGGATTTTCGCTTAGGGTCGCCATCAAAATGATGGGCAGTTCGGGTGTGCCAGCGGAGCTGCGCAGCGCTTCCATGGCGCTAATGTTGTCAACTTTGGTGACGTCCGCATCGAGAATGATGACGGCAAACTGCTGTCCCTGCTGGATCAGGACGAGGGCCTCAGCTACGCTACGCACGCTGGTTGGCTGTATGGATAGGGCGCTGAGCTGCCACTCTAGACTGGTGCGTCGGGTGAGATTGCTGTCGATAACGAGGCTGCGCTGGCCAGCCCAATGGGTCAACCCTTTGGGCAACTGCTTTGGCGCTGGTAGATTCTCCGTCGCGGCTTGGATTGTAAACGAAAAAACGCTGCCCTTGCCAAGGACGCTTTCAACCCATAGCCGACCGTTGAAGGTTTCGGCCAGCCGGTGACTGATAGCCAACCCCAGACCGGTGCCGCCGTACTTTCTGGTTGTCGAACTGCTGACCTGGCTAAACGGCTTAAACAGCTTGTGCATCCGGTCTGCGGGGATACCAATGCCGGTATCCCGGATGGAAAACTGCAGCGCACAGTCTTGGTCCGTTCGGGCGTTGAGGCGAGATATGGCCGAAATGCCACGCTTGGTTTGGGGCTGTTCGGCCTGGTCGAGGGGAATAGGGCGCACGATCAGCGCAATTTCACCCGCCTCGGTAAATTTGACAGCATTGCCCAGCAGATTAAGCAAAATCTGCCGTAGGCGTACCGGATCGCTGATGATGACCGAAGGCGTTTCTGGATCCATTGCGTAGACCAGTTCCAGATGCTTTTCAACGGCTCGGGGGGCCACAATATCTAGGCTTTGCTCAATGCAGGTGCGCAGGTTGAGCGGATGCTTTTCGAGGACCAGCTTGCCTGACTCAATTTTTGAAAAGTCAAGCACATCGTTGATCAGGGCCAGAAGGGTTTGGCTGCTGTTGTGGATGGTTTCAGTAAACTCCCGCTGCTTGGCCGTTAGCTGGGTTTCGTCAAGCATCTCCGAGACGCCGACGATGGCGTTGAGGGGGGTGCGAATTTCGTGGCTCATGGTGCTGAGAAATTCGCCTCGGGCCTGGAGTAGGGCATTGGTCCGCAGGCGGTCGGTGAACGCGACACTTGCTTGCGTCAGGCCCATGACCAGTAGGGGCGTCATGACGGGTAGGGCAATGTTGGCGTAGAGTGCAGCCCAGCACAGCAGCACCCAGCCCCCAGATGCCGCTAGCCAGAGACCCAGCTGGGTGCGAAAGGGGCGCGATCTCAGTGTCCAACAGCTGACGATGCCCAGAACGATTAGCCCGCTCCAGGTGCCGGGTAGCGTGCGCAGCCAGCTTTGCTGAAGCAGGTTGTGGACAGCGGCGGCATGGACAAAGACGCCCGCCACCGGGTCGTTGGGGCTAAAGGGCGTGCGAATTTGATCGAGGCCGGTGGCGGTGGCCCCCACTAGCACAATCTTGCGCTCCAGTTGGACGGGGTCAACACGCCCCTCTAACAGGTCAATTAGGCTGATATAGGCGGCGTCAGTATGGTGTCCAGGCCAGTTCAGCTGGATTTGTTCTTGATTGGGCAGGGAGACAATATCTTCGACCAAGCTATAGGCCTGCATGGCCGCCACGCTGAGGGCGGGAATTGCGCCGATCTGAACATCGACATGGCGAGCAACGCCGTCCGAGCCGATAGGCTGCTGAATGTGACCGGTTGCGATCGCGCTATCGGCTAAGGGCTGGCTAGGATAAATCGGCAGTTCGTCTCCACCCCAGGCCATTGCCAGGACGACACCGCTATGGAATGCCATCGCGTCTGCCAAGGCTTTGTCAGCCTCGCTAGGATCGGCCAGCAAGAGATCAAAGACCACGACGGCAGCGTCTGCCTCAGTGAGCTGGGTCATCAGCTCGGTGTAGTAGTCGCGGGAGATGGGAAACTGCTCTAGCGACCGAAGGGTGACATCGTCAACGCCGACGACAACAATGCGGCTATCCCAGGGCTGACTGCCCCGTAGACGCATCAGCACGGTGGCCGTGAGGCTTTCTAGCGAGGTCCACACACCAAAAGCCCCCAGCGTGGCAATTGCCGCGCCGACCGCGAGTCCGGGGAGAACCTGCTGAGTAAACTGCCAAAGACGTTTAGGGGATCGCCAACTCATAGGCTTGTTCGGTACCCAATGGCGTAATTACGTTGACCTGGAGGGCGCGGGCATCGTCCACTAGCAGATCTAAGTCAAACTCACCCGATCGCTCAGTGGGTTGGGTTTCGCCGTTAACGATGAGCAGATTAACCGGATCGGTCTGGCCCTGAAATCGGACGACCCGCTGGAGGTCGTTTGGTAGACTGCTGGTGCCATCGGCCTGCTCGTCTAATGATTCATCTACAAACTGTTCGTTGGCAAACCGCCACTCTAGTCTAACGACATCTAGAAAAGGGTTGTCCCGCAAGGGCATGGGTGGGTCGGGCGGCTCACCGGGTACCACAACCGTCTGTAGGCCAGTGGTAATGGGTACCGTTTCACCAGCGGCGATCGCCGCGACCTCACCCTCTAGCGTTGCTACACCCGTGCGACCGTTGGGCTGGATTGCCACGCCAAACTCGGTTCCGCGTACGCCATTGACTCCAGCAGGGGTGCGGATATTGAGTTCGGTCTCTGAGTTCGTCAGTGACCGTACCTGAAGCCGTGCTTGGCCTCGGTCGATGGTCAGTTCGGTGACGCGTCCGCCGCGTCGGGTTGTCCGTAGACGTGAGATCCGGACGGTCGAGTTCTCGGCGACTAGGACAAAGCCAATTTGTGTATCAACCGCCAGACGGGCAGAGGAACTGCGTCCGGTACGAACCGTATCCCCCACAGCGCTGATTCGGCGGCCAACTTGGGCTGCACTGGTTTGGCCCCCACTGATGACCTCAACGTTGCCAGTCATGCTGCGAAACTCCAGCCAGCGATCTGCACGCACCGACAGCGTACGCGCATTGGCGGCAACGGACAGAGTAAAAATACTGATACAGAGGAGTACCAGCCCCAGAACACGATAACGACGGAGCATAGCGAATCAACCTTGACACCTGACGGAGTAGTGTCCCGCCGTCCCGTAGGTCTGACCTACATGTTTGGCCAAATCAAATGATGTTTGGATTGACGACAGGAACTTTCCCATAATTGCATGGGAAAATCAGTCGGGTTCTCCCATGCGAGAACTTCTTGGTGTAATTCGTAATGAATCCGCCATTTGGCGGACGTAGGTGCCCACTAGCATGAGGTTTATCGATCTACAAAAACGGTAGTTTTAGAACCCGGTAATGCCTTGACGATGAATAACGCGGGTTGAGTAGCCCGCTGCAGTGAACTGACGGTGCACCGTTTCGGCCTCAGCGCGGGTGACAAAACTGCCCACTTGGACAAACGGCCCCAGTCTGGATTGGCTTTGGTAGGCATCGGGCACGCAGTCTCGAATGGTTGCCAGGTCTGCTTCTGTCGGGGTGGGCAGAATCACTCTGTAGGGACGCCAGGGCAATGCGCCAATGTGAATGACCTCGTCCCGCTGCTCGGTATTGAGGCGCTGGGGCTGGGGCAGTGCCGTGCAGGACTGGGCTACCGCGATCGCGCTAAACCCAGGTGCTAGCCCTAACCCCAGCATGAGCGCCAACGGCATCGGCTGCCACCACCGTCTGAGGAGAACAGCGAGGGTGGCAGTGACGCTAGGCCGGTTGAGTAGACAGCGCATAGGGACGATTGAGGCGATCGAGTTGCTGGACAAGCAGACTCAAGAATAGACCCACATCGGTAACAACCCCAGTGGACTCCAGCGAGCCGCGATCGCTCAGCTTGGTCACGACTGCCGGATTGATATCGACGCAGACCATTTTCACGCCTGCTGGTGTCATGTTACCCACCCCGATCGAGTGCAGCATGGTGGACAGCATCAAAATCATGTCTGCCCCCTTAATTAGTTCGGCGTAGTGGGCCTGGGCTTTGATTAGATCCATCTGCGTGTCCGGCAGGGGACCATCGTCTCGAATGGACCCAGCTAGCGCAAAGGGAACCTGGTTTTTTACGCATTCGTGCATGATGCCTTGGGTTAACACACCTTGCTCGACAGCGGCGGCAATACTGCCGCAGCGGCGGATCGTGTTAATGGCTCTGAGGTGGTGACGGTGTCCACCGCGCACGGGGATGCCCTGGCGCATATCTACACCTAGAGACGTGCCCAGCAGCGCCTGCTCAATGTCGTGAACGGCCACTGCGTTGCCGCCCAATAGTGCCTGCACATAGCCCTGTTGAATCAGTTGACTAAGGTGCTCTGCGCCGCCCGTGTGGACGACGACCGGACCGGGCACCACTACCACTTTGCCGCCCTGGTCCCGCAGCTTGCGTAGCTCCCAAGCCACCTGCTCAACTACCAGCTCTACCCGGCGCTCGCTAGAGACGCCCGCGCCCATAAAGCTAAATTCTTCGGCCTTTCGGTCACGCCCCGGCTTCCGAACAGTGCGAATTCCTTCTACGCCTATGACGACGGCATCGCCAGTGCGAATATCCCGGATTAGGCGACAGTCGGCCTGATCCCCTTCAACGATGACAACGCCGTCCATGCGCTGGTTTTGCACCCGGAGCCACTGACCGTTAACGCGCACCTCAGTGGGATAAATGGTGCTGCTGTAGAAGGTCTCAGGGGCAACCCCGTCCTTTTCTGCTGTTGTTAGGCGGGCATCCCCAATGTCGTCGCCCACGGGCACTGCCCCCAGGTCAATCAGCTGAGACAGAATCGCGTCCATGACGTCTCGATCGGGGGCCGAGACGCGCACCCGTGCCGAAGACTGGCTCTGGCGCTGGGTACCCAAGTCAAAGTCGAGCACCTGGAAGCTACCGCCCGCCTCTACAACAACGTCCAGGGCGCGGCTGATGAGCCCTGAATCGAGCAGATGCCCTTCCATGACCACCGTGCGGCTTTCCAACTGGGTCTCTGCATGCAGGTCAGGGCGTACGGGCTCGGTGACCCGCAGTGTTAGACACTTAGACGCGCCACCTGCCTTGAGAAATTCGGTTAGTGGCGTTTCTTTGACGGTGAAGCCCACATCTGCCAGCTGCTGATGCAGTGCCGCACTGGCCTTGTTCATGATCACCAGCTGTTCGATGTTGACCGCGTTACAGGCAAAGTTCACGGCGTCCTCTTCGGCCACAGCGATGCGCTTATGGGGGGGGACCCGCATCTCAATCAGCCGGTTAGAGTAAGCATCGAAGGCGGCAGGATAGTACAGCAGATAGCCGTTGGTTAGCGGGCAGAAACAGGTGTCAAGGTGATAGAACCGCTCGTCCATTAGCCGCAGCGAGATCACGTCGATATCCAGCCACTTCGACACGTAGGCGTGGGTATCAAGTTCGGTGCGAAAGCCGTAGCCCGCCCATAGTACGCGTCCTTCGCGGTCGAGTAGGGCATCGCCTGCACCTTCGAATGGGAGGTCCGGTGGCAGCTCGTGAACGGTACAGCCCTGCTGCTCAAACCACGCCTTGAAGAACGGCTCTTCGCCCTGGCGCTCCGGATGCAGAAACCGGCTCAGCACCACCTGATCGCCTAAAATCAGGCCTGCATTGGCGGTGAAGACCATATCCGGCCAGCCCGGTTCGGGTTTGACTAAATCTACCTGCGCGTGGGCTGCAATGATCTCGTGTAGCCCCTGCCACTGGGTCTGGGCCTGTTCCTTAGAGGAGCGGTGAACATTCCCCTCCATCCAGGGGTTAATGACGTAGTCAACGTCGTAGTGGGACGGGGCACACATGAGGAAGCGGAGATCGGACGGACTCATTACAACTTGCACCTTAAGTTTGACAGCCTCCTATTCTAAGCGGCTGCCCGTCCGCTCAGGTCGTGAAACTGTGTCTGATTCGCGAACAGCCCCGGGTAAAACACCGTGTGCTCTATGGTTTCACCCGGGGATATATCCGAATCCTGACAATGTAATGCGTCGTGTAGCAAGTACTGGTGAACACCGTACTAACGACTCAATACTAACGACTCAATCTGTCCGAAATCTGTCTGAGATCGCCCGTCTAACCGCTGGTGTTTTGCTCGGTGTTGATAGCGGTTTCCTCTACATCGGCATCGGCTGCTTGATAGGCCACAAGATAGTGCTGCAACTGCTCTAGGGCGCTGTGAATGCGGGTGTGACTGTACTCTGCTTCTGGGTGGGGCGGCTGACCGGGCTTTTGAAAGTGAGGTGGGTCGCCCGTAAGCTGTCCCCACATCATGTTGACCTGCCGAGCAAATTCGTAAAATGTTGGGGATAGCCTGGAAGCTGGGGAGGAGGAGGTTAGGTCTGCCAAGATGAGAGAGAGGGCAACCAAAGGCTGATCGAGGTGGCGGCTGACGCGAAGATCGTCACGTACCCAGTTCTGAAGTGCGGTTTTGAGCGCGCTGCCTGGGTCGTGCAGTCCTTTGGTAATGACTTGGTTGATTTGGGCCATAGCCCGCAGGGGACGGGGTATGGCATCGTCGCCTTTAAGAAACGTTTTGCCTTCGCGTGCGATCGCATCAGCCAACTCAAACTGTCGGGGTTGATCGCTCATGACAGTCCTTTGTGCCTCCCACCCATCTCCCTATTCATGGACGAACGGGCGGGGTTGCCAAGTCCTGCGGCGAGAACTGCTGATTTAAGACGGTTGCCGAAAACAGGTGCCCAGCCGTCAATTGCCGCTGCGTCAGGGCCGACAGACCTGAGTGATGCCGCCGCAGGTAGCGTGTCATGCTTTGATGATTGATGGGTTCGGGATTGAGCGGTCGAGGCGTAGCAGACTGGGGTTCTGCCGCGCCGGTAGTTTTTAGCTGAAGCTGGGTTGTTAAGGCTTGATGCGGCACTGCTGCGGGCCGAGCATTGGTGGCTGGCTCGGAGGGGAGAGCTGTTGTAATCAGCAACAGGCTCAAGACCCAACCGAAACACAAACTCGAAACCTGTTGCCAAGCTCGTTGAGGCTTGTACCCATTTGCGGCGTTGGCAGATGAGCTCGCCAAAACACGCACAAAAGCAGTCAGACGGTTAATCACGAAAAGAGCAACCCAGGGATTCACAAATAGCTAGTGTAGTGGGTTGATCAATCGTGGGGCGGATGAAGTCCCTAGCCCAACGAGCAGCGTACATAGATAAACGTACACAAATGTTTATCAACCTTAACTATAGATAGCCTAGCAGGTTGAGTGGTCTTTCCTGGAAAACATACCTCTAAGGTATTGGTGTTAAGCTGTATCAGCCAGATTGGTCGGCATCCTTTCTATGGCGACCAATGGCGACCTCCCCAAAGGCGTTTCGCTCCTCTGTTCGGCCTCTTACAAACCATCCAATACTTCGCCTCCTCAAAAATCCTCAATACTGCATCATATTCAGCTTGGCTAACCCAGCATGGTTCAAACGAGTCGCCAAATTCAACACTCTATCGATCAGCTACAGCAACAAACTGCTGATTTGGGCAATGAGCTTGAATCCTTGTACGAAGCCTATTTTGATGTACTAGGCGAAGCCTGTCAGCGACAGCTTGTTTTGGCGGCTTATCATATCTGCACGCAGGTGTATCCCGAGGCGTTTCTCAAGCTCAGCTACAGCAAAAGAGAGAAACTACAAAAAACGCTACAGCAGCTGGGTAACCAGGTTCGTGGTCAGCTAGAGGACCGCTGGCAGCAGGCAAAACGTGCCAGTCAGCAGTCTTTTCAGGACGACGGATTAGCCCTGATTAAACAGCTTTTTTTGCAGGCAGAAGCAGCCCAGTCAGATGCTGATTCGAAGTCCGATGACTCCAGCTCAGATGAGTTAGAGTCGCGTCGTTCTGGCGAACGAGCTCCTGATGACAGTGCTGGAGAAGTCACTGCCCTATCCTCGGATGCAGCCGATGCAGAGTCATCTGACTCAGATGACTCTGCTACTGAAAACGATATGGACGACTGGCTGACCTCGTCTGAAGATAATGATGCGGACGAGTCAGCTCAGCCCCGCTATCGGTTGCTCAAAGTGCAAGAGACAGCGGCAGGGCCCGATATCTCATTTCTTGACGAAGAGGACGCTTCCCGCTCTGCTCTGAGAGAGCGGTTGTTGGCTCGGCTGGTGGCCTTCCAAAAGGGAGAACCGTCTGAGGCTGACAATACTGACGACTCAGATGCTGACGAGACAGCCGATGGAGAAACAGCAGAAGATGGACAGGCTGAAGACAGTGATGTTGCCCTAACTGAGCCGACTCAGCTCCTGCGACTGCAGCTGTTTACCGAGAAATCGATTCGAGACATTCTAAAAACAATCTCGGAGACGGCAAATTATCTCCTTCAGCAGGAAAAGGTCGTGCCAGAGATGCCAAAGGCTTTGCTAGCCGCAGCGGCGGAGTCTGATGGGCTTTCGCAAACGCCTCTGAAGACGCCAAACTTACTAAAAATCTCGGTGAGAGTTTTGCACGATGCCGATGGCGATGACCTTGACGAGGATGACAGCGAAGACGATCCAGATGGTGATGCTGATGGGGACGAAACCGAAAGCTTTGAGGATTCGCTGGGACATCGGCTGGAGCAGATGTTGAAGGCTCGGGCATCAGAGGGTAGCGAAGACGATGAAGATGGTCCGACGGAGCGTGATTCCGATCGACCGCGAGGACGTCTGCCGCGTATCTTGCAGATTGAGTCGTTGCCCGAATTTATTGTGATCCATCTGCGCCTCAGTGAGATAGAATTTGCCGACCCGCGGACTGCGGCCCATCGGCGGCAAATCCGCGCGAAGATGAGCGGTTTGAAGAAGTTGGGGCGAGCCTATAAAAAGGCTCAGCGTCGACTGGCGATTGCCCAGGCCGAAGATGCATGGCGGGCAAGCTGGATAGAATAGTTAGCTAGGGCTGGTCGTTAGAGGATGTGACGATAAGGAGCTATGCCGGACTGGGTTCGCCTACATAAAGCCTTGAGCGTCGAGGCAGAACGAGGGTTTAACGACCTCGAAGGTAGCCAGCAGCGCTTCAGCGAATTCCTTAAGAAAAGCTTAGAAACCACGCCAGAACAGCTCCCGCGACTAGACCAGGAGCGCTGGCAGGAGCTATCAGGGCAGTACTCCACCTACAGTGAACTTTCCTTTGCCCAGCGGCAGCATTTGGTGGCCGATACCCGTCGGTTTTTGTACCAAACCCGCAAGCGACTGGAGACTCAGCAACAGATGACCCTGGCTGACGCGCCAGTGGTGGCTGAGTCTGCCGGGCAGGGGAGTAATAACGGGGCTGGCAACGGTGCTGGAAAAACCACTCAAAAATCCCGCCGCAAACAGCCTAAGACAGCCAAGCTGGCTGATGCTAAATCCCTCGTGAATCGGTCGGGGCATCCGTTAGACCAGCCGGTGATGTACCTGAAGGGGATTGGCCCTAAGAATAGCGAGAAGCTGGCAAAGCTGGGGCTGTTGACGGTGCGGGATGTGCTGTACTACTACCCGCGCGACCACATTGACTATGCCAAGCAGGTCAAAATTCGAGATTTGTTGCCGGGAGAAACTGTCACCGTTGTGGCCAGCGTGCGTCGCTGCAACTGTTTCAATAGCCCTCGCAACAGCAAGCTGACGATTTTTGAACTGAGTCTGTCCGACGGCAGCGCCTCGATGAAAATCAGCCGGTTCTATGCCGGGAGCCGGTTCCGTAACCGCGCTTGGCAGGAGCGGCAGAAGCGACTGTACCCGTCAGGTTCCGTCGTGGCGGCGTCGGGTCTGGTGAAGCAGGGCAAGTACGGCATCACGCTAGACAATCCTGACTTGGAGGTGTTGGAGAGTTCTGAAGACTCAATTGACTCGCAGATTATCGGGCGAGTGGTGCCGGTGTACCCCCTTACAGACGGGGTCGGGGCTGATATTGTGCGAAAGGCGGTAGTAGCAGCGCTGCCTGCGGCGGTGGAGATTCGCGATCCGCTGCCCGCCGAGATTCGCCATCGGTATGGGTTGATGCAGCTGCCGGGTGCGATCGCAAATATCCACTTCCCGGCTAATACCGACGAGCTAAGCCTGGCCCGCCGCCGCCTCATCTTTGATGAGTTCTTCTACCTGCAACTTGGCCTGCTGCGCCGCCGCAAACAGCAGCAGCAGGAGCAAACCCGCGCGCAGATGGCTCCTACGGGCGAGCTGATAGACAAATTCCACGACGTCCTCCCCTTCAGCTTCACGGGCGCACAGCAGCGGGTGAGTCAGGATATTCTTGCGGACCTACAGCAGCCGGTACCGATGAATCGGCTGGTGCAGGGGGATGTGGGCTCGGGTAAGACCGTTGTTGCTGTCGTGGCAATGCTGGCGGCAATTCAAAACGGCTACCAGGCGGCGCTGATGGCTCCGACGGAAGTCCTAGCCGAGCAGCACTACCGCAAGCTGGTGAGCTGGTTTAACCTGCTGCATTTGTCGGTGGAGCTGCTGACTGGCTCTACTAAGGCGGCGAAGCGACGGAAAATTCACTCAGAACTGATCACTGGCGAACTGCCCGTCTTGGTGGGTACCCACGCGCTGATCGAAGACCCGGTGAAGTTTAGCAACCTGGGCTTGGTGGTGATTGACGAGCAGCACCGCTTTGGTGTGCAGCAGCGGGCCAGACTCCAGCAAAAGGGCGACAACCCCCACGTACTGACGCTGACGGCGACGCCGATTCCTCGGACGCTGGCGCTGACGCTGCATGGGGACCTGGACGTGAGCCAGATTGACGAGCTGCCGCCGGGACGAAAGGCGATTCAAACCACGCTGATCAAGGGGGGCGATCGCAACCATGCCTACGACCTGATCCGTCGAGAGATTGCCCAGGGGCGGCAGGTGTACATTGTGTTGCCGCTGGTGGAAGAGTCAGAAAAGCTGGACCTGCGCTCGGCGGTGGAGGAGCATCAGCGGCTAAGCGAGGTGGTCTTTCCGGAGTTCAACGTGGGGCTGCTGCACGGGCGCATGAGTTCGGCGGATAAGGATGCCGCGATTGTGGGATTTTGCGATCGCAAAACCCATATCCTCGTCTCTACCACCGTCGTTGAAGTGGGGGTAGACGTACCCAACGCCAGCGTTATGCTCATCGAGCACGCCGAACGATTCGGCCTCTCCCAGCTCCACCAGCTCCGGGGCCGTGTCGGTCGGGGCGCAGACCAGTCCTACTGTCTGCTGATGAGCAGCACGAAAAACGACACCGCCATTCAGCGGCTGAAGGTGCTGGAACAGTCCCAGGACGGCTTCTTTATTTCAGAAATGGACCTGCGCTTTCGCGGTCCCGGTCAGGTGCTGGGCACCCGCCAGTCGGGCCTGCCGGACTTTGCCCTGGCAAGTTTGGTGGAGGATCAGGATGTGCTGGAGCTGGCCCGTGAGGCAGCAGAAGGGCTGATTAATGAGGATGCGACGTTGGCGCTGTGGCCGCTGCTGAAGCGGGAGCTAGACCGACGCTATACGAAGCTGATGGGTGGGGCTATATTTACCTAAGTTTGTCTATTTTTCATCGATTTATCCGATTTTTATCCGTATTCTGGGTGTTGACAAACCTTAATTCTTGACCAGTTTAACTTGTCCGCAGGTGGGAACACTAGGACAAACCATGCAAAAAACGCCATGTCCAGAACGGTCGTCTTCCCCAAGGCAAGCGATCGGTCTGAGCGTAAAGGTGTTTACTCGCACTGGACGTAAGCATGAATGTTTTCCGTCGTCTGGCCCCTGTCCCTGTTTCAGCCAATGCTCAGCGATGGCCGCTAAAGGTTATTTTGACCGTGCCGTTTATGCTTCAGCTAGCGGTAGCCGTAGGGTTGGTGGGTTACTGGTCCCATCGTAATGGTCAACGGGCGGTTCAAGATTTAGCCAATCAGCTCATGCAGCAGACGGGCACCCAAGTCACCCTGGAACTGGATGACTACTTTGACTCGCCCCATGAGCTACAGGACAGCATTTTACAAGCTGCCGACCTGGGCTTTATCGACTGGCAAGATGTGTCAACCTCGGGAGACTATTTGTGGAAGCAGATTCAGCGATTTGATGATGTCAGCTACGTGGGCTATGCCCTCACTACAGGAGATTTTGCTGGGGCGGGTGCTTTCTTAGCTGACCACGGCGTCACCATCGACGAGATTTCGGCTCGAACGGGGGGCAACAACCACACCTTTGCCACAGACGCAGAAGGTCAAAGAACAGAAGTTGTCAAAGTCTACACTCCAGAAGACTGGAACCCACTAGCTGATGAGTGGTATACCAACCCCTGGTCGCAGCAGACGCTGTCCTGGGGCTCCATTTACATCTGGGTTGACGATCCAGATGTGGTCACCATTCCTCTAGGGCAGCCAATTCTTGATTTGCAGGGCGAGCCCATTGGCGTATTAAACACTGACCTATCCCTAGCTTGCATTAGCCAGTTTTTGCAAGAAATTCCTCTGAGTCCCTCTAGTGAGATTTTCATTCTGGAACAAGATGGTCAGCTAGTCGCCCATTCGGAGCCCAGTAATCCTTTTGAAATGATCGATGGTCAGGCCCAGCGACTCGCTGCTGTAGATAGCGATAACCTACAGATTCAACAAACGGCTCAATTCTTACAGAATCGGTTTCCAGATCTAAGCGCGGTTCAAGATCGGCAGGCGTTGGTGTTTGAGTCTACTGAGTTGGCTGACACAGGGGCAGGGCGGCAGTACGTCCAGGTGATGCCCTGGCAGAACGATCCAGGATTGGACTGGCTTGTGGTCGTGACCGTTCCCGAGTCCGATTTTATGGCTCAAATCCATCGCAACGCGCGGCAAACCATTTGGCTTTGTATAGCGGCGGCGGGCATTACTAGCTTATTCGGGATAGTAACCGCCTATGGGATTGCCCAACCGATTATTAGGCTGCGTCAGGCGAGTCAGTTGGTGGCCCGTGGGCAGACGGCGCTAGAGCTGCCGACGTCAAGCATTTCTGAACTGCACGACCTAAGTCAGTCCTTTGATCAGATGGCACGACAGCTCCACCACTCGTTTGACGCGTTGCAACAGGCGAATACTCAGCTGGAAGAACGGGTTGAACAGCGAACAACAGAGCTATCGGAGACGCTACAGGCTCTCAAGAAAACCCAGGCTCAAATGCTGCAAAGTGAAAAGATGTCAGCGTTGGGGCAACTGGTCGGTGGCGTAGCCCATGAGATCAATAACCCTATTAGCTTTATCTACGGTAATCTCAATCCTGCAAAACGCTACATTCGAGACCTGCTAGCGCTGCTAACGCAATATCAAAAAACTTACAGCACCCCATCAACAGAAATACAACAACTCATTGAGACGATTGAGCCTGATTTTATTGCTGAAGATCTGGAAAAAATCCTCTCTTCTATGGAAGTAGGCGCAGAGCGAATTCGCGATATTGTGCTGTCGCTGCGGCGTTTCTCGCATTTAGATGAGTCATCTTTTAAGCTTGTGGATATCCATGAGGGGCTTGAAAGTACCCTAATTATGCTTCAGCACCGGATCCGAGAGACGGTCCGTCGGCCAGCCATCCAAATTGTTCGAGACTATGGTGAGTTGCCGCTGGTACATTGTGCACCTGCTGAACTCAATCAGGTCTTTGCCAATATTCTTGGGAACGCCGTCGATGCCCTGGAGCATAAAGCATTCGACCAACGGCAAATGGAAGAGAAGCCCGCTTTGACCGCGTTGGAAATTACGCTGCGTACCTCGTTGCAAGCTAATCAAACCGATCGATGGGTTGAAATTGCGATCGCAGATAACGGTATTGGTATGCCAGACACAATAGTGGAGCGCATCTTTGACCCGTTTTTTACCACAAAACCGGTGGGGCAGGGCACCGGCATGGGGTTAGCCATCAGCTACCAAATTGTGACCGAACTGCATCGCGGCACACTCAAGTGCCAGTCCAAGGCAGGCCAGGGTACAGAGTTTGTAATTAATATTCCTGTCGAGATGGTCGCCGAGAATACTGATCGCTCGCTTGGCTCAGATACCGATGGTTATCCGGTTATCGGGGGTGAAAATTTTTAAGCTGATGTGCCGGTCGAAATAGGTGTAGTCCCCGACGGTGATGCGCGGGTCGTTGACGTGAGCTTGAGCCAAATCGGCAGCGAAGTTTGCTCGCGCTGGTATGTCATGCTTGTTCCGTAGTCGATCCATCACGCTCTCTATTTTTTGTGGATCGACGCTGTAAGTCATGGCTTATAAGGCCTTTACTACTCAGTCTTTGATATGGAACAGTAACCTGATACAAAACGCTGAACGCCGCTCAAGTCCTGATGTTGCTTGACCTGAGTGTAGCCTGACGTTTTCAGTAGCTCTGATACTACATCTGTCTGCCCAAGCATGTGCTCTGTTAGCCACAGTCCACCGGGTCTGAGATAGCCCAGCGCGTCTTGTGCCAGGGTGTGGATATCAGCCAGTCCGTCCTTCCCACCATCCAAAGCCTGCTGGGGCTCGTGCTGCACTTCCGAGTCCAGGATTTTGACAGTTTCCGTAGGAATGTACGGCGGGTTGGTGACAACGCCTGATAGTTTGAGTCCTTTAGGCAGCGGCTTGAACCAGGAGCCTTGTAAGAATTCGATGTATTGGGCGACGCCGTTGCTGTCTGCATTTTGTTGGGCGACTGTAAGTGCTTCGTTGCTGATGTCTACGGCTAGGATTTTTGCCTGAGGCAGGGCGCGGGCTAATGCGATCGCAATTGCCCCAGACCCTGTTCCCATATCTACCCAGGTTCCACTTTCCAACTCGGCACGGATGGGACTTTCCTGTACTCGCCGCAGCACAATATCAATTATCAGCTCCGTCTCAGGCCGGGGGATCAGCACGGCAGGTGTCACCGTCAGCCTCAGGTCTCGCCAGGGCGTTTCACCGACTAGATATTGAACGGGCACACGGTCTTGGATGCGCTGTTGCCACTTCTCGGTCAGCTCGTCGAGGGAGAATCGGAGGGGAATTTGAGGCTGGGTTTGGAACGTGCCGAGACGCAGGGCTGTGTTGCTGAGCGGGCTGACGCCCTGGAGTAGCCAGGTCACCTCGTAGGGGTCGATGTCGTTTTTTTGGGCTGCGTCAATGGCCCAGGTCTGCCATCGAAACAGGTCCTGTCCGGTGGTGTGGTACTTGATGTCGGGTTTTGTGCTGCTCAATGGCAAACCAAGGGTTAACCTACAGAACGCGGAGGACCGATGCGATCGCATCGGTCTCCACCAGTTCGGCCAGCTCTTTCACTGCCGATTGGAAGTCCGCTTCCTTGACGTCGTGGGTGACGACGACTAGCTCCGCCAGGTTTTCCTTCAGGTCAATCTGCACGATGGATTCTAAACTTACATCGTGTTTGCCAAACACCGTACCCAGGTGCCCGATGACCCCCGGCTGGTCTTTTACCAGAATGCGCAGGTAAAATCGACCCACATGCTCAGACATGGGGCTGATGGGGCAGAAGTCTTCGTGAACCGTTGCCAGCAGCGGGTTCGGCAGCTTTTCCTCTGCGGGGCCTTCCATCTCCAGCGTCGCCACAATGTTCATCACGTCCGATACGATGGCGCTGGCGGTGGGGCCTTCTCCTGCCCCAGGTCCATAGAGCATGACGCGGCCAATGGGCTCACCTTCTACCAGAATTGCGTTGAATACATCATTCACACTGGCCAGGGGATGGTCGCCGGGGACCAGGGCCGGATACACGCTGAGCTGAATGGCGTCCGAGCCTTGAGCCCGCTTGGCGATCGCTAGCAGCTTAATCACAAAATTCAGCTTCTCTGCATAGGCAATGTCCGAGGCGCTGACGGAGCGAATACCTTCACAAAAGACCTTCTTCCGGTCGATGCGTCCCCCAAACGCTAGCGACGCCAGAATGGCAATTTTGTCCGCTGCATCCAGTCCATCTACATCCGCCGTCGGGTCGGCCTCGGCGTAACCCAAAGCCTGCGCGTCTGCCAGAATGGGTTCAAAATCTCCGCCCTCGTTCTGCATGCGAGTGAGGATGTAGTTGGTGGTGCCGTTGATGATGCCGGTCACTGCCGTAATTTTGTTGACGCCCAGCGACTGCTTCAACGGCTTGATCACAGGAATTCCGCCGCCGACTGCGGCTTCGAGCAGCACATACACCCCCGCTTGACTGGCCGCTGCAAAGAACTCGTCCCCATAGCGAGAGATCACCGCCTTATTGGCCGTCACCACATGTTTGCCATGTTCAATGGCTTTGAGGATGAGGGTCCGGGCGGGCTCTAGACCGCCGATGACTTCGACCACAATGTCAATGTCGGGGGCGGTGACGATGGCGTCCAGGTCGGTCGTGATCTCAGCGTTGGGGATTTCAATGGCGCGAGGTTTGGACTGCGATCGCACCCCCACCTTAGTAATCTCAATTGACTTCAGCAGAGGATGCCGCCTGTCAGGGTCCAGCAAAATCTTCGCTGTTCCCGTACCGACAGTGCCTAGCCCCAACAGCCCAACCTTAAAGACCAACGGTTTCCACCCAACGTACAGCCAATCAATTGTATAGCGGATGGGGATGACCCAAAAACAGAAGGGGCGCAGCATGCTGCGCCCCTTCTGTTTTTGTTATTTCAAACGTACAGGTTGCCTAGTACGTCTCAACGTGCCAGCGTTCAGCCTTCTTCATAGCGCGACGGTACTCATTCCAGTCCACGTCGTTCTTCGCTGCCGCAGCCGTCAGTGCCTCGTCGATGCCGTCTTCCATACCGCGCAGACCGCAGATGTAGACGTGAGTCTTTTCATCTTGGATCAGGCTCCATAGCTCATCAGCATGCTCAGCAATGCGATGCTGAATATACATCCGACCGCCTTCAGAGTTCTTCTGCTCACGGCTGATGGCATAAGTTAGGCGGAAGTTGTCGGGATACTTGGACTGAAGCTCTTCAAGCTCACCCTTGTAGAGGATGTTCTCAGTTTTAGGAATGCCGAAGAAGAGCCAAGCTAGACCATTGAACTGGTAGTCAGGGTTGGCCTCGCGCTCTTTATCCTTGAACATCCGCCACAGATAGGCACGGAAGGGAGCGATGCCTGTACCGGTGCCGATCATGACGATGTTGGCATCGGTGTCGTCGGGTAGCAGCATCTCTTTGCCGACAGGCCCAGTGATTTTGACCTTAGTGCCAGGCTCCAGATTACACAGGTAAGTTGAGCAGGTGCCGTAGACCGTTTCGTTTGTCTCGGGGTGCTGGTACACCAACTGACGAACACAAAGGGAAACGGTTTTGTCGTCTACGTCATCACCATGCTGAGTGGATGCAATGGAGTACAGGCGTAGCTTGTGGGGCTTGCCCTTCTCGTCAGTCCCTTCGGGAATGATGCCAATACTCTGGCCTTCGACGTAGTGCAAATCGCCCTCAGACAGGTCGAACTTGAGGTGCTTGACAGTACCAATGCCGCCTTCTGCAACCAGCTCGTCGTTAGACAGGCAGGCCCCCATGTAGGGGTTTTTAGGCTTGTAAATGTTGACGGGGGGCTTCTTGTGTACCTTTGCTTTTGCTTGAGTCATGGACTTTTTGGGTGCTTGGTTATCCGATACGGTGTCGGATGAGGCACTACCGTTGGCGCTAGAGGCACCGTTGGCAGCCTCACCCAGCGGGCGAATGCTGACAATCTTGCCACCCATCTTCATAATTCGCTTCGTTTCCTGCGCCATGCGGTCGTAGGGAACAGTGAAAAATTCGCTGCCGCTACGACGCACGGGGACGTCCATGCTGCCTACGGAGCGGAGGCCCTCGACCTCATATACATAAAGGCGGTTGCCTGCCGTGCTGTTGGTGGTTACACCGACGCTTGAGTTATACATGCCTGAAAGTCTTGCCTTTTAACCGTCTAAAGTCTAAACCGGCCTCGAATGGGCCCGATTTTGATCGATTTGCTTTGGGTATTCGAACCTTGGGTCTTCGAAGCCCAGTCCGAACGCGTTCTTTCTAGACTATCACTGCAAGCAATCCAAGCGATACAGCATATTCGTCGATAAGCCGCTGTTAAGGCATGGCGTGGGGGTGGCGATTGCTTTCTGGCATACGCCTAACACTATTTTTACCGTAGCGGCTCTTTAAAGCCCAAGCTGTCGCAATGGCAGCACTTTCAGACTATTTTTGGGATTTGCACGGTCGTAGTAGTGAGAAATGCAAACCATGCTCGGCGTGACGTTTAGATAGGGGCCTGCCATGAAGCTCATCGGGAAATGCTGGCGGTACAGTCCGCCTGAAGCAGGCCTTAAACTTTATCTGAGCTTTAGATTGTGATCTCAAGGCTTAAGCAAAAAATATTTTCTCGACAGAAATAATTCTTTCTTAACGTTTCTTGGCTTTTTCTATAATGAATTGCTGACTTGAGGTACCCTTTAGACGCTGAAAACCTTTATCCATAGGCCCTGCTGTCAGGTTCCCCACGCTTCCATTTTGGTTTTCGCGAAGGAATCTGAGAGTCTACGTATCGGATTGTAAAAAACTGGATATCTCCTTATCATAAGTACAACCTTAATCCTTATGACGGTGTCCCTGACTGTTTGGACCGGACGACCGAACTGTCCAGGTTACAGACGTATGGGTAGCCAGGGGTCAATTCTGGCACCATTTCGGGACCAAGGACTATATTCCGTATTTCAAGAGGGTTTGAGATGACCATTGCAATGGGTCGCCAGCAGTCGCAACGAGGGTGGTTTGACATCCTCG
>CAWUKV010000104.1:0-19016 GCA_963923025.1 uncultured bacterium
TCCATCGATTGAGGTGGTGGAGTCGCTAGCTGCGATCGCAACCCTCAACGACGCCCTAATGGCCTACGAGCCCGAGGTCACCATCCTCAGCCCCAAGCCTGACGAAATCTTGACCGACACTGCCGTCCGTATCCGCCTGCGGGTCGAAAACTTGCCCATATATATAGACGACACCTGGCAGCTTGGCCCCCACCTACACGTGTTACTCGACAACCAGCAGAGCTATGCGGTCTACGACACCAGCGAGCCGTTGGCGCTGACGGACCTAGCGCCGGGCACCCACACCCTCCGGGTCGTCGCTGCTAAACCCTGGCACGAAAGCTTCAAAACTATTGGGGCCTATGCCCAAACCACTTTTCACGTCTTTGCCAAAACTGGCGAGAACCAGCCGGACCCCGGTCAGCCCAGCCTGATCTACAGCCAGCCGGAAGGCAGCTATGGTGCTGAGCCGATTTTGGTGGACTTTCACCTAAGCGGCCTGCCGCTGCATATGATTGCCCAGGAAAGCGACCTGGACACGATTAAAGACTGGCACCTGCGCTGCACGGTCAATGGCGACAGCCTGCGGATTGATACCTGGGAGCCGGTTTATCTGAAGGGTCTGAAGCCTGGTCAGAACTGGGTGCAGCTGATGCTAGAGGATGAGGACGACCAGCCGATTGTCAATACGTTCAACAACACGGTGCGACTCGTTGACTATCAGCCGGACGGCGCCGATACCCTATCCAAGCTGATGCGAGGAGAACTGGTCGCCTCCGAAGTGATGGGGATTGTGGACCCGGATTATGTGCCGCCCCCGTCGCCCCCGCCCATCGAGGTCGAGCCAGATGAACCAGATGACGCGCCGGGCGAGGATGAATCTGTCGAGCCCTCGCTTGCACCCTCCACCGCAGACGAGCCGGGGATGCTAGAGAAGCCAGAGACAATAGACGAGTCCTGGGAAGAGGCAGCTGCCGAGTTGACTGTGACCGATCTGGACGAACCGGAATTAGAAGCACTAGAGCTAACGGTGTCTGAGCCCGAGTTATCAGAGCCAGAAAGCGCAGATTCTGCTGAGGGTCAGCTTCTTGACGCTACTAAAACCGAACAAGAGGAGCCAGAAGTACCCCAGCGGACTGAGCCTGAACTGGACGTGCCTCAACAGGACTTAGAACCAGAGCAGACTGAGTCAGCGGCTGCTTCTGCACTAACGCCAGAAACGGACCAAGACGAATCAGATTCTGCGGAACTACCGTTTACGTCAGCAGAGGATGCGGTACCGGACGTGGTGCTAGATCCGCTAGACCCAGTTGAGGCCGAGCGTCAGACGCCCATTCAGGAAGAAACGCCCGCTGAGGCCGTTGACGATGCGATTCAAAACCTAACAACGATGGATAGTGAGGCGTCGCCGGTCCCCGATGAAGAGGACCCGAGAGTTGAAAATCAGGATGAGGAGCCGACCGCTGGGCGGCGGCTGTTTAAGCGGCTGTATGAGTATCGCGATCGCAGTCTCGAAACCTATGGCAGCAACTGATGCGCGTCCGTCCCCCACAGCTCCCAGCGGACCTCCCGTGGCTCAACGTTGCTGAGCCGCTGTCATTGCGAAGCCTCAACGGTCGTCCCGTTCTCCTGGAGTTTTGGACCCAAGGCTGCATCAACTGCCAGCACATGGTACCGATCCTGCATCAGCTTGAGCAGCACTACGGCCCAAAGCTAGTCATTATCGGTATCCATAGCGCCAAGTTCGACGCCGAACAGTCCCCCGAGAGCGTACAACAGGCCGTGATGCAGTTCGGCATTACTCATCCCGTCGTAGTGGACGAGGACCGTAAACTCTGGGATGCCTATGCGGTCCGGGCCTGGCCGACGCTGGTTTTTATTGACGCCTGGGGTTACATCGTTCGGCAAACCAGTGGTGAACGTAGCGTCGAGCAGCTTCGGTCGCTGATAGACTCGCTCGTTAGTTCATCGGCCTATCCCAATCAGACAGAAGAGATCCGCCTTCCCCCAGCTCCTGCCTGTCCTGCCCCAGATGGCCCTCCAGTTACACCGCTACGTTTTCCTGGCAAGATTCTGGTGACGGGCTCGCAGCTGTTCATTGCCGACACTGGCCATCACCGCATCGTAGTGACAGACCTAGCGGGACAGATACAGTCTGTCATCGGCGCGGGGATCGCCGGATTGCAGGACGGGGACTTCGGCACGGCTCAGTTCACGCAGCCGCAGGGCCTGGCCTGGGATGCGCAGATGCGGACACTATATGTTGCAGACGCAGGCAATCACGCTATTCGTGCCGTTGATGTTGCCCAGGGCCATGTCCAAACGATCGCAGGCAACGGCACCCAGAGTCGAGCCATCTTTCCCCACGGTGGCATGGGCATAGCCCTGTCGCTCAACTCGCCGTGGGACCTAGCACGGGTCGGTCAGCAGCTCTACATTGCCATGGCGGGGATGCACCAGATCTGGGTGATGGACCTGGATAGCCAGCAGCTAGAGACCTACATCGGTACCGGCGCTGAGGGCTGTGTGGATGGCGATCTCACCGTCGCCGCCTTTGCTCAACCCAGTGGTCTAGCCACTGACGGAACCCACCTGTATGTGGCCGATAGTGAAACCAGCAGCATTCGCAAAGTCACGCCCGGCATAACTCCAACGGTCACGACCCTCTGCGGTAGCGGTGCCCTATTTGACTATGGCGACAAAGATGGCGTGGGCGATACAGTACGGCTGCAGCATCCGATGGGAATTGCGGTTCAGCACGGTGATGCTGTCGCCACTGCACAACCCGAAACCCCGCTACTGGTCTATATCGCTGATACCTACAACCACAAAGTCAAGCGACTCAGCGTCGACGGATGCTGCTCCACCGTTATGGCAGAACTACACCGCCCCACCGGGATTGCCTGCCACCAGAACAGTCTCTTCATTGCTGATACCAACGGGCACCGCGTAATGATTCAGCCGCTGACGTCACAGGGTAAATACCCCATCCGTAATCTACAGCCCTTACATATCAGTGGTTTAGCGTAGGAATCGGTCATATCAATCTGGGCAAATTAATAACGATACCCTGGCAACGACCGATTCTATGTCTCCCACTCCGACGGCTAAAAAACGCTTACCGCTCCGACTCGTTCTGGTTATTCCCTTTGTCATTCAAATTGTCGGAGCAGCTGGATTGGTCGGCTGGCTGTCGTTTCGCAATGGCCAAAACGCGGTAGAAGATCTGGTGGCCGATTTGCAAACGGAGGCCAGTGAACGCATCGACCAACATCTGGACAGCTACCTCACTGCCGCAGAAGACCTGGGCCAGCTCAACGCCGATGCAATGGAGCTGGGCTTAGTTGATCCCAATAATCTAGAAGCCACCAGCCAATTCTTTTGGCGGCAGATGCAGCTTTACGATGTGGGCTACATTCTATTTGGCACGCCAGAAGGCGAGTTTGCCGCAGCGGGCTACTTTTTCGACGACGGCACCATATCCGTCAATGAAGTCTCTCCAGCCACAAACGGCAACGGCGACCTGTATACCTATACCGTCGATGAGGCGGGCAACCGACTGGAGCTAGCGGATGTGGACCCCGGCTATGCGTTCCAAGAAGAAGCCTGGTTTGCTGAAGCAGCGGTGGATGCACCCGAACGACACTGGACCGCAATCTATCAGTGGCAGACGGAACCGTATCCGCTCTCTGTTGCCTTTAGCCAACCCGTATTTGACGCAGACGGTAACTGGATTGGAACTATTGGCATTGAGCAGCGGCTAACGCAGATTAGCGACTACCTACAAACTCTGGACATTAGCCCCACCAGCACGACGTTCATCATCGAACGAGATGGCAATGTGATAGCGACCTCCACAACCGACCTGCCGTTTGAGCTGGTGGAGGGAGAAGCGCAGCGACTAAATGTGCTGGAGAGTTCTAACCGTGCGATCGCAGACGTCGCTGCCCAAATTCAAAGTAACGCCGACTTTGTCCAAATTAGCGCCAACCAACAGCTAGAACTAACGGTAGACGGTGACAAACAGTTTGTCCGCGTCACCCCATGGGAAAACGATTTGGGCCTCGATTGGCTTGTGGTTGTTGCTATCCCCCAGGCTGACTTTATGGGGCAAATTGAGGCCAACCGTCGCACCACCCTGTGGCTGTGTCTGGGGGCGCTTGGCATTGCCACGGCCTTTGGCATCTACAGCTCAAGGTGGATTACGCGCCCCATTGCTCGACTGAGCGCGGCCAGCAGCGCCATTGCGGCAGGGCAGCTCGACCAAAACATCAGCGACACCGGCTTTATTGATGAAATTAGCGACCTGCGGCAGTCCTTTAACCAGATGGCCGCTCAGCTAAAGGAGTCTTTTACCACACTCGAAAATCGCGTCAGCGAACGCACTCAGGCACTGCAACAGGCCAAAGAATCTGCTGACAGTGCCAACAGAGCCAAAAGCGAATTCCTCGCTAACATGAGCCACGAACTGCGCACCCCGCTCAACGGCATTCTGGGCTACGCACAGATTCTTCGCCGCACAGAACCGCTCACTAATAAAGGACGCAAGGGCCTTGACATTGTTTACCAGTGTGGCAACCATCTGCTGACGCTGATTAACGATGTGTTGGACCTAGCTAAAATTGAGGCCCGAAAGCTCACACTGTATCCCCAAGATTGTCATCTGCCGTCCCTGCTAGAAAGCACAGCAGAGATCTGCCGTGTCCGGGCCGAGCAAAAAGGAATTGAGTTTGTTTATACCCTGGACAAGGCTATTCCCGCCGGGGTCACCGTAGACGAAAAGCGGCTACGCCAGGTGCTGATTAACCTGTTGGGCAACGCCGTTAAGTTTACCGACGACGGTACTGTCACCTTTCGAGTCCAGGCATTGACAACCAACGTCGCGGAGCAGGCTCACCTACGCTTCGAAATTCAAGATACGGGTGTGGGTATGACCCCAGAACAAATGACAAAAATCTGTCAGCCCTTTGAGCAAGTGGGGGACAAAAACCGACAGCAGGAGGGAACTGGCCTGGGACTGGCCATCAGTACACAAATTATTCAACTGCTGGAGAGCCAGCTTGAGATCGACAGCACGCCCAATGTTGGCAGCACGTTCAGCTTTGAAATAACGTTGCCCATCGCTAAAGAGTGGGCTAAGGCAACACATCTAAATAATGGCGAAGTTATTGGTTATGAGGGTGATAAGCGAACCATTCTCGTGGTTGACGATCGCTGGGAAAATCGCTCGGTTTTGTACAGTTTGCTAACGCCCCTTGGTTTTGATGTTGTTGAAGCCGCAGACGGGCAGCAGGGATATGAACAGGCTGAGCTGGCCCGTCCCCATTTGATCATCACCGACCTGAACATGCCTGGGATCGATGGTTTGGCGCTGATCAAACGCCTGCGGGAACATCCTGACCTGAAAGAGATGCCGATTATTGTTTCGTCAGCCAGTGTATTTGACACCGATCAGCACAACAGCTTAGACGCAGGGGCTAACGGATTTCTGCCGAAGCCGGTTCAAACTCAGGATCTTTTAACCGCTCTCGCCAAGTATTTGAATCTGGTGTGGTGCTACCAGGCTCAAGATGCTAAGCCCGATACTGTTCGCCCGGAGAGTGCCCCGTCAAAAACGCCACCGCTTTATGTTCTCAATGAACTACTGCAGCTGTTGAACAAGGGCGATTTGGACGGTACCGCTCAGGTTGCTCAGCAACTCGATAGTTCATTTTGTGTGTTTGCTGAACAGGTTGTGGATAAGGCAGAAAACTTTCAGATCAAGCCTTTAAAGGCGCTTTTGCAAAACGCTATCGCGCAACAGCATGAAAACCCCCGTTAACAACCGTACGCTGAAGATTTAAGTCTTATCCTTCTTCTAAAGGTCCCCTGAACCCATGACAGTGCCTACCGACTTTATTCTCATCGTTGACGACAACACCGACAACCTAGCCGTATTGAGCAAAACGCTGAAAGGTGCAGGTTATGCCGTACGGGTGGCGTTAGATGGGGAAAGTGCGATTGCACTGGCCAGTGATGAGCAGCCAAGTCTGATTTTGCTGGACGTAATGATGCCAGGAATTGATGGATTTGAGACCTGTCGCCGCCTCAAGGAAAATCCTACAACGCTGCCAGTACCGATCATCTTCATGACGGCGTTAGCTGATAGTGAACATAAGGTGCAGGGACTGTCTTTGGGGGCCATAGACTATATCACCAAACCCTTTGACGAAGGTGAGGTACTGGCCCGCGTTCGCATTCAAATCAAGATGCAGAACCTGGTACAGACCCTACAGGCACAAAATCAGCGATTGCAGCAAGAGATGACGCAGCGCCAGGTGGCAGAGGCTGCGCTACAACAGCTCAATACCGAGCTAGAAACACGAGTCAAGGACCGCACTGTTGAACTGCATCAGGCGCTAGACGACCTAAACAGTGCTCAGGTTACGCTGGTACAAAAAGAAAAGCTCTCTACACTGGGCGAGTTGATGGCGGGCGTAGCCCACGAAATCAACAACCCGATGGGCTGTATTGTCAACAACCTGAAGTACGTGCAGGAGTATAGCGACAGTCTGCTGACGCACATTGACCAGTACCAGCAGGTGGCCAGTAGCCCTGACATTGACGATCATGCTGAAGCGATTGACCTGGACTACATCCGCGCGGATTTGCCAGGGCTAGTAGCATCGATGAAAACCAGTAGCGATCGCATTCGCAATATCAGCGACTCGCTGCGTATTTTCGCCCGTCAGGACGATCGTCAAAAAAGTCTTTTTGACGTACACAGCGGCCTCGATAGTACCCTCCTGATTCTTAAGCACCGCCTCAAATCTGATGGTAGTAGCCCTGAAATTGAAGTCGTTAAAGCATACGGTACGCTTCCTGAGGTGCTGTGCTTCCCTGGTCAGATCAATCAGGTGTTCATGAACATTTTGGCTAACGCCATTGATGCCTTTGATGAGCGCTGTCCGCAGCAGCCTGAGATTAGACTGACAACGTCTGTGCAGGACCAGCAGGTGCAGGTTTGCCTGCGGGACAATGCGGGTGGTATGCCGGAAGCAGTGCGATCGCAGATTTTCAATCGTGCCTACACCACCAAGGCGGCGGGAAAAGGGACTGGATTAGGATTATCCATTGCTCGACAAATTGTTGTCGATACCCACGGTGGGCAAATCCGCTGTGAATCGCAGCCTGGCGAAGGGGCAACGTTCATCATCACGTTGCCCCTGTAGCCCTGTCGTTAGGGTCTCAAATTTTGCACATCGTTTAGCGATGGTCGCTCAGATCGCAGTATTCAGGCTTTAGATCTCGCTCCATCAACGTCTCCACTGCTTCCAGCGGCGTGATGTTGCCCATCAGCAGGCGGTGAACCTGACGGGCAATCGGCACCGGGATCTGTTCGCGGTTGGCGATATCCATCAGCACGTGGGCGGTGTTGACCCCCTCGGCGGTGCTGCCCAAATCGTCCAAAATTTCTGGTAAAGATTTGCCCTGGGCTAGGCCGAGTCCTACCCGATAATTGCGGCTGAGGGGGCTGTCGCAGGTCGCCAGCAAATCGCCCAGCCCCGACAGGCCATAGAAGGTTTCGACATTTGCGCCAAAGTGAGTACCGACGCGAATGATTTCGGGAATGGCGCGGGTAATCAATGCGGACTTGGCGTTAGAGCCCAGCTTGAGGCCGTCACAAATGCCGACCGCGATCGCGACTACATTCTTCAGCGTGCCACCCAACTCTGCCCCAATGGGGTCATCGCTGGTGTAAACCCGAAACCGTTCGGAGGAATACACCTGCTGTACCTGTGCTGCCGCTGCCAGGTCATTACTAGCCACTACCGTCGCTGCAGGTAACCCCGCCTCAATCTCTTTGGACAGATTGGGTCCCGACAGCACCACCACCGGGTTGCCGGGAAAGGTGTCTCGCAAAATCTTGGAGGGGGTCCGGGTTGTCTCCGGGTCCAGCCCCTTGGTGGCCGTTACTAAAATGGTCGAGGACGAAACCCCGGCCGTCTGTAGCTGCTGGGCCAGCGCTGCCACACCCTTCATCGAAATTGCCAGCAGCACAATATCTGCATCTGTTACCGCCTGGGATAGCGCCAATGGCCCCCGCCGCGACCAGATCTGTACCAGATTGCCATTGTTGAGTGCAATTCGAGCCAAAGCTGTGCCCCAAGCCCCTGCCCCCAGCACCGTCACCCGTGCCGTTTGCTTCAGCGCCTCAGATAGTGGGACAGTCGGCGTCTCAGATGCAGCAACCACGGTTTGTCTCCCGTAACGTATGGATCCCGTAGGGTGAGTTAGGCGAAGCCGTAACGCACCGCTCACACCCACCATACCCGTCCATTAACTCACAGAAGCCGGAACCAAGGACTCATACTTGTGCAGGTGATAGTCAGGAATGCAGTTATCACGCATGTATTGAACATACTCGGCGTGGTTGCGATCGCACCGCTCCTGCGTCCATCCACAGTACTGCTTCAGCACCGCCTCCAGCACAGGCAGCGCATCAAAGCCATAGTTCGCCCGCACCGCCAGCGCCGTCCGCCGCCGACAGATATCCAAATAGGTCCGCGCCATCTCGTCCCGCACCGAATAGACAATCTGAGCTTTAATATCTGGCAGACCGTCTACAATCGGTTTGCCCAACTCGGCGTTCTCCTCGACCAAGGCGAACACTTCGTCGGCCCGTACGCCGTAGATCGTCATCAGGTGAGCCATGACATCGCGATCGGCGGCTGATTTAAGACATGGCTTTGTCGTTGTGGCACCCGGTAGTAGTGCCTTTCTGGCAGGGCTCTTGCCCACTGGCTTACCCTGCTTCTTCAAGGCCGCATCCACCATCTCTTCACCCACCTGGCGGTGCGTTGTCAGCTTGCCGCCAATCAGCGACACCATGTTCTCGACCTGCTCTTTGGCGTGGTCGTACAGCACATGGCTACGGGTAATGCTGCTAGTCTTTTTGCCCTCTGCATAGGGCAGCGGGCGCACGCCTGCATAGGTAAACACGACCGAATCGCGACTCAGCTGCGCTGAGGGAATCACCCGATTGGTCTCTTGCAGCAGGTAATCAATTTCCTCATCGCTAGCGCAAATTTTCTCTAGGTCACCGTTAAAGCGAATGTCGGTGGTCCCAATCAGGCACAGATCGAGCCAGGGCAGAATGAAGAAAGGTCGCCCATCCGTCAGCGCCTCCACATACAGCGCCTGGTCTGGCGCGCCGGGGAAGCGCTCAACAAACAGATGACTGCCCTTGGTGCCGCCAATTTTTCGCGTCGTGCCTACCGGAGCCGGATCTTCGCCGCGCACGCCGCGCCCGCACACCTGATCTACCCAGGGGCCGGAGGTATTGATCACCACTGCCTGGTCGCTACCTTGGATCGTGAAAATCTCGCCTGTCTCACTGTCCCGACAGGTCAACGCCTTAATTCGCTGCCCCTCTCGCTTTAGCTCCGTTACCGTGACGTAGCTCAGCATCTCTGCCCCCGCTGCCTGGGCAGATAGGACAATTTCTAGACAAAGCCGTTCGGCGTATTCTACTTGGCCGTCATAGTACTGCGCTGCACCCTTGCAGCCCTGGGGTTCCAGGTGACGAAACAGCTGCTTCAGCTTGGCCGCCCCCAGCATGCGGTGGTTGGGCAGCGTTTTGTCATAGCTGAGCAGGTCGTACAGCACCATGCCCGCCTGAATTTCCCAGTAGCTCCGTGACCCTTGAGCGTAAATGGGAATTGTCATTTCGATAGGTTTGACCAAATGCGGTGCCGTCCGCAGCAGAATCTCGCGTTCCCGCAAAGATTCTCTTACCAGATTAAATTCAAAATACTCCAGGTAGCGTAGGCCGCCGTGCACCAAACGGCTTGACCAGCTCGTTGTTCCTGCCCCAAAGTCATTCTTCTCGATCAGAATGGTCTTGAGCCCGCGCAGCGCCGCATCACGCGCCACGGCAACGCCGTTGATGCCGCCCCCAATGACGATCAGGTCGTACGTTTGGGCAGCAATGGCTGAATAGTCTGGCATGGTGGTTTCCCAATAGAATCCCGGCTGCTTGGAGGTGCCGTACCGGCTGCGCCAGTACGGCACCTCCAAGATGGCATAGTTTGCCATCTTGGAGGCGGCCCTAGAGCATGAAATTTTAGGATTCGGTATCCCCGGTAATCTCGGTCACCGTAACCAACCGCACCACGTCGGAACCGTAGGTCTTTCTACTGAAAATGCCAGTTCTAAACAGACAAAGCCTCAGCCTTGCCGTCGCGCCAGACGGCAGTATTGAGCTACGCCATTGACTGTCTAGACTGCCGTTAGCGTTTTTTCTTCTGGTTTGGCGACCGTCGCTTTGGCTACGCGGAACAGGTGGTTGGCCCACTGCTGCACGTCATAGCGACAGATGGCTTTGTGCAGCTTGCCCATACGTTCAGCCTGTTCCTCAGGCGTCATCTCGAGCGCCGCATCAATGCACTCATCCATGCGTTTGGACGAGTAGGGGTTGGTCAACAGTGCGTCTGGCAGTTCTACGGCTGAGCCGGTGAACTCGGACAGAATTAGGGTGCCGTCTTCGCCGCCGTGGGCAGCAATGTACTCCTTCGCGACTAGATTTAGACCATCGCGCAGGGGGCAAATCCAGCAGATGTCAGCGGCCTTGTATAGGCCCATCAAATCGTTGTAAGGCAAAGGCTCAGTGAAAATTTGTACCGGTGTCCAGTTCAGGGTGCCAAAACGACCATTGATCTGCCCCACCCGTTGCTCAATTTTCTCCTGAGCTTTGCGATAGACTCGCATTCCCTTGGCCGCTTTAACCGCCGTCATAAACAGGTTGACTTTGCCGATATATTCGGGACGGCGCGCCAGCAGGCGCTCGTAGCAGGCTAGCATCTCTTTGGCCCCTTTAACGTAGTCCACCCGTCCGGCAGACATGATGAGCTTGTTGTCACCAATCTCAGCCCGCACGGCCTTCACCCGCTCCTGCACCGCAGGCTGCAGCACAACATCCCGAATTTTCTGGGGGCTAGTGCCGACGGGGAATGCGTCAATAGTGACAATACGGTCGTTATACTTCAGCTTGGTGACCATCTCCGGCTCAGCCAGCGCTGTCCCTACTTTGGTAAAGGCATCGGGAACGGACACCGTTTCAACAACGTCAACCTCGCGACAGCTCCGCGCTGCCGAAACAAAGTTCTGGACGTAGCGGGGAATATGGAAGCCGCACAGGTCGCAGCACAGCAGACTATCGATGATGGCATTACGCCAGTGCAGAATGTTGAATACGTCTGCCGCTGGGAATGGCGTGTGATGGAAGAACGCAATCTTTACATCCGGCATCTTTTCTCGGATGTAGTAGGGCGTTAACCACAAGTTGTAGTCATGAATCCAGATCAGCGCATCATCTGCGGCATCTTCACAGGCTGCCTCGGCAAACAGCCGATTGATATTCTGGAAATTGTCCCAGTCGGAGCTGTCGTAGGTAAAGTGCTCAGGAAAAGAGTGCAGAATGGGCCAGAACGCCTCTTTTGAGGTGATGTGGTAGAAGTTTTTGACTTGCTCGGCAGACAGCGGGATGCGACGAACAACGCAGCTATCTTTGCCGCCCTCCATCGTTACCCGATCAATAAAGCCAGGCTTTTTCAGGTCTTTAACCTGTTTCCATGCGACCCAAGTACTTTGGTCGGCGTTGGCAAAAAAGCTCTTGAGCGTTGGGACGATGCCGTTTGGACTTTTCTTGTCGCGGTAGTAAATCTTGCCATTTTCCACCACCTCGTCGTAGGGTTCGCGGTGGTAAAGGATAACTAGCGAGGATTTCATAGCAACGCTCCTGTATCGAAAGGTGTGTTCGTGGGGCTAGCTTAACCCGGCATGACGGGCGTACGCCGACATGTCCAATTGAAGGGGAGACTTCAGGGGTACTCAGCGGGGTTGACTAGGTCGCCTAATCAGCTAGTAAATCAATGCCTGCTGCATTCAATCAAAGCTGTAATTGTTCTGTTCTTAAATTGGTCGACTAAAACGACTGATACGTATGAATAGGGGCTGTAGCGGTAAAACTCGACGATGACGGTTAGCTCCCATTGGCCAACGCCCCATTGGCCAACGCCCCATTGGCCAACGCCCCATTGGCCAACGGTTAAATAACGACGGCGAGAACCCCATACAGGAGTGAACGATACCGTACAACGTTAAGTTAAGCAAATGACTGTAACCCTTACAAATGGGCTGACTCACACGCCGATGCTGCGGTTGGCGCTGGGGGCGATATCGGTGCTTGAATGCCAGACTAAGTAGATTCCCAGGCCGATAATTCTAATCCCCAGACCGATAATCTCCAGGCCGATGTCTACAGCGCTATTGCCGACCGGTGGGTAGGTTGCATCCGTCGGCGTCGGTAAAAGAGCTATCAAAACTGTTAGCATTAACCCATCATAATTCTGTGTTAATTAGCTTCCTTTTTAAGCCGTTTCTAAGCCACTTTTAGGGTTCTCTTAGCTGAAGCGAATGTCGCTTCATTCTTGTTTTGGCTGGGTTGAACCTACCTCGTTACCTGCTCTAGAGTTCTGCCGTGATTGCTGTTCGTTCCAAGCGCATTCAACTGGTCGAAGACGAAACCCAAAGCCTGCTAGCCTGGGCCGATGGGATTCAGCGCTCCAATGCCACTTACTTTGAGAAGGCGCAGCGGCTGGCCCGACGGCTAGGGGCCAACTATCGGCGCGATCGCTTCACCGAGTTTGGCTTTTGGACGCCAGAGCTGGCTGGTGACATCATCCAATCCGAGTACAAAGTTGAGCTAGAGGTTTACACCCCCAAGGACAACATTGACTTTCGTGCCACTGAGCAGCAGGTTCGCTTCAAGCGAACGCGGGTGCCGATGGCCAAGCAGGGCGAGTTTGTCTGGGCGGTGATTGAGGGGCTGCGACCGGGGCGGCGCAACCGAGCCGGCAGCTTTTACTGGCTGCGCTATGTCGATCCAGAAGGTCGGGTCCGAATTATCCGCGACCCACTAGCCTACTCGCTGCCCTACGGGGTGTTTGCCCCGGCAGAGCTGTACGACATGCACCGAGTCCAGCGCGAACGGCAGGACCGAGCCTATTTCCGCCAGCGCGGCGTCAACAAAACCGACAGCGAGATTCCTCGTGAGCCTACGCCGACTAACATCCTTCAGGTTCACGTCAAAACGGCGTCCCCCGAAGGCACGCTGGAGGGGCTGACCCAAATCTATCAGCGGATTTCTGACAAGCTGGTGCGCAACGAACCCCTAGCGCCAGAGGAGTCGGTCTATGCAGGCTACGACGCGCTACAGCTGCTGCCGGTAGAGCCGACCATTGAGTATCGCCGCGAAGATACCAATCTTGAGCATGAGTTTTTTGCGATCGCGCCGACCGATCCGGCCTCTGCTGCCGAGCCCGCTCCACCGGACGCGTCAACCTCGCCGAATCCAGACACGCCGACGCTGACGGTTAACCTGCGCAAGCCCGACACCCAGAACTGGGGGTACGATGTGCCCATTCTGGGGTCGGGGACAACCAATCCAGCCGTACTGGGCAGCCTCCGCCCTGACGAAGTTGTGGACTTTATTGCGACACTCCATAACTTTTCTCAGGGGCCCATCCTGTTGATCTATGACTTAGTCTATGGTCATGCCGACAACCAATCCCTGGAACTGCTGACCCACCAGTTCCTGAAAGGTCCCAATATGTACGGGCAGGACCTGAACCACCAGTCTCCGCAGGTGCGCGCTATTTTGCTGGAAATGCAGCGCCGCAAGATCAACACAGGCGCAGACGGCATTCGCGTCGACGGGGGACAAGACTTTCGCTTTTTTAACCCGCTATCGGATCGGGTTGAACAGGACGACGCCTATCTGCTGGCCATGAGCGACGTGGTGCAGGATATCAACGGCTACCGGCGGCTGATGTTCACCATCTTTGAAGACGGTCGCCCCTGGCCTCAGGAAGGGTGGGAATAGATTTCTCGCTACCGAGAGTTAATTGAACATAAGCCGGACTCGTTCCAGTGGGGCCCACTCATTTTTGCCCACAATACCCCTAGTTTGCATGGGTTTTGGGACCGTAAATGGCGGCGCGTCTGTGAGGTGATTTACCAGGGAGACCACTGGATTACGGGCTGTGGCAACCACGACACCGTACGCCGCGGTAACCAGGTCGATGAAACTGAATATGCAGTTAATTGGAACCTGGGGCAGACCCGACCTGAGGTCTTGCATAAGGCCTACAACAATCCCGCTACCCAGCTGTGGGTGTACGCTTTCAGTCCAGGACTGCCCATGGATTTTCTCAACGCCAACGTGGGCACGCCCTGGGGCTTCTTTCGCAACACGGACGACCGCTACGGGGTCAAGGTGGTGTCCGAAGAGGTGGGCTTCTTAGACTGGCAGATCGAACCCGAGTACTACACCCGAGACGGCGTCTTTCCGCAGCTGAAGCGCCTGGGCTTTAGCACCTACGAGCAGCTGCGTGACTTTGCCCACGCCCTGCAAGATGCCATGGTAGCCACGGATTATGACCTGCAGGCAGTGGCCGAAATCTGCCGCCACTGCCTCAGCGACAACGGCATCGACTGCGAGATTCCCACCATGGAGGACGTGCTGGCGGAGCCGTCGCTACCCCGGTTTCTCGCCACGCTAGATGTGCCCAAACTGAAGCAGTTTGCCATGGCATTTATGGAAGATGGCCACGACCTGTGCAACGTCGGGCGGTTCTACGGGCAGCTTGACGCTGGCATGAGCTATTTTCACCTGGCCCTGCGCGAACACCGTCGCCGTCACCCTTGGTTACAAAAGAATCTAGTCGGTCAAGATCGCTTTAACCGAGTCAGTGACGACTGCCGTACCCTGTTCTACGGATTGCGCCATCAGCCGGGGGAAGCCCAGCGGTTTGCCATTGTGGCCCATATGGGTGGTGAACCGATGAAGGTGCATCTGGGTGACTGGCTCCAGCTGAATATGGCCGATTGGGAGGTGGTAATTTCGACCCCCGATCTTGACCTAGAAACTGACCTGAAAGACAGCCGCGCCTTTGAGTTACAGGACGGGCAGGCGGTTTTATTTGTCCCCCGCAGCGAGACTCGCGGCACAGTCGCTACCAGTTCCGCTGCCCAGGTATCACCCGAGCTCTCCCTGACGCAGAAAGACGAAGAATATCTGCTCAGTATTTTCTCGTAATTTTTTTGCAAATCGGCTAAAACCCTAACCCTGGATAGATTACGGGAGGAAAAAAGTTTTTCTTTTCCTCCTGACACATCATTTTCGAAATGTTAGAGTAGATGAAATAATCTTAAGAACAGCAAAGCAATTCCTTCATAAAAGCGGTCAGTTGACACGCTTGATTCATCCTGTCTCCCCTAGCAGCCTCAGCGGCCTCGACTGCTTTGGACTGCTAGAAGTAGTGCAATTTGAAGGGTAGGACTGTTCTCTCCAGTCATTATATTTTTCACCCACAGGTAAACAATTCATGGAACAGCGGCTCAAAGAACTCACGGGGCAACCGGGCGTATGGCTATTTGTTAAAAGCAGCAACGGCTGGTTCAAAAACGTTGAGATTTTGGACGTCAACCCTGATACCATCACGTTTCGCTACGAGTCAGAGTCCGAAAGCGAGCGTAAACTGTGGGAAAAGACCACCCGCATTGACAACATTGCAGAAGTCGAAGTCCGTCTGTTGGTGGTGCCTAAGGTCGATAAAAAGCTTGACCACATTCGCGGTCAGCTGTCGAAGCTGCTCGAGCAAACCGAGTCTGACGTCGAAAACTCTAAGCAAGAGAATCCTAAACAGTAGCAGTCGTAACAGATTTTCTACACTTTATTAATTTCCTCAAAGAGTTTTGCGTCTCCTTCACGGGACGAGAGTTCACAGGACAGAATGGGGGCGGCAATCTGGGCCACCTGATTGTTCAGTCTTGATGATCTAGTCTTAGAGGAACCGGTATGACGCAGAGCACGGTGCAGGGGGCAGCGCATGCTGCGGCGAAGTACGTCGTGGCGCTGGATTTAGGGACGACCGGCAACCGGACCATCGTGTTTAATGCGTCGGGCGACATCGTTGGGCAAGCTTACAAAGAGCTAACTCAGCACTATCCCCAGCCAGGCTGGGTGGAGCATGACCCGCTGGAAATTTGGCAGGCGGTACAGCTGACGCTGAAGCAAGCCGTTCAGAATGCTGGCATTCTGGCGGAGGACATTGCCGCCTTAGGGCTAACCGTCCAACGGGAGACCTGTCTGCTGTGGGATAAGACCACGGGGAAACCCCTGCATAATGCCATTGTTTGGCAAGATCGGCGGACGGCCGAGCTCTGCCATCAGCTGGCCGACGCGAAGGACGATATCTATGAGCGTAGCGGCCTGTTTTTGGACGCCTACTTTTCGGCGACTAAGCTGCGCTGGCTGCTAGAGAAAACGCAGCCGGAAAACCTGGACAATGTGCTGGCGGGGACCATCGACAGCTGGGCACTGTGGAACTTAACGGGTGGCAAGGTCCACGCGACTGACCACAGCAATGCGAGCCGCACGCTGCTGATGAATCTGAAGCAGCAGCAATGGGACCCGCAGCTACTGGCGGTGTTTCAAGTCCCAGCCCAGCTGCTGCCCGAAATCCGGCCGAGTCAGGGGCACTTTGGCACGCTCCGTTCAGATCTGTTGGGGGCTGAAATTCCGATTACGGCTATCTTCGGCGATCAGCAGGCGGCGCTGTTTGCCCATGGCTGCAACCAGCCAGGGCTGCTGAAGTGTACCTACGGTACGGGGGCGTTTTTGGTGGCCCATACCGGGCAGCAGCTGGTGCGATCGCAAAACCAGCTGCTCTCAACCATTGCCTGGACCACGGCAACAGATCCTGCCAACAGCTATGACCTTGGCTATGCGCTAGAAGGCAGTATGTTCACCGCTGGTGCCTGTATTCAGTGGCTACGGGATGGCCTACAAATTATTGATAATGCTGCCGACAGCGAGATTTTAGCAACCTCCGTAGAAGACAACGGCGGCGTTTACTTTGTCCCCGCTCTGAGCGGCTTGGGTGCCCCCCACTGGGATATGAGCGCTCGCGGCGCGTTTATGGGGCTGACGCGGGGCAGCAGCAAGGCCCATATGGTTCGTGCCGTGCTAGAAGCCATTGCCAATCAGGCTAAAGAGGTGGTGCAGGCCATCAATGAAGACAGCGGCACACCGATTCAAACCCTCAAGGTGGATGGCGGTGCCTGTAATAACGATTTTCTGATGCAGTACCAGGCTGACGTGTTGGGTATCCCGGTTGAGCGTCCTGCGGTGCTGGATGCAACGGCACAGGGGTCTGCCTTTGGCGCAGGGCTAGCCGTAGGGCTGTGGGACAATTACGATGCGCTGGTCCAGAGTAGACAGATTGACCGCGTGTTTGAACCAGGGGAGCATGAGGCGACAGCTCAAGAACAGTTTAAGCAGTGGCAAGTGGCCGTAGAGCGAACTAAGCAGTGGTTAGACTGAGAAAGCGATCGCCCAGTGCTGAGGACTACTGCCAGCGATAACGCTCGCCAGTACCATCGTCACCCCGACTATCTGTAGCGAGGTAGACCTAGAATAATATTTGTGGGAATAATATTTATTGGGGGATAATATTTGTCAGGCGGTGGGCTGTTTTTTTTGCGCTGACTCGACTGTGTGTCGACTATGCGTCGTCAGCGGGGTATTAATCAAACTGCCTGGCCCAATCGCGCAACTCTTGCTGAGTGGGCTGTCGTCCGTCTTTGCGCAGCTCAGCTAGCCCTTCGAAATATCTCGCCCGATTGTTGTCGGGGCAGAACATGATCAGCAGCTTGGCGACCTGCGAGGTTGGATTGCTAAAGGCGTGGGGCGTGTTTTCTGGCACGACCATGACGGTGCCTGGCTGGGCCAAAAGAGTTTCTTGCCCCAGTGTGAGCTGCACCTGCCCTTCAACCACGTAGAACATTTCCACCATTTGTTTGTGGATGTGAGCGCTAGGGCCACCTTGTTCCGGTGCTAAATCACGTCCAGCCTGAAACCTGTAGTTCCGAACCGCGTATAGCCTGAAAATCTATGGCTTTTCCCCTCGGAAAACTCCAGTTCTGGACGTGGCAGAGGTTTAGGACAAACTCAAACAAGCCAAAGTGACCGTGGGTGTCCTGCCCGGTTATTTTAAAAGTGCAGCGGCTCGTCCCGATTTGGACGAGTTTTCCTTCGCCCGGATGCAAAATTGTCGGTAGGGTCATCGCCAGGCACCTCAGGATTCAGGGATAATCGCGATCGCGTCAATCTCAAACAGCATGCCGCTACTGGCCAATCGCGGGACCGGAATCAGCGTGCTAGCAGGTTTTTGGTTTTCGAAAAATCGGCGACGGGCAGCGGAGATGATATGAAGCCGTTCGTCCGTGTGATCGACGGAGAGAATGGTGATTTTAACGACGTGATCGGGCGTTGCACCAATGGTTCCCAGTGCAGTTCTGAGGCTATTAAAAGCCCGATCTACCTGGTCTTCGAAGCGGGTGGGGTACTCGCCTGCTGCCGTCAGCCCCGAGCCCTGTCCGGCAATGTAGGCCATCTGTGTGCCAGCTGGTACGGTCACAATTTGCGAAAAGCCATAGTCCGACGAGTCACCAAGACTAGCGGGGTTGAGATGTTCCATGGGTGTAGATAGCGCGTCAACACGACCCTAACGCTATCAGCCGTGGCGGTTCTGCCGCTTCTACAAATGTTCTATTTTTGGTAGATTTGTTTGTCTTGTCAGAAACGGAAGCTATGCCAGCGCGAACATATCCAGAGTCAGTCTCGATAGGCTTTCGGTGTGGTCTCGGCAAACTGGCGAAATACGCGGGTTAGATGGCTTTGACTAGAGAAGCCGCACTCAAGTGCAATCTCAGCGATGCTTCTACTTTTCTCCTTAAGCAGCTGCTTTGCCCACTCGATGCGCTGCTGATTGACATAGTGATGCGGCGTGATCTGCATGGACCGCTTGAACTGGCTGGCAAAATAACATCGGCTGATGCCTGCTTCCTGGGCCAGTCGAGACAGGCTGAGGTCGTCTGCTAGGTGGGCGTGAATATAGTCCAGCACATGATTCAATGCGGAACTTGACAAA
>CAWUKV010000105.1:0-18999 GCA_963923025.1 uncultured bacterium
ACCTTTGAGGATGAGATTCAAGAGCGTCTGTCGGTGGACCGGGCCGCGTTGGATACGCAAGACTTTCGCCGAGCTGCCGCCGAAATTGTTGAGGCGCAGCCTAATACGATACTGATTTATCCCCTCGTACTAGAAGACAAGCTGTGGATTCTATGGGCGACAGAGGGCGGTGTCCTCAAGAGCGTTGAGGTGACTGAGGTGGGCCAGCAGCAGCTAAGCGAAACCATTGTGCAGTTTCGTCAGCTAATCGAAACGCCGCGTTCTGACATTGACGAGGTGCAGGCCGTAGGCAAACAGCTGTACGACTGGCTAATTGGCCCCATTGAAGGCGAGATTCAGGCCAACAACATTGACAACCTCGTGTTTGCGCTGGACCGAACCACGCGCTATTTGCCAATGGGAGCGCTGTACGACGGTAGCCAGTATGTGGTGGAGAATTACACCACCTCGACAATTCTGTCGGCGGGTGAAACAGACATGTCGGCGCGGCTAGACCCAGATACGGATCAAAACTCTGTACTGGCACTGGGCCTATCTGATTCGGTAGAGGGGTACAGTGCCCTGCCCAATGTCCCGGCTGAGTTAGACAGCATTGTCGTCGATGGTGACAGCGACAACACCGGCATCTACCAAGGGCAGCTGTTTTTGAATCAGGACTTTGACCGACGCACGTTGCGCGACAACTTGAGCTACCACACCATTGCTCACATTGCTACCCATGCTGAATTTGTTCCCGGCAGCCACGAAGATTCCTACTTGTTGTTGGGTAACGGCAACCCTTTGAAGATTTCCGACATTCAGTCCCTGCAAGATCTAAGCAACATTCATCTAGTCGTGCTGTCAGCCTGCGAGACAGCACTAAGCGGCCCAGATCAAGACGGTATTGAGATTTCGGGCGTTGCCCACCAGTTTTTGACTGGCGGAGCTAAAGCAGTGATTGCCTCACTGTGGAAGGTCAACGATGCCAGCACCAGTCTGCTGATGCAGCTCTTTTACCAGCAGCTGGCCGAGAGCACTACCGACACGCCTATAACCAAGGCTGAAGCAATGCGACAGGCACAGCTGACGCTGCTAAGCGACGATGAAGAAATCCAGCTGGCTCTAGCAACGCTAACCCGCTCCGGCGAACGATTTGGCGGATTCGACCCCACCCTGACTGCCCGCCGCCCCGAAGGCTACACCCATCCTTACTACTGGGCTCCCTTTACGCTAATTGGGAACAGCCTGTAAGGCGCTTTTCCTTCCCCCCTACCCCTCACAAATCTTCCGGTCAGACTCATCCACTGCCGGACTATGCTGAAGGTAATCCCCTAACCATTGGCAGGCATAGTTTAGCGGGTTGACCTGTAGAATCTCGTTGATGCGCCAAAGGACAATCCTGCGGTCTACGCCAGCAGACGCAATCAGTTCGCCATCGGGGCTAAAGGTGACGGAGGTGAGGTATCCGCGGTGGCCGGTTAGCGTCCGGACCAGGGGCGTGGGCTGTTCGGGCTGCCAGACTCTGAGTGTGCCGTCGGTGGAGGCACTAACCAACAAACTACTATCGGGACTGAAGGCTATGGCCCGAATGGATGCGTTGTGGCCGCTGAGGGTGTGGACCAGCGTGCCGTCAGGTCGCCAAAGACGCACGGTATTGTCCGCTGAGCCCGAGGCGAGCCACTGCCCATCGGGACTGAAGGTCAGCGCCGTAATCTCTGCGTTGTGGTCGTCGAGTGTTGCCGTAATCTCTCCATTGGTCCACAGCAAAATACTGTGATCGAGTGCGCCAGAGGCCGTTAGGTTGCCGCCTGGCGCAGTTGCGATCGCGCTAATCGGTGAGTCGTGCCCGTCCCACGTTTCTGCCAGCGCAAACTGTCCGTCGGGCTGCTGCTGCCAAATTTTTAGATCGCGATCGCGCCCTCCCATAATCAGCCGTTGCCCATCGGTACTAAAAGCAATTCCCCCCACATGACCCGATTCAATGTTTTGGGTGACAGTCCCGTCGACCTGCATGAGCTGGACGCGTCCTGCAAAGTGAATTTTGGCAATCAGCTGATGGTCTGGGCTAATGGTGGAACCGTGGTGAGAATTGTGAGAGCCGTAACTCATCGCGGGTGATGACTCAAACGTCTGTGCCTCACTGCGCTGCCATACTTTTGCGGACTGATCAACTGCTAGAGAAAGGAGCTGTTGACCCTCTGAAATGAAGGTCAAAGCATGAATGGCATCAGTGTGAGCTGCTAGGGTTTGATGTAAAGGTGGCTGTAGCTGCCATAGTCTAACCGTGCCATCATCTGATGATGAGGCCAGCCAATTCCCCGCTGGATCAAAGACTAAATGATCCACATCTGCCTCATGCCCAGAAAAAGTCTTGAGCAAGCTACCGTCTAGCTGCCACAGGTTGATGACCCCGTCGCTATCGGCGGAGGCTAACTGCTGACCATTTGCGCTGAAGGCCAAGGCTCCAGCCTTACTGGTGTGCCCAAAGAAAGTCTTTAGCCGATCGCCTTCAGGTGACCATAGCTCAACTTTGCCGTCTACCCGGGCCAGGGCAATATATTGCCCGTCGGGGCTAACCGCCATTGAAAATACTGGGCTCGCGCCAATGACAAACTCACGCGTCTCGTTGCCTGCTACGTCGACCAAGACTAAGCGAGGCATCACTCCGGCCGAGAATGAGACGCGATTCGTTGCTCCAGTGCGCGATTGGGGGGACTGAGGCAAGGGCTGTAGGTCCACTGTTCGTGGGGTAATGACGCCGACTCCAGGGGGACGTGTGGGCGAATGGTATGCGATCAGGTTGTTCTCATCCTGATTGAACAACATTGGATGAGCATTTTCTTGCTCAAACACCACACGAGCGCCGGTACCGTTGTTTCCGATATGCAGCAGCGTCGCATTCCGAGTAGCTGTACTCAGTTTTAAGTACTCACTGTCTGCACTAAAGTAAAGATCTCTCAAGTTGTCTAGCAAGTTCTCCACGGTAGACAGCAACGTGCCGTCCATCTGCCAAACTTGCAGTGATCGGTCTTCAGTTGCAATTGCTACCCGCTCACCGTCCGGGCTAAAGGCCGCCGCCGCTACCCCCTCAACAGTAGCAACATCCACGTCTGCACTGGCTCCAGAGGGTTTCCAGTAAGTCAGTTTGCCGTCCGCCCCAACCACCGCGATCAGGTCACCATCGGGATGAACGGCTAAAGATCGAACACTGGTACCGATCTCAATTTTGTTGACTGCGTCGGTCCGGTCAACCAGGCTGTCCAACACTGTCTCAATCTGCTGGGTCAGGCTTTGGGGTGGCGGAAAGATCATCTGATCCGCTGCTGTTTTAGCCTGAATGCCCTGGTACATGGCCTGAAGCTGGCGATCCGAATCGAAGTTGCCCGCAGCGGCAGCGGCCAACGCCTGAATTTCACTGAGGCGGACTTGCCGAGACTGCCACAGAGTGAATGCCCCGAACCCAACCGCGGATAAAAACGCCACGCTCACCGCAGACAAAAAGCGACGCTGTAGGCGGGCCGTATGCTGTTCTTGCTGGAGCTTGACCTGGAGCTGCTCGGCCTGCATGGCCTTTTGGGCTGCAGCGCGATCGCTCTCTACCGAAGTCGCCAGATACTGGTAGTCCAAATCGCTGAGCTGCTTGCCCTGAGACCATTGCTGGGCGTCCACCAGCGCCTGCCCCCGCAACAGGCGCGATCCGTCAGTACGCTCAGATGCCACCCAGGCTTTGAGCGACTGCGAGTAGGGGCGCAGGTTACTCAGCTGATGGGCTACCCACGCCGCGTCAAACACGGCAGCATAGATCGGATTTTTGACCCTGAGCTGCTGACCTTCCTTTATCACTAGGCCCGACAGCAGCAGGTCGGTTTGCTCGGGTGAGTCGTCTGAGAGGACGGGCTCCCCCTGCAAAACCTGTTGGTAAATGCCCAACAGTCGCCCAGACTTGTCGGGGTTGCTGAGGATCCGGTTGCGAATGGTACGCAAATGCTCGGGCTCGTCCTTAGTTTCCCAGTTCTGAATTAGCCGATTGCGCACCAGGCTCTCCACCCAAAAGGCTTCGTTTCCGGCTGGAATCATTAGCTGACCATGGGCTGTTTGTTGCCCCTGTTCGACCACAAGCTGGCAGAGTTTTTGTGTCAGGAAAGGCTGACCATTGGTCCAGCTGAGAATCGCTTTGAGGACGGTGCTTGGATTGCCTTGTTCTAAATCCAGCCCCTGTGCCAAGGGCTTTGCCTGAGCGTAGGTGAAGCCGCTCAGTTCGATGGGATGGCCAATGTTGAATGGTGTGCGGGTGCGATCGCGGATTAGATCGGAGGGGGTGGCCACACCAAACAGCGCAAAATTTAGCCGCCGATAGGCTGGGTCAATCGCTCGCTGGTTGTAGCAAAACCGAATCAGGGCAAAAAAGTCATCGACGGGAAACGGCAGACTGAGAATGCTGTCAATCTCGTCGATGAAGATAACGAGATTGTCGTCGGGAAACTGTTTGAGCAGCACATCACTAATGAAGTGACTCAGCCGTTGCAAAAAAGAGAACTCGCGCTCTTCCACTTTCCATTCTGAGAGCTTAACCTGCCGCAGCAGCTTGAACCCGCGCCACAGGTCGTACACTAGCCCTGTGTACCACTGAACCGGTGTGATGTTCTCACTGCCGATGTTGGTAATATCAATAACGCTACAGCGGTAGCCTGCTTGCTGTAGACGATTGCGCGTCTGCACGAGTAGAGAAGACTTTCCCATCTGTCGGGCATTGAGCACGTAGCACAGTTCACCTGCGGTCAGGGCCGAGTACAGCTCGGTATCGGCCTGGCGCTGGATATAGCTGCTGGACTGGCTAGCCAGGCTGCCGCCAACCTGATAGCTAATTTGTCTGATTTGGCTCATAGAACCCGTGGATCGATGACTGGGTGCCCTGGCAGATATAGCCACAACTACAGCTCAAAGCATTTTTCCCAAGAGTAGAGTCTATGCTACCAGTCCGACAGCCAGTATATTAGTGACACTATTTATATAAAAGTTCGCTAGATCAAACTCAGCTAAGCCCCTGTCCCTAAGTGGACCACTGGTGGTTGAGTGAGGTACTCCTCAAGAGCAGCTCACAATGCTATCCATAGTCACAGCTACGGATGCCAAGTTTGTTAGAGGGGGGTGTCAGTTGGGCTGATTGGGTGCCGTCGGGCTCGTTTCTTGTCCAGTATCTTTCCAAGTTCTATAGAGTAAATGCTGATTCCTACTGCTAATCCACCCGTGCCCTTTGTCCGGATTAATCAGCGGGTCCAAGAACAGACAGGACAGTCCTTGAGTGACCTACAGCGGCTGATTTTGCAGGAATGTTGGCGCTCTAGTAAGAAGACCTACGAGACGATTGCCAAAGAGCACAACTACTCCAGTGGATATATCCAGCAGCGGGTTGCGCCCGGCCTATGGCGGTTGCTGTCCCAGGCGTTTGACGCCAAAATCACCAAATCCAACTGTAAAAACGTAATTTTGTCGCAGCTGGCTGAGGTCGAAACCGCTGAGGATACCACTGTCCCAGCCGCTTCGTTATCGGCCTCGTTGCGAGAATTGCCGGTTGGAAGCTTGCCACCCAATTCTCCGCTCTACATCGAGCGATCGCCAGAACCCCAGTGCTATCCGGCTATTTTGCAATCCGGCGCACTGGTGAGAATTAAAGGGCCACACCAAATGGGAAAAACCTCCTTAATGAGCCGGATGACGGCGACGGCCCCTTATCCCACGGCAGTGCTGACCATCGCGCAGGCCGATAAGGCTATCCTCTCAGACTTAAATCGCTGTCTTCGCTGGGTGTGTGCCAACCTGTCCCAGCAGTTGGGTCTCCCGCCTGAACTAGACCGCTTTTGGAGCGAGGATTTGGGCAGCAAGATCAGCTGTACCCTTTATTTAGAAGGCTATCTGCTGCCCGCTCTACAGCAGCCGCTGATCCTAGTCCTAGAAGACAGTGGAAAACTGTTTGACTATCCTGATGTAGCCCAGGATTTCTTCGCGATGGTGCGCACCTGGCATGAGTATGGCAAAACTGAAGATATTTGGGCGAATCTCCGACTGGTTCTGATTCAATCGACTGAATCTTACATTGCACTAGATGTGAATCAGTCGCCCTTTAATATCGGGATCGAGATTGCGCTTTCTCCCTTCTCCCCGCTGCAGACAGCGGCGCTTGCTAAAGTTTACGACCTGTCTTTGTCATCAGAAATAATCGCAGACCTAACCACGTTTGTCGGCGGCCATCCCCACTTGGTTCACTTGGCCCTGCATCACCTGGCCTTAGATGAACAATCAACCTGGGCGTCGCTGATGGCAACTGCCTGCACCGACCAAGGCATTTTCAATGCGCATCTTCCCCGCCACCTCTGGAGTTTGCAGCATTATCCCGAACTGGCCGATGCGTTTCGGCAGCTCTTAGCCCAGGACAGGGCGCTTACTCTGCCTCAGATTCAGGCGTTTAAGCTCAACAGCCTGGGACTCGTCACGCTTGATGGTAATTTGGCTCAGGTCAGCTGCGAACTGTATCGTGCCTATTTTCAAGCGCGACTGTAGAGAGATTAGGTGATTTTTTGTTACCTTATTCTTTGAAAGAAGTCACTATTTGGTGATTGTCTAGTTGGCTGAGATTTTGGCCAGTTAAAAGAGACTTTGGATTCACTCAGAGATTGTTGAGTGCAGCTGGTCTATTAACGTTGTGTTGCTTCTAGTTGTTTCTATCTCTATATGGGGATCCGTTGAAGGCTGCGGCGTCACCTGACGGGCTGGGAATACTAGATGACAGCGCCAACCTCTATCCCGCAGACCGCACTCCGTAGACCGCAACGTTAAATCATGACCCCTGCGACCCAAGACACGCCAATACCGCTCACTCAAATCGACCAGCTGGTGACCGAGCGGACGGGCCAAACCCTCAGCGACCTGCAACGGCTGGTCTTGCAGGAATGCTGGCAGGCGTCTAAGAAAACCTACGAGGCCGTTGCTGCAGAGTACAACTATTCCAGCAGCTATATTCAGCAACGGGTCGCACCCAGTTTGTGGCGCTTGCTATCGCTTGCGGTGGGTGCAAAAGTCACTAAGTCCAACTGTCGGGGCATGTTGCTGTCTTACCTGGCAGCGCAGCCGCCCTCGGAGGCCGATGGCCTGGGCTCAAATGACTCGGGTTCAAATGACTCGGGTTCAAATCATGCCACTTCAGCTGCCAATACGGCTGCGCTAGCGGTTTCTCAAATGTTCAACGTTCCCTCCGAGAGCGTGCCGCTAAATTCGCTGTTCTATGTGCAGCGTTCTCCGTTTGAGCCGGGGTGCTATGACGCCATGCAGCAGCGGGGAGCCTTGGTCCGCATCAAAGCACCACGGCAGATGGGTAAAACCTCGCTGATGAATCGTATTCTGGCCCATAGCCAGGGCTGTCGGTCGGCGGTGATTAACTTTCAGCAGGCCGACCAGGCCATACTGGGCGACCTAGACCGGCTACTGCGCTGGTTCTGCGCTAGCCTGATGAGCCAGCTGAAGCTAAAACCTGCCCTCGATGAGCTATGGAGCAGCGATCTGGGTAGCAAGATGAGCTGTACCCTTTGCGTGGAAGAGGGCGTTCTGGCCGAACTGGACGGGCCAATTGCGATCGCGCTAGAAGAGGCCAGTGAACTTTTCGAGTACCCGGCTGTGGCACAGGACTTTTTTGCTATGCTGCGTACCTGGCACGAGTACACCAAATCCGACGATACTTGGGCCATGCTGCGTCTGATCCTGGTGCAGTCCACCGAGACGTACATCCCCCTCAATATCAACCAGTCTCCGTTTAATGTGGGCATTGAAATTGCGCTGCCCCCATTCGACTTAGCACAGATCGAGACCTTGGCAGTACGATATGGCCTGACCCTAGACGCCTCGGTCCTATCGCAGATGCTAGAGCTGCTAGGGGGCCATCCTCAGTTAACGAGCCTGACGCTGTATCACCTGGCAAAATGTGAGCTGAGCTGGGCGCAAATCTTGGCAACGGCTACCACCGACGAGGGTATTTTTAGCCCCCACCTGCACCGCCACCTGTGGACGCTACAGCAGCACCCGGAGCTGCTGACAGCATTTCAGCAGGTCTTGCAGTCGGCTGATCCGGTGCTGCTGCCTCAGACCCAAACCTTTAAGCTGCAGAGCATGGGGCTGGTGCGGCTAGAGAAAAATTCGAGCGTGGTCGGCTGTGCGCTGTACCGGGGCTATTTTAACGATCGCCTCAGCGCTTAAGCTATAGTCTGCGTCATTTACGCTAGGACACCGAGTGAGGCTGTCCAACTCAGCTCAAAACAAAATGGCGTCGCAGCCTTGTCCTAACGGATCTGGCGGCCGCTATATATTGCATTCGTCGAGTTGCTAGGGACAGTTCCTGACATGAAGTTCTTGACGCTGGAGCCCCTCGACGCAGTCGAATGCTTTAACCAACCCTTCGACTGCCATAGGCTAGCTACCGCACGCGGGCCCTGGCCTGTCTAGCCCGCTGTAGTAGGGCTTCTAGTTCGTATCGGCTACTGCGGTGACCCTGCTGAGCAATCTCGCTCTTGAGTAGGGTTACCTGCTCGGCCAGGCTCTGCTCCCGGCTGACCACCACGATGGCCATATCATTGAACAGCTCGGCCAGCTCGCTAAACTCATCGGGCCGATTCATCACGTCTTTGAGGCTGTCCGGTGCATAACGGTTCAGCTTAATGTCCTTAGCGGCGGAATTTAATCGGTTGATGGGGCGTACAATGTACAGCGCTGCTAGCAGTGCCAGCAGCGAGGCCGCCCCCGTCACCAGTGACCCCACAATCAAGGTTCGTCGAGCGCTGGCGTTAATGGTCGCCATGTAGTCGTTTTTGGGAATCACCACCCCAATTACCCAATCTACACTCGCCTCCTGAAGCGGATAGATGTAGGCCAGCTGGGTTTCGCCATCAATCTCGAACTCAAAGGCCAGCTCTGCAAAGTCGGTTGAGCTGTCAGTCCCAGTGGCACTAGCAAAGTCGCTCAACCAGCGCTGAGCCGTGGCTCGAATCAGGGGATCTTGGCTTTCGGCCGCGGGTAAACGGAGCTTACTGCCATCCTGATGGTCAATGAAGGGCTCTTCGTCAGCGGATACCGCAATCAGCTCGCCAGACGGCTCCATGATAAAAGCGCGACCGTTGGGGCTGATCTCTAGATTGCGCAAAAAGTCGCTCAGCTCCACCAAGTACACATCAACGCCAAAAATGCCTTTGAGCTGACCCGCCGCGTCAAAAACCGGCGTTGCGCGGGTAATGGTCAATGCTGAGCGAGAGGTCGCCACATACACCTGGCTCCAAATCGGCGTACCCCTGCTGGCGGCTTCTTGATACCAGGGGCGCTGGCGTGGGTCATAGTCTGTTTGCCTGAGTTCAGTTTCTGGGTTGCCGATGTCATCTGTTTCGTAGGCAATCCGCTTAAAGTCTGTGGCGGCATCTACAAAGTCGAGGCGTTGCACCTCGTCCTGATTTTCACTGTAGACAAACTCGCCCTGCTCGTTGCCATAGTAGATATTGTTATTGAACAGGTCAACCTGGGTAAAGTGCCACAGTGTCTGGCCCAGACCTCGCACATCGCTCACGTCGATATTGTCACTTTCGATATCAGCTTTGAGACTGGCGGATACCATTGACGGGCGAATCAGATAGTTGCTGACGCGTTTTTCGATGTTGCCGGCAACTTCTTCGCTAATTTTGTTGACCAGGTCTTCTACGGCAACCTGCCCGCTGCGGAACGAGAGCCAGTTGGTCAGCAAAATACCGGATAGCAGGGGCGCAATGACGCAGATGGGTAGCGTCCAGCGGATGGAGATGCCGCGTTTGGGCATCAGCGGCGTTGCGGCTACGGACGGTTGGGCTGAGCGCGGCATAGATTCGGTTCGAGACTCGACAAACGGCTTGCCTTACTATTCCCGACTGGGTGATGACATCAACATAAGTTGTTGGCTACGAAGGTGGTTGCGTGCAGGCACCCGTGCGGGCGTTGGGTTTTGTACCGCACTCGCAACCTACATGGGGGGATTGAGTCAGTCCACGTATTCCAACCCCTAGGGGACGCAACTTGCCACTTTTGTGTGGGTGCTTCTGGGTTATCGAGTACTCGACACCAGTGGCTTGGTTGTCGCTAACAGTTGCTTGATATCCGCGACCAACGCATCGATTCGTTCATGGGTCGTATTCCAAGAACACATGAGTCGAGCCCCACCTTCCCCGATGAATGTGTAGAAGTGCCATCCCTGCGCGTGGAGCGCTTTGATCAGGGGTACCGGCATTTCAACAAAGACCGCGTTGGCCTGTCGGGGAAATAGAATCTTGAGTTCAGGAATCTGAGCCAATTGGCCCTCTAGGTAGGTGGCACAGGCGTTGGCGTGGCGCGCGTTTTTGAGCCACGCACCGGTTTCTAGCAGGCCCAGAAACTGGGCAGACAGGTAGCGCATCTTCGAGGCGACCTGTCCAGACTGTTTGCAATGGTAGTCGAAGTCCTCAGCTAGGGACCGGTCAAAAAATAAAATAGCTTCGCCCAGTGCCATGCCAATTTTGGTACCACCAAAGCACAGGACATCGATGCCGCTGTGCCAAGTCAGCGCAGCCGGGCTAACGTCCATCGCCGCGATCGCATTGGTAAACCGAGCCCCGTCCATGTGCAGCTTGAGGTTGTAGCGGTCGGCTACGGTGCGAATGTTATGCAGCTCTTCAATCGAGTACAGAGTGCCCAGCTCTGTAGACTGGGTCAGGCTGATGGCCTTGGGCTTGGGATAGTGCAGGTCGCTACGCTTGGTGACGATCTGCGTGATCGAGTCGGGCGTTAGCTTGCCGTTGTCGCCTTTGCCCAGCAGCAGCTTGGAACCATGGGTAAACAGCTCTGGAGCCCCGCACTCGTCGGTTTCGACGTGGGCAACCTCGTGGCAGACAATACTGTGGTACGACTGGCAGAGGGTGCCCAGCGCTAGTGAGTTGGCTGCAGTGCCGTTGAAGACAAAAAAGACCTCGCAGTCAGTTTCAAAGATGTCTCGAAACAGGTCGGTTGCCCGCTGTGTCCAGTCGTCTTCGCCGTAGGCGGCGGCGTAGCCTGTGTTGGCCTTTTCCAGGTAGGCCATGACCTCGGGGCAAATGCCGGAATAGTTGTCGCTGGCAAATTGCTCAAGCATAGGCCTGTCTCCTTAGTTGAATGGATTCTAACTAAACCCGGCTTGAGACCTGTTGATTTCTCTAGGAAAACTTTAGTTCTCGATGGGCCTAATCTATTGGAATGATTAGATCCGACTCCCTGCCGTGTTCTTTTTCAATGACAATGCTGCCGTCTTCACGGTCAATTTGCGGCTCCATATCGTATTGTTCATGGACCGCCGCGCTGATGTTTCCAGCATCTCTTATCAACCATTGGTGTGTATCTCCTTTGGGTGGTATGGCAGTTCGCGAAAATTACGCCAAAGGAGCTGCTAGAGCGAAGGGAAGGATGTGCAGCCGTTTATTACCCACATACTTTTGTCGTCTTGTGCAGAGAATCAGAGGTGGTTAATGCGATTCAATGCAAAGTCTCTTGCGGGTAAGAGAATCTGAACCAGGCTGTTAAAACAAAGTACCTTAAAACAAAATATCTAAGTCAAACTGACGCAAATCAATGTTGTAGAGACCGCTCTGCTGTCCTGTCCAGTTTGCCAGCATTAGCTCGTGTGGGCTTGTGGGCAACAGTGCGGTGACCTGCTGGGGTACTTCAATGCAGCCGATGGGGGCCGTCTCCCGATCGAGTACTAACAGTTCGCCGGTCTCGCTCACAACCACATACCCCCAGGGCATCGCCGCCGCTCGATGGGGCAAGATCTCCAGACCGATGCGTATGACTCGAAACGGTTTAAGGTCCACCAACACCACAGCTGGCCCCTCAGGTTCAATTGCTAACAGCCGATAGGGCTGTGCTGTCGGTGTCAGCTGCCGCAGCGGTAGCTCTACCGACAGCGCCCCCAGATACAGCCCCCGACGAGCGATGATGTGTAGCTTCAGGGTTTGTTGTGGCAGCCGTTCTACTGCAACCCAGTGTTGTGAGTCGGCCGGTAATACTGCTTCTAGCCGTCCCCGCAGGCGAAATGGCAGCGGCTGTTGATATTTAGGTGCGTCGGTGGGGTGGACCCAACGCTGTTGGTGGCGGAGGTCACCCGCGATCAGCCGATGGGGATCGATAGCGCCGTACCAACGTCCGCTGGGAGCCGGCATGCCCAGCGTGTCAGCTGACCAGCGCAGCAGCGGCTGCAGGTGGCGCACATCGGGCTGTGACTCACAGTCGATGGCGCAGAGGCCACTCTCGGTAGCGAGACAGGGGCCTTGGTCGGTGGCGTAGAGTCCCACTGTGCGGGCTACTGCGTCTACAACAGCAGTTTCAAGCAGGGTCTGATGTTGATAAAGCGTGACCTGATGGTGCGATCGCGCCATCAAAATCTCTGGCTGTGTCGGGCAAACCAGCAGCTGACAGACGGGCTGGCTGAGCTGTGCTGCAGGGGCACCGACAAAGGGCTGATTCACCAGCGTTGGGGTTTCGAGCCGCAGGTTTGGCGCAGCGGGCGGTAGTTCGATGCTTTGCAGCGCCATCAGCATTTCAACCGCTGAAGGGTAACGGCGGGCAGGAATTTTTTCCAAGGCCGTCAGAATGATGGTTTTAAGCGGTTCCGTCAGCTGCTCTGGGATGGGGACCGGCTGGTTTAAATGGGCCGACATCAGGTCCATGGGGGTCCCTGAAAAGGGGCGATGCCCCATCATCAGCTCGTAGAGCAAAATGCCCAAGGCGTAGACGTCGGAAGCTGGGGAAAATTGCTTGTAAAATCGCTCGGGGGCCATATAGGCCGGTGAGCCTGTTTGTCCGGACGACACCGTTTTCAGGTTTTGTGCCACTTTGGCAATGCCAAAGTCTGAAATCTTGGCAATGGGCTGGCCCTGTCGGTACTGCAGCAGGATATTTTCGGGCTTAATATCGCAGTGGATGATGCCCTGCTCGTGGGCGTGGGCCAAGCCCCCTACCATTTGAGTGGCGAGGTCCAGCACCGGCAGCATGTGTGCCTCGGGTGTGCTGTTCATTAAGGAGCGTAGCGTGCCCCCTTCGCAATATTCCAGCACCAGCTGTCGGCCTTGGTCGGTATGCTCTAGTGCCTCGCAGGTGACAATGTTGGGATGGTTGAGCCGTAGCAGGCAGTGCAGTTCTTGCAGGAACGCGTGGGTCGGTAGGCTGTGGCGATTGAGCTGCTTAATTGCTACCATGTGGCCCGTCTTTCGGTGGACCGCACAATACACCCGACCAAACTGACCGTGGCCGACCAGTCCAAGAATGCGGTAGTTAGACCGTCGGTGCCTCGGCATCAGCGCGATCATGGAAACACAACAGGCCAGTCACGGAGGCCGTCCGCAATCGCTAAACGTGGCGGACCGGCAACGCGATCGCTAGGCGCTGCGAACCAGCTCTTCCATAATGTCAGTGTGAGAACGACCCTGTTCAACCCATTCCTCAACCGGCTGTAGACGCTTTTCCAACCCAATAATAAACTGGTTACGCTCGTGACCCAGCGATTCACAGGCTGTTTGGATACAGTGCAGGTCTCGCCCGGTCAGTTGACTGAAAAAGGACTGTAGCACACCAGCTTCGACGTAGCATACCGGACGATTGGTATTGGGCGCATCAGCGGAAAAAGCAGAGCCTTTCAACTCGATAATCAAGAAACCCTTGGGGCGGTAGGTCGCATCCAGCGCAACTTCACCCCAGCCGTGAGTCCGCCAGCATTCCTGCAGTGCTTGTACAAACTCGGCCATAGACAGATCGGCAATGGGGCGTTTGTAGTAGTCATTGAGTTCTTCGCAGAAGCGGCTGTAGAAGTTTTTGCCCCACCAGCGGCCACAGTTGTGGAGTACCAGCATGGCTGCTTGCCCGGTCTCCTGCTCTAGACCGGCATAGATTGCCTTAATTAGCGTCTGGGGTAGGGCCAGTAGCCGGTCACCCCGGCGGTTTTCGAGCAGGCCCAACTCGGTGATGCCACGAACGTAGACGTCATTCGAGAAGTAATTGGCGGTAATTGGCCCATCGGCAAGGAGGTCAGCAACGGACAGCATAGGTCTACTTGAAATAAGGGATAAAGGGTTTGCGGCGACAGGATGTGCTAGATCGCTTCTACCAGTTTGGCGGTCCGATCAGCGGCGCTGCTGTTTACCAATAGCGGATGCACTCGCTCTAAGCTAGGCCGCAATAGGGCAAACTGCTTGGTGCTCAACGTTTTAGATAAGACTTGGGTGAGACCGCGATACAGCGCCTGTACCACAGCCTGGTTTTGGTGGGCCTCGACCATCGCCGGAAGCCAGTCTCTCAGCCGACGGTGAGCTAGCTCGGCATCGTCCGACAGCATTGCCATTGCCGTGTAGCGCAGGGTCAGCAGCGTGGCTTTTACTGCCTGCTCTAGAGCAGCCGTTTCCGTCTGGGCTAGCTCTTCTGGTAGCTGATTGACCAGCCCCTGGACCAGTTTGACTTCTTGGTCGCGCAGGTAGCGGTAGATTTTGATGCGTTCTGGCAATGAACTCACCAGCTTACTCAGCAGGCCCAGTTCCTGCTGATTCAAATAGCGTTTCTCAGGTGCCTGGAATAGCTGGCTTAAAAATTCATTCATTGCACAACTCTCTAAAATCGAAAAAGACTGGCTGATCGATGGATTGGAATAACCGAAAACAACTGACTTGACGTTATTTACAAGGCACTAAAACAGATCGGAAAAGGCGTCCAATGTCATGTCATCACCGCCTTCGCTGTCCTCGCTCAGGCTGACTGCCGCATCTAAACTAATGCCCGGATCGGATACGGGTGCCCCGATCATCGGCTGACCATCCCAAGGGAACCGTTCGAAGAACGTGCCGACCGATTCTAGCCCTGGGGTGGGTGATGCGAGCTGATCCAGCTGTTCCAGGGAATCTAGCGAAACAGAAGTCGTTGGCGGAGGCGGAGCCTGCACCCCTTCCCAGCTCAGCTCGCCAAAGAAGGTTTGTACTGACTGTTGCAGGTAGGCCTGACGCTTGGGGGCACTCCCGTTGCGGCTCATCAGGGCGATGTGGCTCATCAGATTTGGTCTCCTGCACGCAGGCGCTTTTCAATGTCGGTAGCGGTGGCTCCTTCATTGAGCCAGAAGGCCGCAGCATCGATGCGCTCTTTGGCCCCCAGTAAGAACTTGCAATAGGTTTCACCCATTGAGTAGCACTGAATTTCGATACAGCTGAGCTGCTTACGGACCATTTCGGTAAAGAAGCCTGCAAACAGACCCGCATAGAGGAAGCACACGGGCTTGCCTACGTCGCCCAACGTGCGAGCCACAGCGGAGTCAAACAGGTTGATGAACATGAACCCTTGGCGGCGATCGCCCATGTCCACTTCCCAACGGCCCCAACCCTGAGCAGTGAAGGGCCACCACCAGGTTTCGAGCAGGAACATCAGGTTGGCCTGACGGGTGTTCATGTTGAATTCCCGCTCAAACCATTTGTCGAAGAACAGAGAATCCTGCTTGCCCCATTCCAGACCAATGGAATACATCACTGCGGCTGACGCTTCGCCAACTTCTTCCTCCAGTCCTTCGAGCAGACCAATGATAAAGTCTTCGCTGGTGAGAATGTTGCGGCTGTCATTCCAGTCGGTGATCGTGCCACTGTCGCTGTTGAACTGGAAGAAGTCACGAAACGCGTAGTGGTTGTGCTTTTGAGGAAGCTTCTGACGAAGTGAATGAGGAACGAGCAAAGTAGGTGACATGGACGCTTAGAGCAGGGTGAAAAGAATTTGAGGAATGGTCTGAGTAAAAAATGAGCTGGAGGATGGGCTGCTGACCGAGGGAGATGCTCATTTTGAGGCCCAGTTCACAATACGCTTGACTATGAAGGGGCGGTTTAGAAATATCTAGTCGAGGCTTACTTGTAAAATGCCCCGCTCCGGTCTAACGGTAACGACACTAGCCTAATCGTATCTCTGCTGTAGTGCCCTACGGGTTAACCGCCCAGTGTCGAGCGGGTTACCTCTAGAATGGGACAGAACAGTTCGGCTTCCTCGGGCGAAAGGAACTGTTTAACCACGTCCTGCATGATGACGTAAGTGGCGTTGCAGCTCCGTTCGGCCTTGAACGCGCGCATCATGGTCTGAAACCACAGCAGTAACCGCTCTTCCAACGATTCTTGGTCGTCAATCAGCAAGGCTTGCGCCGCGTAGCGCAGCCCCCGTACAGCATCCCGCTGCCACTTGGCGCTCAGGTCAGTTTTGCCGTTTTGTAGCAGGCTCGGATCAATGGCTTCTAGTTTCTGCTTGACCTGTTGAATGATTTTGGGTTCCGCTGCCTGAATCTTTTGGTAAGCGCTAAACCGGAGTCGAGCGCTGCGCAAGTAGTTTTGCAGGAACATGAGTTCAGCATCGGTGGCAAAGCGACCGTCGGCTTCCTGAGCAAGGGTGTTGAGCTGGCTTAGCATAGTGTCTGCTGGGGTGACCGGGTGGGGATAGATGGACTGCTGGTTTCAGAATGCCCAAGTTTGTGCCTGAGTCAATTATCTTAAACAGCGCGTAACATGTCGTTGCATTTTGCCGTTGCGTTTTCTGGAGATAGCCCGTGATGTTAGTACCGTGGCAGCGACGGATCGACCGAGCAGGCGTAGGCGTCTATCCCACCTGCCAGATTTTTGACGTTTTCAAATCCTTGTCGCTGTAGCCACTGGCACATCTGGGCCGAGCGCATGCCGTGGTGGCACATGACAATCGTTTCGACGGTGGGGTCTAGCTCTGTGATGACGCGATCGGCCCAGTCGGCATACTGACTGAGTGGCAGAACCAGGAAGTTGGGCAGAGCGGCGATTGCTACCTCTTGGGGTTCGCGGACATCAATCAGCTGTACGGGGCCGACCTCTGCGAGTTGCCGTTCGGCAAAGGTTTGCACGTCAATTTGATCGATACCTGCGTAATAACTGTGCATCGTCACCTGCTGGGTTGTACGCCTTACACTATTATTGTGCATGCTCAGCGACTGAGTAGATGCCAAACCTTCTCCCCATTGACTATGACTCAAGCTGGTGAGCGATGAGTGTGCTATCCCACGAGCCCAATGTTCCGCTGCGGCAAGCGATAGACGTAGGCCTTGTGGTGAGTTATCTGGCGCGATCTCAAGCCTTTTATCAAGACTTGCTGGGACTGGCAGTGGCTGCAGAGGTGACAACGTCGCTGATTGGTGTGGGGCGAATGGTGCAACTCCAGCACGGCGCATCACGACTTAAGCTGGTGGAGCTAGAGACCTCACCACCGTCGCAGGCGTCGGGAGAGATTGCTGCGGTGTGCGGCTATCGGTACGTGACGCTATTGGTGGCAGATTTGGCTGGGGTGATGGCGGCCATGGTGGCGCAGGGGGTGCCGGTGGTGGTGCCTATGACGCGGTTGGAAAGTGGAAGTGCGATCTCGATGTTGAAGGACCCGGATGGCAACGTCGTTGAGTTTGTGCAGGAAAGCGACGCAAAGCCCGAGTCCTTGGCAGGTGGCTGACCCTAACCCCCTTAACTCGGCTCTAAAAGTGTAGAAGCGGTAACGGACAGGCTTGGGAAAAGAATGGACTTAATGGCGTCAGCGCCTCTATATTCGCCAATTTCTTCGTAGGTCTTGCTGACAGCATTCAGAACAAGAACAAGAACGTAATCGTGAACAGGATTGATGATCCAGTATTCTGGTACGCCTGCCAGTGCGTAGTCTAGCCGTTTGTCAACGGTGTCGTTGGGTTCGTTCCCTGGGCTAGACACTTCGACGGCTAGCAGTGGCGGGTTACCTTCCAAAAACATAGCCTTGGTCAGCGGTCTTAAGGCCCGAAGCTGATGGCGAGTACAGACGATCAGGTCTGGGTCACGGGCATCGCTCTTGCGACCATCACGAGGGATTTCGACACCAGGACCGCTCAGGCATTCGAGCGCGTACTTCTGGAGGGCAATATGCTGGTCAAGCAGGCGAGTCAGTGCTCGAATAATTAGTATGTGCAGTGTACTGGGTTCTGCCATCTCAATAATATGACCATCAATCAGCTCAGTTTTCTTGCCGTCGTAGGGCAGCAGCAGATACTCTGCAAAGCTGATGGTTTGAGTAAGAAGCTCTGGCATAGGCTTACAAGCTACATCTTCTCTATGATGACATAGACCTAGAATGGAGTCTCACACTGCGCAGCAAACCACAGACAGGCCAGGATATCTTGCCGGAGGTCTGGCAGTGTCTTATGGGTTTGTCAGCATACAGGCAAAGGTTTGAGGTAGTACAGCTCTGAGCGATGAGGCTATTGATAGCCTCTACAGCAGCTTTATCAGGAGCGGTAGTCTTTGCCGCTCCTGATAAAGCTGCTATAAAATAAGTACCATACTCAGCCAAAATCTATACAGCGCAAGGGATACAGACTAAATAGCGTTACAAAAAACCAAGCCCTTGCGCCATAAAGACTTCAGTCACCTAAATGCCCAAACCACAACAAGCATAATGGGTTTAGTTATTTGTAGCCTGAGCTTAGTGGTGCAGAAAACTCCTGAAAGCCTTATAAACAAAGGAGTCTCACAAAATCAGAGTTCGTCGCTCTTTGATGTAAATCGGACCGCTGATTGACGTATTCATAGGAATACAGGTGTCAATTTTAGCGACTCCTTAGTCTCAAATGAGTCTCAGACGAGATCTCTGCACCACTAAGGTAGCCTGAGTCATGATCTGTCGGAATATATTGGTATAAAGCTTCTACTGAAAGCAGTTTCTATCAGATTGTTCTAATAGTTTATGAGAGACAATCGGCTGCTCTTTTTCGTGTCAAAGATTACTAAAAATGTGCAGTATATTCTCCCTGTAATTGTTCAAGATACATTCGCGCATGATGAAATTTACCCTTGAGAGACTCAAAATTAGAGGTATTACGCAACTCTTCTCTTACAGACAAGATATTACTTTTCGAGAATTCAATCCCAGCTCCTAAAGGCCTCGAATTCTCAAGAGGGCTCTTATGAG
>CAWUKV010000106.1:0-18891 GCA_963923025.1 uncultured bacterium
CAGGCGATTGGCGTAGCAAAAATTACGCTCTAGAACTTCTCATACAACCTCTTAGGCTAGCAGCCTTTGCCCCTGCGTTTCATCCGCGTCGTCAGGGGCGGATAATGGTTCATGGTATTGTCCGTGCCACCGATCCATCAGAGCCGCAGACCACGCCCCTTAGCCAAACAACCTGTATCGCCTACAAGTTTTCGATCATTGAGCACCGTGGCAGAGCCCGCAACGCTGTCCTCTACAGCGAGCACCGCGGACAATGGAATCTAAGTCTACAGACGTCTCACGGTATCTTACCCATCGAAAGATGCCAGCTCGATCTCACTCAGGTCCACGCGGAAGATCGGCAGCATCCGCTCAAGGTGTTGGCAAATGTGCGATCGCGCTTGCTCCTTTCCCGCCACAATATCACTTCAAATATTCTCGGCAGCGTACGCCGCAGCCTCACCTTAAAAGAATCCATACTCCGCAATGGCGATACTGTTTACCTGTTGGGTCGGCAGCGATTGGACCATCATCAACCCATAATCAAGGACGCTGTTGTAACGGATAAGCCCGTTCGCTACTTTATTCTTCGGGCCTGTGTCATGCTGGCAGGCAGTCTGCTTGTTTTGTATGTGTCTACGGGTTTGATCTACCATGCCTTTCAGCCTTGACTGGCCTAACCGTCTTCTCCAACTCGCCACGGCCTACAAAGCCAAACTGCTGTGCTCCGGCATATTTGTCTCCCAGCGGGAGCCTAAATCTATTCTCGAAGAAGACCTAAGTGTCGATGATCTAGCACCGCTGCGATTGGTAAAGACCACAATCGACTTCAAACAGCAGACCGTGACAGCATCTTGGTTGGGGCTGCAGCGGACCGCGATCTATCGGCCAGGGTTAGGCAGTAGTCTCGTCATAGACACGCCCTCCAATGCGCTACGCGAACAGAGTCGTTTGTTTCATCAGTACAACAACATCACCTTTGAAAAAGAACAAGACTGGGCATCCCTTCCCGAGCTATCTAGCAAGGCCGGTCCGGCAAGGCTAAACACTGTTGTAGACGGTGCCTTTACAGAAACCCATTCAAACCGACTGAAACGTACGCGCGCAGTTGTTGTCGTCCATAGGGGGCAGATCGTTGCAGAACGCTATGCGCCCGGCTTTTCGGCTCATACCCCTATGTTGGGTTGGTCCATGACCAAAAGCGTTGTCAACGCGTTAATTGGCGTCTTAGTCCATCAAGGCAGACTGTCCCTCGATCAGAGCAATCTCCTGCCAGAGTGGCGTCAGCCCGGCGACCCTCGTGGAGCCATTACTCTGGACCAGATGCTGCGCATGTGTGATGGTCTGCGGTTTTCCGAAAAATATACCGATCCCGTGGCCGATGCCACAACAATGCTGTTTCAAAGGGAAGATACCGCTGCGTATGCGGCCCAGCGTCCACTGAAAACACGACCCAGTCAGGCCTTTTACTATTCCAGCGGCACAACTGTTTTACTTTGCCGTATCCTTCGTGCGGCGATTGGGGTTCCTTGACAGACTACTGGACGTTCCCCAGGAAAGCATTGTTCAATCCGCTAGGCATGAGCAGTGCTGTTTTAGAACCGGATGCAACGGGGACCTTTATTGGCTCTTCGTACCTGTATGCTACCGCCCGAGATTGGGCCAAGTTTGGGCTGCTGTATTTGCAGGACGGGTGCTGGCAGGGGCAGCGGATTTTACCCCCTGGCTGGGTTAAGTATTCCACCACGCCCAACGATGTCGATCCGCGCTACGCTGCTCACTTCTGGCGACAGGTGCCCCCTGCCTTTACATCCCCATCGGCCCAAACATCTGCCGAACACCCGTGGCCCAGCGACGCCTATTTAGCATCCGGCTACCAAGGGCAATTCGTCACCGTTGTTCCCTCGGCTGATTTGGTGGTTGTGCGGCTGGGGCTCTCTCAAAAGCGCTACAGCTGGGACCATCCACGGTTTATTGCAGACGTTTTACAGGCGATCAACACGGACAAATGCTAATGCTGGCATTTCCATAGCCCTTCGACGAATCCCAGTGCTACGATCAGGCCAGATTTGGATGTAATGTTCCGCTCAACTGCAAGGTCAAGCCGTTTAGGTATTTGCATGACTACCACAACCACCAAACCGATGACATTGGCGGAGTACCTCGACTTTGACGACGGTACCGATACCCGCTACGAACTCATTGATGGTCAACCCATTGCTATGTCTACCGAGAGCGACCTCAACGACCGTATTGCCCTCTTTCTTCAGCTCTGCTTCCTACAGGCTGGTATTCCCTTCTATTGTCTCAGTATGAGAACTCAGGTAGCTGTTAGTGGACGGCTCGCTAATGCCCGGCAGCCTGACCTAATCGTTATGTCGGAGGAAACCGCTGCGGCGTTAAAGGGCGCAAAACATCGTCTGATCACCCACGACATGCCGCCGCCAATGCTGGTTGTTGAAGTCGTTAGTCCCAAGCAGGGCGACCGCGACTATCGACACAAACGTACCGAATACGCCGGACGCCATATTGCTGAATACTGGGTTGTCGATCCCATACTGCAAAAGGTTACCGTTATGGAGTGGGTCAACGGCCTGTATCAAGACCGCAGCTACGAAGGTGACCAAGCTGTTATTTCCAATCTGTTTCCAGATCTACAGCTGACCGCTGCGCAAATTCTGATCGCTGAACAACCGCCTGCATGAACTTCACTAACTCCGCTCAAGAATTGACTCATACCCGCGTTCGTGACTACCTCGTCAGCAGCGCCTTCAAAGATCGCCTCCGAGTCGATTCGGCCCGCCCCCATTTTGGCCTGATCCACCTCAACGATACCCACATCGAAGTAGACATTCTGTCGTGGGAGCATCACCCCTACCCCGAGCGGGAATTGGCCATTGTCCGCGCTAGCAGCTGCGTTACGGTCGGTAGCGGCCCAGAGCTGGAACTGCTGCGCTTTTTGCTAGAGACGAACCGTAAGACCCGGTTTGGGTCCTTTCAGACGGACGAGAACGGCAGCATTTTCTTTGCTAACCGCATTCTGGGTGGCGACCATATGGATCTGGTGGAGCTAGAAACCTGTATTCTGGCAGTGGCTGCGATCGCAACTGAATATGAACCGATTATCACCACCCAATTCGGCGGCCAACGCGCCCGCGGCGATCGCCTGGCCAACCTAGCCTAATCTCCCTCCGTACGGGCACAACATGTTGTGCTCCCGCGATATATCCCGTACGGACACAACATGTTGTGCTCCCGCGATATCCCATCTCACAACCCTATGGAAAACACCGCACAATACGACTGGATTCTCCTCATCCTTGCTGGGGCTATCCTTGCAGGCGGCTTCTGGATGCTATTCAGCAACCTGATTGGCGTCAACAAAAAGATGAAGTAGGCCTCAGTCGTCCAACTGTGCGTCCGCAGCACCGTCTGAGGACGCCAAATTAACCACTAGCGGAATTTCAATAAAGAAGCTGGTGCCCTTGCCAGGCGCTGACTGGCACCACATTTTGCCTTTGTGGGTTTCAACGATGATCTTGTAGCTGATGGATAGTCCCAGACCGGTTCCCTGACCCACCGGCTTAGTGGTAAAGAACGGGTCAAACAGCCGCTCCTGAACATCAGATGGAATGCCCGGACCGTTATCAGCAATTTCTACACGGATCGTCCGATCGCCGATCACATCCGTTTGAATACAAATCTCACTTTGCTGCGTTGTTTTTGCCCGCCGAATGCTCTCATCAATGGCGTCAATAGCGTTGGCCAACAGATTCATAAAGACCTGATTGAGCTGGCTGGCATAGCATTCTACCTGAGGTAGCTCGCCATAGCGTCGCATAATCTCGATGGCTGGACGCTTGGGTGTAGCTTTGAGGCGATTTTGCAGAATCAGCAGCGTGCTGTCCAACCCGTCGTGAATATTCACCGATTTCATCTCTGCCTCGTCCATCCGGGAGAAGGTTCTGAGGGAGAGCACAATCTGCTGTATGCGTTCTGCCCCGACCTGCATGGACTTCAACAGTTTGGGCAGGTCGCTCAACAGAAAATCTAGCTCAACCTCATCGATCCTGTTGCGGATCTCGTCTGCTGGATCGGGGTAGTATTGCTGGTAAAGCTCGATGAGTCCCAATAAATTTTTCGCATGTTCGTCAGCGTAGCGAATGTTGCCGTAGATGAAGCTGACTGGATTGTTGATTTCGTGGGCTACTCCAGCTACTAGCTGGCCCAGGCTAGACATTTTCTCCGTTTGGATGAGCTGGGTCTGGGTCTCTTGCAGGGCAGCTAACGTTTCCTGAAGGCTAAGATTTTTGGCTTCGGTGTCCTGCTGGGCAATTTGCAGCGCCTGAGTCTTGTCTTGTAAGGCGGCCTCAGCCTGCTGGCGTTCTGCAATCTCGGTCTGCAGCTGCTGGTTGAGTTGGTCCAGGGTGCTATTCTCGGTCTGGAGCTGCTGGTTAAGGCTTGTAATTTCTTGATAGGCCTGATCCAGCTGGGCATTGCGTAGTTCTAGCTTCTCTTCTAGCGTGCGGTAAAGGAAGACATTTTTGGGGGGTTCTTCGCCGGGTTCCCGTAGTTCTGCGACCAGCTGCTGTACTGCCGCAGGCGGTGGCGGCGTCAACCGCGACACGCTCCAGGCTATGCCCATGTTCAACACCATCCCAACTGTGCCAATGCCCTCAGGAGAGATGCCCCAGGCCCAGGTAGACATGTCGAAGTAGGTGACGCCAACAATGTAGAACGTCGTGAAGCCTAGCCCGACAACCATGCCTGCGATCGCGCCTTCCCGATTCACCCGACGGTCGAAGATGCCCAGCACAATTAGCGGGAAGAAGCTGGCTGCTGCGAGCCCAAAAGCAAAGGCCACGACCTGGGCCACAAACCCCGGCGGATGAATGCCAAAGTAGGCGGAAACCGCCAGTGCCACCCCCACCATGCCTCGGCCCATGTTGACCCGCTGCGATTCTGACGCCCGCGGGTTGAGAATGCGGTAATAGACATCGTGGGCAATGCTGCTGGACAGCACTAGCAACAGCCCAGATGCAGTAGACAGTGCTGCCGCCAGTCCACCTGCGGCAACCAAACCCGTCACCCACGGGGCCAGGCGGGCAACCTCTGGAGTCGATAAAAAGACAATATCGGTGTCGATTGTCACCTCGTTAACGTCGGTATCGGGCGAGAACTGTAGCCGTCCGTCGTTGTTCTTATCGGTCAATGAGAGCAGTCCCGTGTTAGACCACTTTTCAACCCAGGTCAGCTGCTCTACGGCGGTGACTGGCTGACCGTTGAGGCTCTCGATCAGAGTGTAGCGGGCAAAGGTGGCGACTGCGGGTGCAGTGGTGTACATCAGCGCAATGAACAACAGCGCCCAAGCCGCCGAATACCGCGCGGCGCGAACGTTAGCCACGGTATAGAACCGCACCAAAATGTGGGGCAGCCCGGCCGTCCCGACCATCAGGGCCAGTACCGTCGCCAGCACGTCGAGTTGTGGCCGGAAGACAAACGGGGCGGTGTAGGCCGAAAACCCCAGATCGGTCTGAATCTGGTTAAGGCTCTCCACCACATCGCTAGTGGTGAATGCTAGGGCCGGGATGGGATTGCCCGTTAGCCGCAGCGATAGGGCTACGGCGGGTATCAAAAAGGCCACCAACAGCACGCTGTACTGGATGATCTGCGTCCAGGTGATGCCCTTCATGCCGCCCACGATAGCAAAACCACCAATCATGATCATGCCGATTAGGACGCCTGTGTTCACATCAACCTGCAAGAATCGGCTAAAGACAATGCCAACGCCTCGCATTTGCCCGGTGACGTAGGTCAATGAGACAAAAATAGCGGCAACTACGGCTAGTAGCCGCGCCACATTGGAATAGTAGCGGGTGCCGATGAAGTCAGGGATGGTGTATTGGCCAAACTTACGCAGGTAGGGCGCAATCAGTAGCGCCATCAGCACATAGCCCCCGGTCCAGCCCATTAGGTAAATGCTGCCGTCGTGCCCCAGCACAGACACCAGCCCTGCCATGGAGATAAAGGACGCTGCTGAGACCCAATCGCCAGCGGTGGCCGCGCCGTTGGCAATCGCTGGAATCCCCTGGTTCGCTACAAAAAAGCTTTTGGGGTCACGGACACGTGACCGCCAGCCAATATAGAGGTATAGCAAAAACGAACAGCCGATAAACAGCGTCGTCCAGCTCTCTGCGGAGAAGCGCATAGGCAGAAGATTAGTAGCGGGAAACAGGGTCAGAGGCAGGACCGTCAGGCTGTTCCTGCCTCTGACGTTGCGAACGGATTGCATGTTGACGGTCCAACCGATCCATCGCGATCGCATAGGCAAAAACCAACCCAACAAATCCGATCACGGTCCCCTGCTGGCTCATCCAAAAGCCCAGCGGCAGTTGCCCAATCCTAAATCGGTTCAAATGCTCTACCCACAGCACCCCGCAACCCAGCGCCATGCCCCCCCAGAGCGCCAGCAGACCGCAAATCAGGAATAGATTGCTGCGCCAATAGCGTGAGGGGCGAGACGGTGTCATGGGAGAAAATCTAGCTGTAAGAAAAGTATGCTGTGTTAGCGGTTGCGTATAGTCTTTGTATGCCCAATCTTGGAGAAAATGCGCTAAAGCGACTCTATACAAGCGTTTTAGCCACCTTACATAGGTCAATTGGCGGATATTTACTCAGGCATTGAGTCGGCAGAATTCAGAAGATATAGCTAGCGCCATACTGAATTCTGCGTCCTGATCACGGAACTCATCGAGACTGTTGGGCTCTCAATCGTTTTTGGACTGTGCCATTGGGATCGTTAAGCTGTGTAGGCGAGAATTAACTTTTTCATCGCCTTTCTCAGGCTGTTTCGTCTGCTGTAGTAGCCTAGCTAACATAACGACAGTCGGAATCGGTCTTGTACTTGTTCGTCTCGTACCCGTTTATCTATCGCTCTGCTCACCCTAGAGAATCGATACTGTCCGAAAAATCGTAGCGGTATTCGCGATCGCGCCTCCGCATCGCCCCCGATTCAGACTGTTTCAGATCCGGTCCACGTCCACCTCTGAAACAAAAAAGGGGAATATTATGACCCGTAAAGTGTCCGGCGGCTCACGAAACGTTGCGATCGTGGGTCCCTACTCGAGTGGCAAAACGACCCTGCTCGAAAGCATTCTCTCGATTACTGGCGCGACCCGTCGTAAGGGCAGTATCACCGAAGGTAATACCGTGGGCGACAGTAGCCCTGAAGCCCGCGCCCGACAAATGACCGTTGAAATTAACGCCGCCAGCGCAGAGTATGGCGGCGTTTGTTTTAATTTCCTTGATTGTCCTGGCTCGATTGAGCTGTTGCAAGAAACCTTGAACGCTCTAGTCGGCGTCGATGCTGCCATTGTTGTCTGCGAACCGGACCCCAGCCGCGTCCTCACCGTGTCTCCCCTGCTCCAGTTCCTCGACCAGTGGGAGATTCCCCACGTGGTTTGGATCAACAAAATGGACCGGGCCAACGCCGGCTATCTCGAAGTTTTAGAAGCACTCAAAACCGTCTCTGATCGTCCCCTGGTACCGCATCAATACCCCATTGGCAGTAGAGACAGCCTGGTCGGCTTCATCGACTTGGTCAGTGAGCAAGCCTTTCACTACCACCCTGGCGCACCCGCTGACCCCGTCCCCCTCCCCGGTGAACTAGAGGCCGCCGAAAAAGCCGCCCGTACCGAAATGTTGGAAACCCTGGCCGACTTTGACGACCACCTGCTCGAAGAACTGCTGGAAGACATTAACCCACCCCAAGAAGAGATTGTTAAAGACCTGAAGCTGGACTTGGGGGCCGACCTGGTCGTTCCTGTGTTCATTGGTGTCGCCAGTGAAGACTACGGTGTGCGACCTTTACTTGACGCATTGGTACGCGAAGCACCTGAGCCCCAGACCACCGCAGAGCGACGGGATCTAGAGTCCTCCGAAGAACCGTTGGCTCAGGTCCTGAAGACCTACTACACGCCGCAGGGCGGCAAGCTTTCGCTGGTACGGCTGTGGCGGGGCATTCTGCGCGATGGCGACAGCCTGGGCGGCGAACGCATGGGCGGGCTGTATACCCTGATGGGCCAGCAGCAGGAGCCGCTAACGTCGGTAAAGGCCGGATCTGTAGTTGCGATCGCACGCTTAGAAAATGCGAAAACCGGTGACACCTTGACCACCGAAGCCGGAGATGGTGGGGATGCCTTACCCGCTGCCGAGGCGCTACCTGCCGTCTATGCCCTGGCCATCACTGCCGAAAAGCGTAGCGACGAAGTCAAGCTCAGCGGTGCGTTGAACAAACTGATCGAAGAGGACCCGGCGCTCCATTGGGAACAGCACGGTGACACCCATGAGGTGATTCTCTGGGGACAGGGCGATGTTCACATTCAGATTGGTCTGGATAGGCTGCGACGCAAGTACAACTTGCCTATGGCGACCCACCTACCCCAAGTAGCCTATAAAGAGACCATTCGCCGACCTGCTGCCAACGTGCGCGGTCGCTACAAGCACCAGACCGGTGGACACGGCCAGTTTGGCGATGTGTACCTCGACATTCAACCCCTCCCCCGAGGTACCGGCTTCGACTTCCACGACACTATCGTTGGCGGTGTTGTCCCCAAACAGTACATTCCCAGCGTCGAACATGGCGTGCGCGAGTACCTGGACCACGGCCCCCTGGGTTTCCCCATCGTGGATGTGGGCGTTACCCTGACCAATGGCTCTTACCACAACGTTGACAGCTCCGACCAGGCGTTTAAGCAAGCCGCCCGCATTGCCATGCAGTCCGGGTTGCCCCAGTGCGAGCCCACCCTGCTAGAGCCCGTTGCCCAGCTGGAGATTTCTATCCCCAATAGCTTTACTCCCAATGTGCTGAAGCTGGTTAGCGGTCGTCGCGGCCAAATTATGGGCTACGAAGCCAAGGCCAACTGGCCCGGTTGGGATGAGGTGACCGCCCATCTGCCAGTATCAGAAATGCAGACGCTAATTCTAGAGCTGCGATCGCTCAGTATGGGCGTCGGTTTCTTCCGTTGGCAGTACGATCACCTGAGTCAGGTGCCGGATAAGGTGAAAGAAAAAGTGCTGGCAAGCGCAGAAGCGGAGTAGACAGGTAGGGGGCACAACACGTTGTGTCCCCTAGACCAAATACCTCAAACTTCCGCCCAGCATCCTCAGCCCAATAAACACCAGCAGTATGGCAAAAATTCGCTTTAGCCGCTCAGCCGGAATGCGATGGGAAAGGGCTGTGCCAATCGGGGCACCGAGCATTGTGAAGGGGGCAACCAGCGCGATCGCAGGCCAATAGACATACCCTGTAGACCAGCTAATTTGCGGGTAGCTCGGAGAGAATAGTGCGAAGGCCACTGTGCCTACCAGTGCGATTGGCAGGGTAAACGAGGCTGATGTGCCGCTAGCAGATTTCATCGGCAGGCCACAATACAGCAGGAAGGGTACGCTAATCGCCCCGCCGCCGATACCCAAAATGCCGGACTTTATCCCAATCAGGCTGCCAACGATCGAAGTAAACCCTTTACTGGGCGTGTCGCCTTCTTCAAAACTGGGCGACCAAGCAGTGGCAATTTTGACCGCGACTAGCATGAGAAACACGCCAAAAATAATCTCTAGCCAGTGCGTGTCTAGCCGATTTGAGAACAGATTGCCGAAAATAACGCCTGCCCCAATTGCGGGCACGACCTGTCGAAACATGGCCCATTGCACGTCACCTCGGGCATGGTGAGACCAGGTCGAGGCAGCGGAGGTAAAAACCATAATCCCCATTGCTGTCCCTGCTGCCACGTGCATGAGCGTTTCTTCTGGCAGGCCGATGACGCTAAACAGATAAAACAGCCCCGGCACAATTACCATGCCGCCGCCAATGCCCAGCATGCCTGCCAGCGTCCCTGCCGTTAGGCCCAAAATCCCAAACAGTAGCCAATCTGAAACCGCCAGCATGCCCTTTCGTGTCACACATCATCTTATAGACAGAATAGGGGATCACGCCGCTAGAGTCATCGGTTTTCACCACGCGCTTTATTGCATTTGTCGAGTTGCTGGGGACAGTTCATGGCGCTGAAGTCCGTGATGCCGGAGCCCCTCGACATAGTCGAATGGGTGGTAGCCCCCATTGACATACTAGGGGCCATTGCCGCAGCGTTGCTGGGCTCAGATCTGCCAGTCTAAATCCTCAATGCGTAGCCCGTTCGTAATATGTAATGTCTGTAGTCCAACCACCGCTGCCCCCTTAATATTGTGAGCCGTATCTTCTACAAATAGCGTACAGGCAGGATCTAAGCCTTGCTCGTCGATGACCCGCTGGTAAATGCTGGCATTCGGCTTGCGATCGCCCATGTGATGCGAGTAGTAGGCTTGGTCGAACTGACTGTCTAACGTTCCTAACGTGCTACCAAAGGTATTTTCGAACAGCTCGTAACAGCGGGCTAGGTGTAGCGCGTTGTTGTTTGAGAGTAAATAGATCGGATAGTGCTGTCTCAGCTGGCGAAGGAGTTCAAGGCGCTCTGCTGGAAAGCTGAGGATAAGCGCGTTCCAGGCCGCATCGATTTCGGCATCTGTGGCGGTAAATGTTAGGGATGACCGGAGTCCATCTCGAAATTCGACGGCTCCAATTTGCCCGGTTTCAAACTGGGTAAATAGCTCAGTCTGCTGCTGCTGAGTATACACCTGACTAGCGTCAAACCCTGCTAGTTGGCTCAGCGCCGTGACTGTTTTGCTGTAGTCCAGGTCGATTAAGACGCCGCCCAGGTCAAAGATGACGGCCCTTAGTTTGCTCGTGTCGACGTTCGTCACTCGAAATCAGCCTCCGCTAGGGCGTTATGCAGTCTTCGTCTCGGGCCTTACGTGTTTCGCCCAGCAGCGTCGATAAAATGACACATCGTTTCAACGTAGCATTGCCTAGCGTTAGCGTCAGCTTGCCGCCAGCAGCGTTAGAGTGACCTTTGTAGGTAAACCTTGCCTCGTAGATACCGTCTGCACCTAAAGTATTGGTGTAAGAGTTGTCGTGGTCTAGCACAATTCTCTCGTCCATTGCCTGCCAAGGCGCATTGGCAGCAGGGGATGCAATATTGCTCGGGTAAACGGCCCACTCTACAACGTCGCCATTTTCTCGTAGGCCAAAGTCCCAATTGCGACTCTGCTGCGTTGCCTTGGTTCGAGCCTGCTCCATACCGTTGGTAACGATGTCCTGGGCTGCGACTAGCCGTTGCCGCTGTACAAACTGCAACCAACTAGGCGCAGCGATCGCGGCCAAAATACCGACTAAAACAACGACCGTCAGCAATTCAAGCAGCGTAAAGCCCTGCGTCGTCCGTCGACGCCGAAGCAAACGTGAAAGCATGAAACCACAACCCTGATTCCTGCTCGTACTCTACCCCAAAAGCGCTAGTGGGGCCTTAACCGGGGTTTAATGGGCGCTGCTGCGGTTAACTATGTTACGGAGAGCCTGTTGAAATTACAGGGGGGCAAAACTAACTGTAATTGTGTTGGACTATGCTACTCGACCCAGGCGCTTGGGTTACATTCGGCACCCTGGGCCTGTACTACGTTACCCAGCAGAGTAGTGACGACGACGCACCGGGTTGAGTCATCCCCTAGTTCATTTGTTTCGTGGGTAACGCTAAAGACAAAGGGCGCAGCGCTGGCCGTGCCTTTGTAGTCAAAGGTTAGCTCTGTCGCTGTTCCGTCTGTATCGGAGCCGCCCATGACAAGATTGCTGCCAGACTCACCCACTTGGGTGACGGCACCAGCGGCCCCAGATGTGGACGATACCGTAATCGCATCATTACCAGTAATCGTAATTACCCGCTGGACGCTTTTCTGTTGAGCGTCTGACTGGGCCTGCTGTAGCACCTGGGCAATGTCGCCAGAGGCGCGGTTGGCCCGCTGACGGTTAAGGTACGCTAACCAACTGGGGGCTGCGATCGCAGCAATAATGCCAATTAATACTGTGATCACCAGCAGCTCAATCAGAGTAAAACCGGCGGACTCGCTTGTCTTTACTGTTAATCGTCTCAGTTTACGCATGGTTTACTCCAGAACAATCCTTTCCCAGTCATTTACTCGCCGTCACGGTTGATGACACCGCCCAGCTTGACTTGCGTCTGTAGGGCAGGCAATCTGCTTTCTTCGCTAGCAGGGGCTAGGCTAGTGGCTGCGATTGTTCCAGCAGCAGCGTCAGCATTTCCTCTTAAGGAAATGTAGACATCCTGATTGGTTCGGAATATCCCCTCCTCTGGGTTGCTAACGCAGGCATAGAAGCCCGTGTCTATGGTCGCATTTACAGGAGCCAGAACATAGGCTTCTCCTGTTACAGATGCGCCAGTTAGAGGCGACGTAGATTCATTGATTAGAGCATTACAGTCAACTGAAGCCGTGTCATCAATGGCAATTCGGCTGACATAGTCCACCAGGACAGACGAATTACCATCTGCATCGGCCGTCAGTTCAGTCGGCCAATCTTCGAATATTGTGCCTGCCTCGGTAACAGGGTCCAGATATCCCGTCGTTATATCGTACTTATCGGCACCGCTGGCGTTGAGGTCTTCGTACTTCACCAATTCGTATCGCTTGATGACCGACTCACCTTCCCAATTTTCATACTGGGGTTCCTGGTAGTAAACCACCAGCGTGTAAGACGCCCGCCGTGTTTTGATGACTTCGCAGGTTGTACTGTTAGTACCCTCGGTAGCACAACTGTTGGGCAATGCCGTGTCATTAGCGACGTCAATTTCGTCGATGCGCCAAAAAGCAAGCACCGGCACTGCGCCATCAGTGGCAATATCAGTGTCTAGAGCCGTGTCGTCAAGCGCGTCAGTAATCTCGCTAGGTGTGGAGTAAATATAAACCGCTTCCCTTAGGTCGTCGGAGATGTAGTCCATTGCCCGCTGCATGTCGCGCTGGACCGTTTCAAGCGTCAGCTCTCGCCGGTCAATGCGAAGCAGTTCGACCACCAAATAAAGCAAACCACTGACCACAAGGCTGGCAACAAAGAGAGAGACCAGAATCTCAATCAGGGTAAAGCCATCTGGGGATTTTTCTGGATGTTGCCCTGCTTTTTTGAAAAGGGATGATAACCAAGTGCGAGCGCGTGATTTAGCCATAGTGTCTGGTTTGAGCAGATGGAATTAGCACCCGAAAGGTGTTGATGTTGTTGTACCTTGAACGCTGTCGATAAAGTCGTGATAGTTACACAGCGAATCTTCCAGGTCGCTTTTGATGATGCTGGTGTAAATAACCGCTAAAGGACGAGAGCCGGACTCGCCCTCACCGCTGGTAAATCTGAGGCTTGCTTGTTCAGTACCCAGGTCAGCAGCGTCTTTCTCATCGACAACATCGGCTCGATACACTCTTACACCTAAATCGAAAGCTTGAGGGCTAGTTCCAGTGTTGTTGCTGACGGTTCTAAAAATTTGAACTGCATACTCATTGCCTCTAACTTCGACAGGCTTGGCTTCACTAATGCCTCCAGCTGTCGAATAAGCGTCCAAGTCTCTATCGACGTTATCCGGCGGTGGAACTAATGTTTCGAAGTCATCTAAGCTATCTACTCCTGTTGCTGCCTGTGCAATGTTTAGCTCATAGTTACCGCCCTGCTCGACCACCAGCTTAATCCGGTCTACTTCGGCCTGGGCGACCTGAAACGCCTGCTCAGCCCGCTGACTCTGAACCCGAGTTGCGACCGAGAGGACAACTGCTGGGGTAATCGCCGCAGTCGACAGCGCAATAACCGCAATAGCTACCAAACATTCAATCAGGGTCAACCCCTGATCTTTTGCGGATAGAAGCTGCCTGACAGAGGTTCTACAGTTAGCTAGTTGGCGAATTCGCCGGGTCTTTAGGGTCATGGGTCGAAAGGTCCTCCGTGTCAGGCATTCGCACTTTTTTGCACTTTTTTGTCTTGCTTATAGAAGCCGATATTCAGAGCGTTTAGCTACAGTCCACGTTAATGGCGCGAGTGCCGCCGTCGCCCACTGCTGTACAAAGCTGCTGGACGTAAGCGTCGTCTAAAGGTAGCTCCCGGTAGTACTCACTTCGAGGACGACCGATCGAAACAAATCGGCTGGCAATAGGTGACGTGCTGGTGTATTGAAAACCCACGTCATAACCCCAAATACGAGTGGCAGGTACGTAGAAGTCGTTGACCACGTTTGTTTGAGAGGTCGTTCCCCCTGGTTCCCATGCATCCTGGTCGAAAGGTGCCGTAGACTGCGTACTGAAATTGAGCTGGTAGAATCCGCCTGAAATAACCAGGGAGCTATCCCTCCAGAACTCCTGCAAGCGTGGGAAGTTGTGCAATCCACCGTAGTTTTGTCCAGACCGCATCGGTACGATGCCGGCTACCAGCAGCGCATTAACGCGTGTGGGTGCGGTTGCTGCAATCTGGTTCATCTTGCGGCGGTTTTCAAAATAATCCCGGTAGAAAGAAGCATGGTCGCCAGAGAAATTGGTTGGGAAGGACAGGTAGGCGGTCGCATCAGCCGGTGCGGATGGATTGTTCTCAGTCTGTGATTTGTAGACGACGCCATTCCTATCAAACAGTATTGGAATGTCGGCAGAAAACGTTTCACCAACGATTGGCGATCTGTCCTCACGCCGCCAAGCAAAGGGGTTCTTTTCTGTCCCCATCATCGGTCGGTTGTAATTGAGGTACGAAGAGTCCACCACCGGGTCTCCTAAGTCTGTGGAGGCTGCGTCGTAATCGTCGTTCCTATCATTAGTAATTTGCGTAAACGCCTCGTCAATCCAACCGTCTCTAAAGCTGTCGGATAGGATGCTGACTGCATCAGCAAAGATCTCGCTGGGCCGCCAAGAATCTGTTGCGCCACGGGCAAAGTTAGGGTTCAAGTCTGCTCGGGCGCGGTCGTAGAAAGCTTCGATCGCATCAGCTTCATCCGTTGCTGGATTATTAAAGTTTTCGTCCTCTAAGCGAGTGTTGAACTCTTCAATGATGTTGCCAGCCGAATCCCTATGCAGGTTGAAGTTGCCATACACATATGCCGGATTGTCAGTCACAAAGGTAACGCCCGCTGCCGCATCATTGCCAGACCGGTTAAGGTCTTCTCCGTTGATGAGTCGGAAGCCGTGGGGCCGACGATCCGGGTCTGCATACATATCAACCGGTTTGGGGCTGATGGAGTTGTCTGCGTTGAGCGGCGGATCGTAGGTGCCTGCCTGGTTGCCTGCTGTTGGCACAATGTCCATGTAGCAGTCGGCATTAGTTGTTAGTTCATTGAAGTCTTGACAGGTTGCCCAGTCCCCTACGGCAGGACGAACAATACTGTCTTCCCGAACAGCATCCTCTCGGAAGGCATAGACAATGCCTTCGTCCTCTGGAATCCAAGCAACAGCGCCAGAGTCAAACGACAGGTTAGCCGTTAGCTTGTCGATGTCCACATCTAGAACGCGAACGCTGACCAGTTCACGGCCATCCATCATGGCCTTGTCCAAGAAGGCAAGACTATATACCGTGCCGTCAGCATCAATTAGGTTCTGCTGTAGCGCATCGCGTCCGGTTAGGTTGCCACCAGGGGTTGCCGTCGGCTGTAGGAAGTTATCGGTGCCTGTACCGTCGGCCACATCGTCGGCGGGGTCCAGATCGATATCGGCGGGGTCAACCACCTGGTAGGTTACAGAGGTGTTCTGAGTTGAGATGTAGGTGTCACCAATATATTCCTCAGTTGAGGGTTGACCAGCTGTCTGGTTGTGGGACGACGTGGGGAAGATATAGTACAGCGCCGGATATGCCGCTATCTGGTTGCTAGAACAGAATGCGCTAACCACAGTAGCGGGCGTAGTGGGGCAGGTTGATGCTGCACCAGTTGCAAAACCTAACTCACGGTCTCTAATGGTTTGAAGATAGAGCGCCATGACCTTGGCATCCTCAAGGCTAGCTGCGCCATCTTCCTTAAGTTCTTCAATCCAGTCCTGCGCCTGTGGAGACGTGGGCGATAACCCAGCACCTGCACGAATAGATGCACGAGTATTGACATCTGCTGTCGCCGCATTCAGGTCTGACTCAACAGCAGCAAGACGGGTTGGAGTTCCCACAATTTCGTTGTACTCAGTCTCCAGACTCTCCAGGTTGTATGCCAGCATGCCCAGGGTACAAGCGGCAGACTGTAAGGTGGACTTGTCAGCTGGGCTTAGACTATCGAATACGCTGCCGCTACCCACTGTGTAAGTGGCAAAGATACGCCGCATGACGGAGAAATCGCCCCACATCGACATATAGGGGTAAGGATGCACAAACTCATCCGATGAGCCGGATGTTCCCTGTACCGGGGTGAAGGTCGGGGCACCCCCGTTTGGATCACCCGCAAAGTTGGCTAAGTTCCTAAGCGCATTCCCCAACGGTTGACCACTAGCAAAGCTGGCTGATGTATAGGGGAAATCAAACTCCCAGCCGTTGGTGCCTTCACCGGTTAAGAAGTTAATCTTGCGGTCATCAATGCTAGCCGTAGCTGGATCGTAGCCATATTCGGTGAAGGTGCGGCTGTTAATGAGCGTTTGCTCGGTGCCGGGGTGAACGGTTGACGCCATACACATATAGGGCACCAGTCCGCTGTTGCTGCTGTAGTGGTACACCAGCATGCTTTGAACGGCTGCCAGGTTGTCCCTCAAGGATTTTTGCTGTCGGGTCTCTGCTGGTCCCTTTTGCACTCGGTTACCCGGTGCAGAAGCCAGTGCATCAGTGGTCTTTGTTCCTAGCAGGTAGCCATCATCATCGACGGAGTAGCCAGCATCGCCATCGGTTTCACCGTTAGCTTCCGTAGTGTGCGGGCCAAAACCAGCCTCTGGCGGATACAGCGGGTCTTCTGACTCGACAAAGCCGTAGGCGTTACCGAGCTCTAGACGCTGACCCACAATGATTCGTAGGCCGTCTGCGATAGACCGCTTTTCCCAAAAACCATCAAGGCCAAATTCGTCTGTAGCGGCATCAAAGCCAGACAGGTTGTTGTTGTCATTAATTTGTTCGCCGATTCGGTGGGGTGTTGCCAAATCGACACCGTTTGCCTGGGTCAGACTGTTGCTGTTGTCGTAAACAGGCTTAGGACCGTAGCGATCGTCTGCCCGGTAGCCGTCGTCCAGGAAAGGCCGGTTGATATCTTCCAGGTTGTAAACCCGTTGACCCATGTACTCAGTTTCACCCGTAGGATCAGTTGACGTCCAGGTTGACGCATCCCTGCTTTGGGACTGATCCAGCGTGAAAATCATCACTGGATCAACCGCAATGTCTGAAAGGGCAGGCGTTGTTCCATCACCAATGGAATCGTCATCGGTTGTCAGCGGGACAATTCCAGGCGTTTGGTATCCGCCTGCCGCAGTAGTAGTGTTGGGGGAGTGAAAGTCTACATTAGAGGCCGTCAGGGTATCGTCCTTAGAGCGTCCGGCAACGATTTGCCCCAGGTAAGTGGCATCAGTTGTACCGTCGTTGTCGACGTCGTATGCGCTCTCGCTAATGGTGATATCTGACGCAGTATCACTAAAGATGCAGGAACCGGTAGAGCTAAGTAGGTAAGCCTTGAGGTTCTCACTAGAAATGATGCTGGACTCGGAGTGCATGGCCCCATTCCACCGGAATGGCTGACCTGGGAAAATCTCTAGGTCATAGCGGAACCAAGCCCCATAAGCATTCCCGCGAGGGTAGCTACGGACTTGCTGATACTCTGCTGCACTAACGGTCTGATTGGGCGTGCCAGCGTTGGCGATTGCCAGAACATTGATCTGAATATTTTTCTGGATTTCTGAACCGGCATCCTGCCAGCCTTCACCTGATACGGTGGCGATTGGGCAACCGGCAGCAGGTTCTTGAGTATTGATCGGACCGTTTCGGGTTACAAGGTTAGTGGCCTTCGTGGCATCATCGTCGGTCTCTATAGTCACTGTGGCCGCAGTCAGTGGATCCCCATCGTCGTCTTCATGGAGCGTCAGCATGGAGTAAATAATGGTCTCACCGCCCGATTCGAAACTCCAAGCCGGATCTGGATTGCCATCTCCCGTAATGTCTAGCTGTGTTTCGTCTGGCAACGTGTATGGGTCAGCATTACGGTGCGCATCGCCCAGAGCAGCATCCTGCAAAATCGCTGCATGAAGCTCAAAGCTGGATGGTGGACGGCGGTTGGCCACAGCCGGATCTTGAACGAAGAGATACTCAAGTTTGGCTTTGGCCCGGTCAACAGCTGGGGCAGCATAACCATCGACAATCTGCTGCTCTCGAAAAGCAATGGTTTGGTTGACGCGCGTAAACGAACGGAAGCTGAGGGCCCCCACCGTCAGCGACACCATCAGCAAAAGTAGAACCGTCGTTGGTAGGACAAAACCAGCACGGCTAGTGCGCGCGGAACGATTTGCCCAAAACCAGCATCGTAGTAGCCAGGCCGCAAAGCGGCTGGGCCAGCGACGAAGCTGCTGAATGAAGGACGACTTAGCACGGTTCATGCTCTTGGACGCTTTCGGGTTACGCATCGTTGACTTAGAACTCGGTGAGATGGACCTGGAACAAGAAAAGCTGAAATAAGCCCTGTAATAGAATACCCGAAGCCCAAAAATAGGACTTCAGGCAACCAGCTGATTATGGTTCTGATGGCAGACAGGTACTGAAGTAAGGTCAGTCCCTTAATGAATGGCTCAACTAGCCGGATTAAGATGCTGTGAGGGAAAACGGTCGGACGCGGGCAACGTAGAAGCTTAGAACCGATACTGTGTGATTGCTCTGCTGATCTTATTGGGGATGCAGAAAGCCGCCAACAACAGGCCGTTCAATTATGAGATTACCCACTTGTTGTAGCAAAATAATCAGACTAGCGTCAAAGAAGTCCGTGCAAATCAGGAAGGTTTTATATGAAGTAAGTACGAAACTTTGAGATCGCGGCTACGTTCAATACTGACGATTAATACCAGCTATTC
>CAWUKV010000107.1:0-18770 GCA_963923025.1 uncultured bacterium
TTCACCACAGCCCCTGCAACAGCTCTCTCTTTGACCTGTTCATGCAACAAAACCGGATAAAACTGTGGCTCACTTCCAGGTACAGCCATTCTTACCTTATCTGATACATACTTATTAAGATCGTGGACAGTAAGCCATCCCGTATTTTCCTTGTCTGCCTCCCCAGACTCAAGCGCCTCTACAAGATAATGAGTATAGACAGAAAGCTCATATTCATCCTTTTCAAAAGAACGCTTTGTGCTGTTACTAGATGTTAAAACAGCTCTACCTGATCCACCGAACTGAGAAGTCACATCTACAGGGCCACTTTTAGCACGCATAGACTTAGCGAACCCACCGCTGTGACAACAATCGAGGATGATTACCTGCTGCCTGGAACGGCTCCTCTGCATAATACGATGAATGCGCTCAGCCTCTATGGCAGTTGAAAGGAGGCGATCTTTGTTTGTATCTACACCTGTGAAATAGAATGAGCCATCATGATTGTCGATCACGCCATGCCCAGAAAAATAGAAAAGTAATAAATCATCCTTCTTGGACCCAGAAAAAAAGATTTCTACAGCTGCAATAATCTCTTGAGATGATGGATCAGATAGCTTTTCTACATTGTCAAACTCTCCTATTTCGCGATTGTCTAGAATATTGGCTAATGCATCGATATCTTTTATTGGCGAATTTAGAGACGAGAAGGTATCTGAAAATTGGTAGTTACTAACGCCTATTAGAAGTGCTGATTTGACCACTTGTTTACTCCTCAATATGTTGCACGTTACAAGTGATTAATTAAAGCTCTAAAAACTTTTTGGCTTGCTCAATTACAGCACCGAGCTCAGAGGAGTCATTTACTTTTAGCTTCAGTCTTTTCTTGTCACCCAAGTACTCTCTTTCTACTTCTAGCTCTATAGGTTTCCTGTAGAGGCGGTCATGCAAAAAGTCTATTGCCTTCCTTGCATTCGAAAGACTGACTTCAGCCGTTAAAACTCCAACGATTGCACTTCCGGCAGACTTGCTCCCTGCTGGTGGTTTAGTATCTTCAAGAAGCTGTGCCTTAACTTCCTCCAGTTCATACATCTGATGAAGGAGATTTCGAGCTTCTGCATCGAGTTCTTCTGCGTCTAAATCGTCGTCCGTAAAAGTTACTGTGATCTGAATTGGTGTAATAGTTGACATGCCTATACGGAAGATGCTTGACGTATAACTTTTATATCAAGCATCTATAGCTTCATGTCTGGTCCAAACCTTGATCCGGATTAAGAAATAGTGAAGTTCGGTGATATAAAGGTTGGAGAAATAGTAAACACTTAGATTTTATTTACAACAGCAAAGGCCGATGACTGGCTTCTAGCTGCCAGAACATAACCTATTAGCTGAGTTATGACGTATTGTTACCTACGGAGGAACTGCTCTGTAAGATCAGTTCCAGGATATTGGTCCTGGTGTTCATTTTGGGAAAATGGAGGAATAGTCGGATAGCTTCTACTTCGATAAACTTGAGAAGTGGGCAATTGTCTACCCTTTTTGTTTGAATCCGGTTATTTCTGCAATCAGTAGCGAGAGCAAAGATAAGCCATGCTGGATATCCAATCTCCTCCAAAACCCATTGGCGAGAAGCGTATGGTCTTCAGATCGCTAGACTGGGCGGCCTTTAAACAAATCCAAAGCCTGCTATCCCATAAAACTAATGCCCGGTTCACCTACGATAGCGGTGTTCTAGAAATTACGATGCCGCTAGAAATTCACGAGCGCTTTGCTCGTCTAATTGAGTTGTTTGTCCGAATTCTGGTGATGGAAACGGGGCAAAAGATGAAAACGATGGGGTCTACCACGCTGGATCGGGAGGAATTGCTTAAGAGCGCTGAACCAGACGATTGCTATTACATTCAGAACTATGCCCTAGTCGCTGATCATGAAGTAGATTTACAGAAAGATCCACCGCCTGATTTAGTCGTAGAAGTGGACATTACCCATACCGATATCGATAAAGTAAGGCTCTATGCGGCAATGGGCGTACCGGAGTTTTGGCGGTTTAATGGGCGAGAGTGGCGCATATTGTGTTTGCAAGACGCCCAGTATGTCGAACGACAGACCTCGCCCACTTTTCTCCTAGTCGAAAAAGCCGATTTGTTCCGATTCCTGAATCAGGCGATGTTAGACGAGATTGGCGCAGAGATTGATTTTCGTCAGTGGGTAAGGGAACGCATAGCCCAGTGACGGCTTACTCAACTCCGGCAGTCAAAATCTCCTTTGCCGTCAATCCGAACTGAGAAAAAGCACGAGACTGTACCTGTGCCTCACCTTCGAACACTTGTTTGTTCTTCGTAATAGTCTACAGCTTCGAATTCTTGCCCGTATAACGGACCTCTATCACCACTACAGCAGCCGCAGCTGGCGGTTTTCATCCTCGTCCTGAACCGCTATGTCCTGATCCTCCAGCGGCTCTAGCACACCGACCGGCTCCTGCTGAATCAGCGCTTCAGCAGCAGTAATCATATCGCCCGCAATGTCCTTCAGGTCTCCTCGGTTTGCAAGGTAAGCCTGCAGGGCGGTGATGGGCTCTAGGCTGCTGTCCGTGCCCAGTTCTGGCAAACGCGGGCGAGAGAGTTGGCTAATCAGTTCTGGATGAATGGTGTAAGTGTGGGCGGAGACTAGCGCCTCGTGCAGAGCTGCATTGTCAATCTGGTCGATCTGGTCCGCGCGTAGCTTGTAAAGAAGACGGACAACAGCATCGGTGAGTGCTGTTTTGCCAATGGCCTTGAGTAACGCTTCGTTAGGCACGTCCGCCTTGGTTAGGTCAACACTAATAGTATGAAATGGTCGGGCAGGCAGCGGACAAAAAGACATCTCGGCTTTGCCCTTATCTAGCGATAGCATGATATACCCTTTGTCTTCTTTCTCTTCGCTAAAGTCCACCCGCTCGATGCTGCCGGGGTAGACCATCAGCGGATTTTGGCAAATTACCTGATGCTTGTGAACGTGGCCCAAGGCGACGTAGTCAAAGCAGGGACGGGCGAGCAGCGACATCGGTACGGTGAAGCCTTTGCCCACGGCAAGGAACCGCTCTGCACCGAAGCGGGCCGTATCGGTCATGACGTGGGCCAGAAGGACCGTGGGAATGTCTGGGTCAAGCTGACGGATTTCAGCTTCCAGCACAACCCGCAGCTTGTCTAAGAGCAGTTCGCCCACTTCACCCATCGATAGCCCCTCCGTCTCAGGGCGGGTCAGCAGGGTAGAGCGGGTTAGCCAGGGTAGAGTGATGACTTGGACGGGCCCCGTGCGCGTTTCGATCCGGTGAGTTTCGAGCCTATCCCCCACAATGAAGCCGGGAATCCCCAACGTTCTGTAAATGCATAAACTGGCCCCGCCCATGCCTTGAGCATGCTGGTCGTGGTTGCCCACCAGCAGCACGGTGGGAATTTGCGCATCGACCAAGCGGCGAAACTGTTGGGCAAAGGCCTGCTGTACAACTGGCGGCGGCGTTGCATCAGGAAAGGCGTCACCGCCAAACAAAACCAGATCAACAGACTCATCAATAGCTGCATCAATGCATAAGCTTAGGGTTGAAACAAAATCTTCGAAGCGGGTATTGAGACCGGTTTCGGGGTTAGTACGCCCGTGACTGAAGCCACTACCAAGGTGAATATCTGAAAGATGAAGGATTTTAAGGGCCATAGGACGTCATGGGGAGGGATGCGATGGTCCCCAGGACCGGCTTAGCCATCGCACCAGAACCAGTACATGCGACCCAACTTACCGCGAAACTGACTGTAAAACCACTACCTCTGCTTGGCTAACGGACCTGAATGTAAAGCAGAGACTAGCATTACCTCCGAAAATTACTCACCTCAGTCGAATTCGACGCCTTCTACGGACATCTTTTCTCCGTAGTTTTATTGACGATGAGGGGAGTCACCCCCCGCTAGAACACTCCGTATTCCCCGTTGATGCCGCCTCCAAAGAAGTACTGAGTTGAAAAGCTGCTGAAGTTCCGTACGAGATATCGGATGAGGCATTGGGTGGCAGAAGAGTTAAATAACGCACGATACTAGATGGGTTTATTTACAATGGCTAACCGGACTAAAGCAACCAAAGTAAATCGTTACGAAAAGCTGGCTGCAGCCGTAAAGCGTACGTTCCTTTGGGGTTTCACCGAAGCAGACGGCTCCACCAGCGGTCCTAGCATTGGTCTGTTTGATCATGGCAAAGCGGAAAGCGAAGACTGCTACGTCTACCAGCCTGGTGACGGCTGTGATGTGATTGACGAGGGCTATGACCTGCTGTGGCTTCAGCAAATCCGCCTGAAAGAGATTTCGGTTAACGCGACCCGTAACGGTAAGGTCCAGGTGTGTTACCAGGGTCAACCCATTATTCGGATGCGCGGCGTGGACCTGATTCGGACTGAGGACGGCTGCTTTTCGCTAGACCACTGGCTGGTAGCGGCATAGGTTAAACAGCGGATCGTGCCTTAAACCTATCGATTTCTTTGAAGAGTTGGTCGATGTGGTCCGCTGTTGTAAACGGATTCAGCAGAACAGCCTTGAGCCAGCGCTGACCGCGATAGGTGGGCAACGACAAGAAAGTATGCCCCTGAGTCAGCAGGTGTTGCTGCAGCGACTGGTTCCAGCTGTCCCACTCATTCTTTGGTACACTCTGCGGCGTGCCTCGAAAGCACACTAGATTCATCTGTGGCTGACTTGCCAACGTCAGGAAAGGGCGTTGCTGCACGCCCGCTGTAAACTGTTCTGTCAGGGCGTAGTTGTGGTCGATGATGCTGGCATAGCCTGCCTTGCCAATATGCTGGAGCGACAGCCAGAGCTTAAGAATATCGGCGTGGCGGGTGCCTTGGACGGTAAACTCTCCTAGGTTTACCAGGGTGTCGTCGTCACCCATGTAGGGCGCTGCCACGCGGAAGTACTGGTGAAGTAGGCTGAAGTCTTTGAAAAGGACGCTAGCGCAGGTTTTAGCTACGTACAGCCACTTTTGAGGATTAAAGGTAACAGAATCAGCCTGTTCAATACCTGTTAGCTGGTGCCGATGCTTTTTTGAAAAGACTACGGCTCCACCGTAGGCGGCGTCGACGTGTAGCCACAGGTCGTTGGCTTGCGCAATCTGCGCGATCGCAGGAATCGGGTCGATGCTGCCCGTGACGGTTGTACCTGCCGTCGCTACTACGGCAAAGGGCTGCTGGTGTTGCTGTCGCGCCTGTTCGATTTTGTTCTTTAAGTCGGGAGAGTCAATCTGAGAGTTAGGGTTGGTTTTGACAGGAATCACACTGTCTGTGCCCAGCCCTAGCATCATGGCCGCCTTCTGAATTGAGGTGTGGGCTACGTCAGAGGCAAACAGTACCGGCTGGGTTTTGCCTGAAATGCCCTGCTTGAGCGCATTGAGTTTGACGTTGCGGGCTACAGCCAGCGCCTGTAGGTTGGCCAAACTGCCACCGCTAACCAAAACGCCACCGGCTTTGTCACCCAAGCCAAATTCCTGGGCAATCTCTGTCATCACCAACGGCTCTAGCCGAGAGAACAGCGGCGACATTTCCACACTCAACAGATTGTTGTTGACCGCTGCGGCTATCATATCGCCAATAATGGAGACCGTTGTAGGGATGGAATCCATGTGACCAATGTAGCCGGGGTGAGCCGCATTCATGGCATGGTGGAGGTGCGATCGCACTTTCCCTAGCAGCTCATCCTCCGCTACAGACTGTTCCGGCACCTGCGCCCAGTTGCTAATATCGATAGGCGGCGGCAATGGCGACCGCTGACCGGCCTCAGCCATCGCCTCGACCAGCAGGTCTACGGTTTTGTGTAGTAGCTCCCGGACCGCCTCACGATTGTCACCGTTGGGGTGGATAAACGCAGTGTTAGGAAAAGGCATTGTCGGTAGAGGGCTGATTTCTACCTCTGCATACTACCCATGAATCCCGCATTCGGTCTTCACGCTGCCGCGCCAGCGCCCGGCCCGTTCGTTTTCTCCAGCCTGCACCTTAGTCGTTAGGGGCTCGTCGCCAATGCTGGTGTAGCCCAAGTCGTGGAGCGGGTTGTAAATCACATTGTGGTTGAGGGTGTAGCCCCAAATGTCCTTACGGGTCCAGTTCGCCAAGGGGTTAACCTTCAGCCGTCCGTCCGCGTCTCGCTCAAAAATGGGCAAATCTTGCCGATTTTCTGACTGGTCGCGGCGACGCCCAGTAATCCAGGTTTTGACGTTTAGCTCGTCCAGTGCCCGCTGTAGGGGGTCAACCTTGGTGAGTTGATGGAAGCGGACCACGTCGCGGTCCCACAGCGCCTCGCCGTAGCGGGTGGCAAAGTCCTCGCGACTGTTCAGTCCCTCGGCCTTGAACACGTGCAGGTCCAGGCCGTAGATTTCCTGGGCTTTCCGTGCCGTCTCCAGCGTTTCAGGAAAGAGATGAAGCGTATCGATAAAGACGACCGGGATACGAGCGTTGAGCTCTTCGTACAGCAGGTGCGTCACTGCCAACAGGCTAAACGACGTCATCTGCACCAGCCCGTCGGGAATGTTTTGCAGACACCAGGCCAAAATTTGCTGTGGGGTAGCCTGCTCAAACTGCTGGTTGAGGGTGTTTAAATCTAGCTGTGCTGGGTCTAGCTGTGCGGGTTCCTGGACTGGGCGAATTGCTGCCCGTGCAGGCGCATCAAGACATTGCACCATGATTTGACTCCATTGTTTGAGCTGGATTGTCGGGCTGGTCCGAGATGATTGTTCGAGATTTTGGATCAACCATGCCACCCATCGTACCCCAGAAACTCCACTATCCCGACCGATAAACGGGAGATTAACCGAACTTCGTGGGTAGGGTTTTGAGAAACCCTCTACTTGGGTACCGGTGGCATCTTATCGTAATTGAATGACACAAAAGTTCATGGTTGACCGCTTTAGGCCTATGCAGTTGCTCATTTTTTACAGCAAGCCCGGCTGCCACCTATGCGATGGGCTTAAGGAAAAGCTCGATCAGCTCGATCATCTACCCCTCCAGGTAGAAATTCGCGACATCACTCAGAATCCTGACTGGTTTGAGCGATATCAGTACGAAATCCCGGTACTGTGTCGGGTGGTGCCGATTGCTGAAGCCTTTCCTGAGCGAGCGTTAGAGGACCCTGCTCAGCTCGTCGAACAGCCCTTGCCTCGTCTATCGCCCCGTGCCCCAATCGCGCAATTGGAGCGTATGTTACAGACTTACCTGGGGCCGTTTGAGGCAAAATAGGCCCAACCTGTTAGGAGTTGATGACATGAAGCTTCGTGAGCTGTGGGCCAAGCTGCCTGAAGATTCGAAAAAGACGACGATTACCCCGGAGCACCCCGCCTGGGACCAGGCGGTGAAGGGCCTTTGCACGAACTCCCACGCCTGTAGCCCCGGTGATGTGTTTGTGGGCATGCCGGGTACTCGGGTTGATGGTGGAGAGTTTTGGCCCAGTGCCGTGGCGGCAGGTGCGATCGCGGCCCTCGTTTCCCCGCAAGCGCTCAAAGCCCGCCCCGCCCCTGAGCAGGACGCGCCGCTGCTGATTCCCGTCGAGGACATGATCACCACCTGCGGGGAGGTGGCTGCCGCTTTTTACGACTACCCCGGCCAAAAGCTAAATCTGGTGGGCGTTACCGGCACTAACGGTAAGACTACCACCACCCACATTATTGAGCACTTTCTCAACCAGGCGGAGCAGGCAACGGGCCTGATCGGTACCCTCTACACCCGCTGGCCCGGTCACCAGGAAGCCGCCGTGCATACTACGCCCTTTCCGGTGGACCTGCAGGGTGAGCTGGCCAAGGTGCGGGATGCGGGCTGTCAGCATGTGGTGATGGAGGTGAGTTCTCACGCGCTGTCGCAGAAGCGCGTTTGGGGCTGCCCCTTTGAGGTGGCGGTTTTCACCAACCTGACCCAGGACCACCTGGACTACCACAAGGACATGGATGATTACTTCGAGGCCAAGGCGCTGCTGTTTGGCGCCGACTACCTCAAGCCCACTGGTCGTGCCATCGTCAACCAAAGCAGCGACTACGGCCAGCAGCTGATTGACCGACTCGCCAAAGACCGCGTGTGGACCTACAGCGTTTCAGACCGCGCGGCGGACCTCTACACCACAGACCTGTCCTACGGGTCAAGCGGCGTCAGCGGCACGCTGGTAACGCCCCAGGGGAGCACCGCATTTACGTCCCCGCTGGTGGGACAGTTTAATTTAGAAAACCTGCTGGCCGCTGTGGGCGCAGCCCTGCACCTGGGCGTGACGCTAGAGCAGATCGCTGCGTCCCTACCTAGCTTTAACGGCGTCCCCGGTCGGATGGAGCGGGTGCAGGTCAGCCCTGACCAGGACGTGAGCGTGCTGGTGGACTATTCCCACACGCCCGACAGCCTGGAGAATGCGCTCAAGGCCACTCGTCCCTTTGTCAGCGGCCAGCTGATTTGCGTGTTTGGCTGCGGCGGCGATCGCGATCGCACCAAGCGCCCACAAATGGGCCGCATTGCCTACGAGTTGGCCGACCGCATTGTGGTCACCTCCGACAACCCCAGAACTGAAGACCCCCAGCGTATTCTCGACGATGTGGTGGCGGGCATTGACGCGGACCTGGGGCCGGACGAAGTGGTCTGCGATCGCGCCGCTGCCATTGAGCAGGCGATTACCAGTGCCCAGCCCGGAGACGGCATTTTAATTGCGGGCAAAGGCCACGAGGACTATCAGATCATCGGCACCGAAAAAATCCATTTCGATGACCGAGAGCAGGCTAACGAGGCGCTTCAGATTCGTGCAAAGCAGTAAAGCCGTGCCTAAGCTGAGGCTGGTCCATCTAGACTGAGCGGTCCGGCCCCAGCGTAGATCACCATTAGCAGCCCACCGATGAGTCCTACATTCTTGAGGAACGGGTTGAGCTGAGCCGCATCGGCAATGAAGTTGTGAAAGATCAGGGAGGCAGGAACTAGAAAAACGATAAGTAGACTGGCTCCCCAGCGCGTTTTGTAGCCCAAAATGAGCGACAGCGCCCCCAGCAACTGAAAGACAATTGTGCCTGCTGCCAGAAGTCCGGCTAGCGGCAGACGAGACCCAATTACGCCGACAAAACCAGAAAACCCAACGATGTGGTTATAGGCCGCACTCAAGAAGATCAGCGATAGAAAAACACGGGCCGCCAAGGGTAGGTACTTCATAGGATGCCTTTTAAATCAGTGTGTTGTAGCCTCAAACAGTACGACCGAATGAGACTGCGGTAATGAGACTGCGGTAATGAGACTGCGGTGTTGTTGTGCGCTAAGTGGGATAGCGCCTCTCTACCATAGCGATTGTCGTGATGGATTTACTGATTGACTCATGTATAGCAACCGCTAGTGACCATAGGGATGCGCGGGTACATCTTGTTTCGGTTGAATTGGGGCAAGGGTGAAGGGGAAAAGGTGAAGGGGAGCTGATATAGAAACCTGCGAAGGAGACCTACTCCCACTCGTTGAAGCCCTTGTAGGGTTCACGCCGTTTACTGCGTCGCGTATCTTGCCAGGCGCTGCCAACGCCCTGGATGATGCCGCGCCCAATCAGGCCAATGCCACGACCCACGACTTCTGTGAGGACGTAGACAAAGCCACTGCCCACAAAGGCAAACACTGCTCGAACGCGGGGAGACAGGGCGTCTCGCGTTTCTAACGCCATGGTGACGGCCCACTGTAGGCCAGAGAGCTGGTCTAGCTCGTCGCGGCGAGGGGCGTAAATGCTGGTTTGGTCGAGGCCGATGGGCGTCAGCACCCACAGGCGATACTGGCTTTCGAATATGGCTTTGGGCTCGTTGACCCAGCGGTCCAGGCGGGCTCTCCAAGCCAGGTCGTTGCGAAATTTTTCAATGTCTCGGGTCGACATGACCCGGCGATTGTAGAAACTCTTTTTGATTGTCTCGACATCAGCTAGACGGTTAAGCAATGGCTGAATCACCGCATTTGCCACCTGAATGAGGAGATTTTCTAGAATCTGTTCGCTGTGGCGGATGGCCTCTGATGTGGTGGCAATGTAGGGGGAGCCGTCGATCAGTAAAGACTCCTGGTAAAGCCAGTGGGCCAGCAGTTCTGGAACTAGCGGAATCTGAGAGAGAATTTCGAGCTGAACAACGGGCTTTTCCTGCTCTAAGATAGCCACAACCGACTGTTCAACCTGGTTGACGCGCACGGTGTAATACTTGCCAAAATAGTCTTCTATTACCTGTTCCCACAGGTCGCTGAGAATTTGAGGAGACTTTTCGGACAGCTGCCCCGGAGGAATGGCGGTTTGTCGTAGCTCGTTGACCAGCGTTTCGAGCTGACGCAGGACGGTGAACAGCAGCTCACGCTTTTTGTCGAGGCGCAGAATGTCAATTTCGAGGGGGGCAGAACTGTGATTTTCTAGCCCGGTTTGTAGCTTGGCAAACACCCCTTCGATTACGACCGTTTGCAGGTCGCCGCTCCGAGGGGCAAGGGGCGCATCGGGTGTCGTACTGAGGGCGGATGGATCAGAACGGGATAGGGCAGCGGTTTGATTTAGACCCGTTAGGACCGGGTCGGGCACGTTAGTGGCTTCAACTGGCGAGCGGGACCAGGCGTCGGTTTCAAACTGTGGCGTGGCCCAAAGCTTCTGCACACACCAGCGGGCGGCCCGCAGTTCTCTCATGCGGCCTGCTAAGACGGTTTGTTCTAACCAGGAGAGGGGATGCTGCTGCTGCGATCGCACCCCTGCCATGGCCTGCTCAATCTGCTGTAGCCCCGACAGCCGCATGCTCTGCCGCATAGCTGTGAACGGTCCGGGAATCACCTCACCCAGACGATTCTCTAGCCTGGCCGCATCAACGGCCAGGGACCGACCCGCCACCCGCTGCACCAGCTTAGCTAAGTCTCTTACGGGCATGGCTCGACTGCCCACACCGTCTGCCCCCATCTGACGGGCAGCGGCTTCTAGCACTGGGGTCGGCTGGTCGCTAAGGGCAATAATTTTGAGGTTGGGAAAGCCTGTTTTGAGCTGGGCGCATACCTTAAGCCCTGGTGCGTCGTCTGGGCGCTGGGGTTCTAGGCTCAGTACCACCAGATCGGCGGCGGGCGGCGCAGGCCGAGCCGCTGGGTTGTTGAAGGCCTGTTGTTGGGCCTGCTGCTGCTGGCGAATCAGCGTCAGCGCCTCGGTGCCGCTGGTCGCCTCTGCGACCACCACCAACCCCAACTGCTCTAGGCAAACCCGCAGCCCTAGCCGAAATGTGGGGTCAGCATCGACTAAAACCAGATGTAAGGGGCGGCTCATGCGGGGTTAGTCGTCAGTATCGGTATCTGACTCATCATAGGACGCTTCGCCAGCCGCGCGGCTACGGGCCGACAGAATGGCCTCGCGCTGATTGGACCAGATGGCGATGTTGCTGCGGGCCTGACCGGACAGGGCTCGCCCCCGGCGGATGCGGCTGGCCACTGCAATGGCATCCGATAATCTTCCCTGGGCCGCCAGCTGTTCGGCCTCTTGCAGAATCGGTCGGTCCTCAGAGATTTGAATTTGGGTGGTCCACTCGCCAATGGAAGCCTGGGCATCGCTGTGCAGCGCCCGCCCCGATTCAATCTTGCTGGCCTCGGCAACGGCTTCGCGCAGCTTACCCTGGCGGGCTAGCTGTTGGGCCTTGTCCAAGAAGGGGGTGTCTTCAATAATTTCGACGCGGCTGAGCCAGGTGGCAATTCGGGTCTGGGCGTCGATGCGCAAGGCTCGGCCCAGTTCTACCTTGCGGGCTTCTGCGACCGCGGCTTGCAGGGCGGGAATATCGCCTTGGGCTGCCAGCGCGTCGGCACGGGAGAGAATTGGCTGATCTTCGATCCGCTCAATCTCTTTGCCCCAGTGGGAGAGCAGCGTCTGGGCCTGTTGCCGCTGGGGTCGGTCGGGCTGAATCTGTTGCGCCTGGGTCACGGCCAGTTCGTAGGTGGGCCGCAGACCGATCTGGGCCAGCAGGTTGGCCGCATACAGCTGTTTAACGTCCTCTAGCTTTTGGGTCCAGGTGACTAAGCTGGCCTGGGCGTCGCTGTAAAACGGGCTGGTAGGGTCGATGCGCTTGACTGCCTCCATCGCTTCGACCAGGTTGAGCATGTCGCCGTAGGTGGGCACCCAGGTGTCGTTGGCTGTGGCGAGTCGCTGGGCATGGGCAAAGTAGATCAGGTCTTCTGCCTCGGGGGCCTTGGCTAGGTCGAGGGGCACCTGCTGAATGATTGCGATCGCAGCTTCCAAATCTTCCTGCTCCCACTTTTGGAAGCCGTACTGCAGCAGGTCGTCAGCCCAGTTTTCGATCTCTGCCTTGGCCGCAGGCCAGGCCCGTGTCTGAATGTTGACCTGACGAGCCAGGGCAAACGCCTCGGCCACGTCGTCAATGTCACCACTGGCCGCCAGCGTACGTGCTTCGTCCAGCTGTTCGTAGGCGGTCTGCTCTTTTTGTAGGCGTTTTGCCAGCACCTGATGCTGGGTCTTTAGCCAGTAGTCGCTTTTGAGCAGCTTCAGGTCTTGCAGCGACTGCCGCGCTGCCGACCAGTCCTCTGCTTGAATGGCCTGGTCGATGGCTTTCACAGTGGCAACACCCCGGTCCCATTCCTGCCCCCAGGCCAGAGCTTCCTGCTGGGCTTCGGTGTGGACTTCGGCGGTAATCGGAATTTCTGCCACTAGGTTCTGGGCCTGGGCTAGATCGCCCTTGCCGACGTAGGTGCGGGCCTTGCCCAGCAGCTGACGGGTCCAGTCATTGAGGCGGCTACGGGAGTCGTCGTAAAGGGGATGCCCCGCATCCCAACTGCTGACTAAATCAATGGCGTCGATCAGGGCGGCGTCGGTCTTGCTGGCCGCGGCAGCGCTAGCACAGTACAGCAGCTCACTGTCGGTGCTAAAGGTAGAGGTTTGCTGACAGTTGGGCAGTGGCGGAATCCGCGTCATCCAAACCGTGGCCCAAACGCCCACCGCGCTGGACCCCGCCAGCAGGCTCAGCCACACAATCGGCCACAGCAGCCGCATTGACCCTGGCTGGCCGGGGGCGCTTACTTGGGACTCCAACGGCTTGGAATGGGTCGGAACAGAGGTCATGGGCACGCAGCGTTGAGAGGGCCAAGTTTGCATTCAGCGGTTACTCCATTGATTCCCAATCGGGCCTGGGTTCGTAACGGTCTGAATCAAAAAAATTTGCTGTTATTGTAGGAGCAATTTGACCCAGACGCCCGTATTCTCCCGTAAAGCTTTTGATTGCGTTTATACCAGCGCATTATCAACACACGACAGCAGGGTTAGCTCCTTATACGGGGCCGGATTTTGGCTATCGGGGAACTGCGATCGCAAGTCAACAAAACGATGCAGAGTTCTATCCTGAGAAGGCGCGATCCCTGCGGTCTATGCCGCCATCATCCCCGGCGTCAGGAACGCCACCAGCTGCTCAATCGCCCGGTCAATATCCTCATCCTGCGTACCCTGGAGCAGCGCTTTAGCTTTGCCCGCATCGGAGGTCAGCCGCACCAGCGTGGCAATCACCATATCTAGCTTCCAAATCAGGGTGTCTTCTGACTGGTTGGGTAGAGCCTGTTGCAGCGCCCCAATAAAGGCCACTCGGCTGGCAGCAAAACACTGAGACGCAATGCTCTGCACAGGCTCTGGCTCACTCCAGCAGCGCCCCATAAACTGCGCCCGAATCACCCGAGAGTCGGCGGCGTTCTGCACCAGCTGCTTAATTGGCGGTTTGAGGAAGGCCGTCAAGATCGCGTCCACCGACGCCGGTTGCTGCTCGACTTCGGCCTCGGCCAGCAGCGCTAACTGGGCCGTCACCATCGGGTCCGATATCCGCGAAAACACGGCCCGGAATAAATCTTCTTTGGACCCAAAGTGGTAGTGAACCGCCGCTAGGTTAACGCCCGCCTGATTGATGATGTTGCGGACGGTTGTACCGGCATAGCCCCGTTCAGCAATCAGGGCCTCTGTGACGTTGAGAATTTGAGTCTTGGTATCGGTGGGTGTTGCAGACGCCATACCCCCACTGTATCGACCTACCTGACTAATTGGTAGGGGGAGCAAAAGAAACATTGCGCAATATTCAAACGTACGTTTTAATTAATTCAAACGAGCGTTTGAATATCGTATTGAATTTGTCGCAAGCACGGTCCTGCTTATCGATCCCGTCTTGCCCGCTTGCCACCCCACTCAACCCCATCTGGAGAGGCTGTGTCTGTCGTCACCACTACGACAAATTGTTCTTGCCGTTGAGCAGATGGCCTGTCCGTGCCAGCCAGCCCACTGCATCTCGCACCAACCCGCCTGCACCCTAAATTGCAAAAGCCATGTCTTCCAATCCGTTACCCGCTGCTCAGCGCAATCGCTTTCACCGTCGGCCTAACCTGTGGCTGCTGGCGGGCTTAGGTGTTGTTGGGCTATTAGTAGTGGCCGTTCCCATCGTCCGTGGTCAGTCCGAACCCGCTACCCAGGAGGAGAGTAGCCAGCGGATTCTCCCGGTTGAAACCATTGCCGTCAGCGCCGTAGACAGCTACGAAGTCTCCCGCACCTACACCGGGGAAGTGGCGGCCCTGCAGGCCAGCGACCTGGGTTTTGAGCGCAGCGGTCAGCTGGTGGCTGTGCTGGTGGATGAAGGGCAAGCGGTTACCGCAGGCACGCCGCTGGCCCGACTCGACATTCGCAACCTACAAACCCAGCGGCAGCAGCTGGTAGCCGAACGAGCCCGCGCCAACGCCCAACTGCAAGAACTCCAAGCTGGGGCTCGGTCCGAAGACATTGCCGTAGCCGAAGCAGCGGTCAGAGATGCCGAACAGCAGCTCAGCTTGCAAGCGGTGCAGCGGACTCGACGAGAATCTTTGTACGCCCAGGGGGCCATTTCTAGAGAAGAGCTGGACGAGGTGAGCTTTACGGAAGGGTCCTTGCAGGCTCGCCTGGACCAGGCCCAAAGCACCCTGGCGGAGCTGCAAAACGGCACCCGGCCCGAGCAGGTCGCTGCCCAAGTGGCGCTCGTGCAGCAGCTCGACGCCAGCATTGCCGATATGGACGTGACCATTGCCAAAAGCACGCTGCGGGCCCCCTTTGCCGGGGTGGTCGCCAGCCAACAGACCGATGAGGGCATGGTGGTCGGAGCGGGGCAGACGGTACTGCGCCTGCTAGAGCAGGCCACGCCCGAGGTCCGGGTGGGTATGCCTGCGGACGCGGCCCGTCAGCTCAGTATCGGCGATGAGAAAACCATCTATCTAGGTGAGCAGCCCTACGCAGCGCGGGTAACAGCGGTACTGCCCGAGGTAGACCTGCAAACGCGCACCCAGACGGTGGTACTAGCCGTAGAAGCGGCGGCAGCAGCCCGCGCCAGTGCTGGACAAACCGTACGGGTCGACTTCAGCGAATCGGTAGTCGCAGAGGGCATCTGGCTACCGACCTCGGCGCTGACCCAGGGCATTCGCGGGCTGTGGACCTGCTATGTGCTGGTACCCGACGATAACGGTGGCTACACCGTCGCTCCGCAGTCGGTCGAAATTGTTCACCAGGAGGCCGACCGTGCCCTGGTACGCGGCACCTTGCGACCGGAGGATGTGGTGGTCGCAGACGGCACCCACCGCCTGGTGCCTGGTCAGCCGGTGGAGCCGGTAGAACAGGTTTCTCAATCATTAACTGGCACCTCAGCAGGAGAATAAACCCGTGGTTAGGCCCTTTTATCAAAACGTTCGGCTGCTGGTGCTAACGGTGGTGATGCTGTTGGTGTGGGGGTTCGTCACATTCCAGTCGCTACCCCGACAAGAAGACCCGGAACTGGTCTCGCGCATTGCCGTGGTGCAGACGGCCTACCCCGGGGCAGACGCCGAGCGGGTCGAGGCGTTGGTTACAGAACCGATTGAGGCAGAGCTGTCGGAACTCGAAGAGATTTCTGTACTCTCTTCCGATTCGCGGGTGGGATTCTCTACGGTTCAAATTGAGCTATCGGAGACCATCGACAACGCCCAGCCAATTTGGTCGAAGGTGCGCGACGAGCTGGCAGACGCTGCCGTGCTGCTGCCGCCAGGGACCAGTGAACCGGAGCTAGACGAAGCCGATGTCAAAGCCTACACGCTGATTGCCTCGCTAACCTGGAACCTGCCCACCGAGCCCAACTATGCGGTACTGCGCCGCTACGGTGAGGAACTGTCGCTACAGCTGCGGGGCGTCACGGGTACCGAAGCGGTAGAGCTATTTGGTGAACCGAGCGAAGAGATTGTTGTTGAAGTGGACGCAGCGGCCCTAGCGTCCGTTGGGCTCTCGCCCCAGGCGCTGGCGAGCCGCATTCAAACCAGCGATGCCAAGGTCTCGGCGGGTTTGTTGCGCAATGACCAGCAAGACATTGCCATCGAGGTGCAGAGCGAGCTGACCAGCCTAGAACAGATTCGCCAGATTCCCATTCAAACGGATGGGGGACAGTTTGTGCTGTTGGGTGACGTGGCCCAGGTAAGCCGGGGCGTGCAGCAGCCGGTCACAGATTTAGCCCTGGTTAGCGGCAAACCTGCCGTCGTTGCCGCCGTAATGATGCAGTCGGGGCTAAGAATCGACAACTGGGCCAAGGACGTCCGTGCGGTGCTGGCCGACTTTGAAGGACGCCTGCCCCAGGGGGTGAGCCTAGACGCCATTTTTGACCAGAGTACCTACGTCGAGACGCGCATTGGCACGCTGCTGAACAACCTGTTTGTGGGGGCGCTGCTGGTGGTGGCCGTGACGCTGTTCACCATGGGCTGGCGGGCCGCACTGATTGTAGGGACGGCGCTGCCGCTGACCTCCCTGGCCGTTTTTGGCTGGATGGGGGTGTTGGGCGTACCCATTCACCAAATGTCCGTCACCGGGCTCATCATTGCGCTAGGTCTGCTGATTGACAACGCCATTATTGCCGTAGACGAAATCCAGATGGAGCTGGAACACGGCGATGCCCCGCTAGAAGCGGTGACCAAGACGGTGAACTACCTAAAAGTGCCGCTGTTTGCCTCGACGGTTACCACGGTGGCAACGTTCTTGCCCATCTATCTGTTGCCGGGGGCGGCAGGCGAGTTTGTCGGCACCATTGCCCTAGGCGTGATCATTGCCCTGATTTCTTCTTTGGCGTTGTCGCTAACGGTGATTGCTGCGCTGGCCGGACGGTTTTTGGGCGGCACCCACGAGGCAGAAGCGGAGTTACAGGACCGACACCGACGGGGATTTTTGCCTATGGTGAAGCGATTTTTGCTGAAGCCAGGGGCCTGGTGGGTGGAAGGATTCTCTTCTCCCCTGTTGTCGCGCCCCTATCGGCGGTCGCTTCAGTGGACCATGCGGCGACCGCTATTTGCGATCGCACTCACTCTAATCATTCCCCTTGTGGGCTTCATCGCCGCTGGCACCCTAGACCAGCAGTTTTTCCCCTCCGTCTCGCGGGACCAGGTACAGGTAGAGGTGGAGTTTGCCCCGCAAACGGCCATTGCTGAAACCCAGTCCCAAATGCTTCAGGCCCGTGAGGTGCTGCTGCAAAACGACAATGTGGCGGAAGTCCACTGGTTCATTGGCGAGAGCGCGCCGAAGTTTTACTACAACTTCACCGGCAACCGCCGCAACCAGGCCCAGTACGCCCAGGCAATGGTCAACCTGACCACGGGCGTCAACGTCGCGCCGATTATCCAAGACCTGCAAGCTGACCTAGATGCGGCCTTTCCCAGTGCCCGCGTGCTGGTGAAACAGCTCCAGCAGGGGCCACCGTTCGACGCGCCGGTGGAGATGCGCATTTACGGCCCGAACGTTGCCGAACTGCGGCGTCTGGGCATCGAAGCGCGGCAGATTCTCGCTAGCGTGCCCGAGGTGGTGTACGTGCGAGACGACCTGACTGAAACGCTGCCCAAGCTGGCCCTGACGGTAGACGAGGCCCAGCTTAGACAGAGCGGCCTGGACAATACCGAAATTTCGGAGCAGCTGGTGGCGTATTTGGAGGGCACCACCGGCGGTTCTATTCTCGAGGCGACCGAGAGCCTACCCGTGCGGGTGCGCGTTGCCAATGCTGAGCGGGCCAACCTGCAAGACATTGCCTCGCTGAATCTGCAAGGGGCTGACTCCGGCTTCCGCTCCGCAGAGGTGTTTGGTGAATTTAGCCTACAGCCCGAGCTAGCAAAGATTGCCCGCCGCAATGAAGAGCGGGTGAACATTGTCCAGGGCTTTATTACCGCTGGGGTGCTGCCATCGGTGGTGCAGCAGGGGTTTGAAGCGAAGCTAGCGGAGGCCGACTTTGCCCTGCCACCGGGGTACCGCTACGAGTTTGGCGGCGAACAGGCCGAGCAGAGCGAGGCCCAGGGCAACCTGGCCGCATTTGTACCGATTCTGTTGTTGGTAATGGTGATTGCGCTGGTGCTATCGCTGGGCTCTTTCCGACAGGCCAGTATTGTTGGCGTGGTGGGCATTGCTTCGGTGGGCATGGCATTGTTCTCGCTCAAGGTATTTGGCTCGGTGCTGGGCTTTATGGCAATTGTTGGCAGCATGGGCCTGGTGGGCATTGCCATTAACGACACGGTGATTGTGCTGTCGGCGCTGAACGACAATGTTGAGTCGAGTATGGGCAACCGGCACGCCATTGTTGAGGTGGTGATTAAGGCGACGCGCCACGTGATTACAACGACGATTACCACCATTGCCGGATTTGTCCCGCTGCTGATGAGTGGGGGACCGTTTTGGCGACCCTTGGCGATTGCGATCGCAGGTGGCATTTCCGGTGCGTCGATGATGGCCCTGTATTTTGTGCCTGCGGCCTACGCGCTGTATTACCGGCATCGCCAGAAGCAAACGCTTGCAGCCCCA
>CAWUKV010000108.1:0-18615 GCA_963923025.1 uncultured bacterium
TCGTAAATCTTGGGTCCAGAAGCGATACTTGGGCGCAATCATCCTGCCGTAGGGCATTGCCCAGTCGGCATTAGAGATCACCGCATCGGCTGCCATCTCAGTGCCGTCGGTAAGAGTGATGCCCTTGGCCACCTTTTTACCGCCCTCGTAGGTCACATTAATTTTGCTGACCTCGGCGTTGTAAACCATCTTGCCGCCCAGCTCTTCGAACTTCTGGACGAAACCTGCCACCAGGGCCCCGGTTCCCCCCATAGCAAAGTGAATGCCCCAGGTCTTTTCCACAAAGTGGATCATGGCGTAAATGGCGGGCACCGACAGGGGGTTACCGCCCACCAGCAAAGTTTCAAAACTAAACACCTGGCGCAGCTTGTCGCTCTTGAAGTACTTGCTACTAAAGCCAAACAGCGTGCGCACCGCATCCAGCTGCATCAGGTCGGGTACGACCTTGAGCATGGAGCCCACATCGCCAAAGTGGGTGTAGCCCAGCTGTAAAAAACCCCGCTCAAAAATGGCCTTGGCATCGTTATGGAAACGCTCGTAGCCCTCTAGATCGCCAGGTTCGCCCAATACCTTGATTTGCTCGCGGGTGTGGACAGGATCGCCGTCGTAGTCGAAGAAGGTATCGTCGTCGAAGTAGATGCGGTAGAAGGGCAGGATCGGCACAATTTTGACATAGCGGCTGGTGTTAGGCCCGCCGGACACGCCCTCTTTGATGCGCTTGTTCTCGTCGACAATCTCTGAAGGGAAATCGGGCTGGGTGAGCGCCGCCTGATCCCGCTCTAGCGCAAAGAGTTCTTCGATGAAGTGGGGCACGGTAATCACCGTTGGCCCCATGTCAAAGGTGAAGCCCTCGGCCTTACGCACGTAGGCGCGACCACCGGGCGCGTCCAGCTTTTCGACAATGGTGGTGTCGAAGCCTAGGCTTTGCAGACGAATGCCCAGTGACAGCCCACCTATCCCAGCGCCAATGATAATGGCCTGCTTGCGACCCATGCCCAACTCCCGCTTCGTAACGAATACTTAATACTCTCAAGCAATTGTATAGCAATCCGCGAAAAGGGTAAGCCGGTTTGCTCCGCACGAAGTGCTTTGTGATTAAGGGATAGCGATACTCGGAGGCTTGAGCGAAGTGCCCCCAGCTAGACCGCTCAGCGGGGCGGGATTCCGCCTAAAGCCAGAGACAGCAGAGCTAGAGGCAGTCAAGGGGGATCACTGACGATTCCCTCTGACAGACTTATGGCTTTGGGCCGAATTGCTATATCGTCGCCTACCCCCCTGTTGCCTACACCCTTTAGTAGCGGCGGTGGCGAGGAAAGGGGAGTTGCGGGCGAAAGGGCTGGATGGGCTGGTGCGTGGAAGTTAGTACACCTCGGTCGGTTGAGATCGCACTCAAAGCTACCTGATTGGCCGCTCTTTTGGGTCGGGTCGCTGGCTGCGAAGACCAAGCTGGCGTCACCGTTTCAGTATCACTAAATGGCGGCGTCACCTCATCCCAGACCGACAGATCGTCCAATCCGGCTGGATGCTGAGCAGTGCCGTTCGCGGCCACCTGCGCTTGCGCCTCTGAAGAAACCTGAGACGCATCCTGAGACGCTACGTGGCCAACAGCGCTAGGAGTAGCGGCGGTTGCTGACGTGGGTAAAGATGGCAACGACATCGTCAGTTGCATGCCTAGCGGCAGCGCAATGGTGCGCTCAAACTCCTTCGTGAAGTGTTTTACCGGCTGTCCCCGGCGCTGCCAAAGGGCCAAAATTTGCTGCACCGAAATGGCCTTATACCGACCCTGATGCAGTGCTTCAACCACAGCATCCCGAATCCAACTGGGACGATAGGTTTCCAGCCACGTCAAAACCTGGGCTGTCGGTTCTTGCCAACCCAGTTCGAAAGCATATTCATTGAGCAGCAGGACGGCTTGCCTGGCCTCTTGCGCTAGAGAAGGTTGCATAGTTTGCTTGCCAAGCGTTTCCAGATTCACGCTTACACCTGGGGTATCTTGCGAGCTGCGATACCCATGTGATCCATGTATAGTCTTGAACCCGAGTTTTTTCTATTGTGGCGAATACGGATATTATCCGCCTACACCCGTCTTGATATCAAAAGCTTAAGGGTTTTCAAGCATTTTTAACAGGTCTGTCGGCACTTCATCACAGCTTTGGAGGGCTAGATTTGTATCAAATTAGACTCATCGGCGCTGAATAACCCCACCCTCAACATCTCTACCCAGCGTATCGAACGGATCACTACTGCCCACCCAGCTAAAGTCGCTAATACGAAAGCCAATGGCACCCGCTGAACGGGTAGGACTATAGCGCAGCAGCACCCCATAGCTGCGGCGGCTGTATTCAAGGATGATGTCGGTACTGACATCGTCCCCACTGTCTATGTTTAGAGAGGTCTGAAACCCCAACAGCACTGGACCGTAGACCTGCTGCATCAGACCAAAGGACAGTACTCGACGGTCCACATCGCGGTCAAATAAGAAAGGCGAATCGTCTCCCCCCACGAGGGCTTGATAGTAGCCAATATTAAATCGGGTGTAGTCTAGAACGGGTTCAGACAGGTGCCCAAACTGAAAGTCAAAGCGAACATCACCCGCGACCAGTTCTTGCAGATCGCCACTGGTGTAGTAGGTTGCAGAACCTCGCAAACTCGCCCCCATTGAGATAGTCGGCGTCAGCGGATAGGGCGTGTAGCGCAGCCCCTCTGTGGGTGTTGCCGGTAGCGGTTCGCCCTGCCAAAGGATGAAGGACTGTCCCAAGCGAGCACTACCCTGAAACCGTCCCAGGCTGACCAACGCATCGGGGGAGTCGTCACCCAAGAGGGCGGTGCGGTCAGTCTCTGCGGTAATGTATTGAGCGCCGACCTGGTAGTCCAGCACTAGGCCGGAGTCGTTGAGGGGAATGATGGGCGAGAGCAGTACCGCCCCCACGCTAGATCGCACATCCTGAAAGCCCAGCGAGCCGTTAAAGAGACGATCTCGATAGCTGTACTCCAACGCTAGGGTATGGGTGCCAATGGGTCGCTGGAGCCGCAGACTGGCCCGCAGATTTTCAGAAATCTCGTCTAGGGTCAACCCAGATAGGTCTGCCGTGCCTGCAAGTGAGATGTCGTTGCCCAGTCGGGCACTCAGGTCTACACCGATGCCAAACGCATCGGCATCAAACAACCCCTCATTTAACCCGGTACTAATCAGGTAGCGAGGGGTCACCCCCACAGTAAGGCCGGGCGTTTCGTAAACGGTAAAACCGCGTTCGATAAATAGGCCACCGCGATCGCGGCTGTCAACCCCAATACCGGTTGGAAATGGATTGAGATCGTCGGTATCGAACTGGCCTCGGTTGAGAATGTAATCGCTTCTAAACAGCGGCAGGGTAAACCCCTGATCGAACACCAGCCGAGGATTTTCTACCCGAAGCAGGTCCTGCTCGTCGTTCAGGCTGGTCAAGGTGATGCGGTCTGAACGCAGCTCCAGCTCTGGCGGGGAGAATGGATCGTTAGTAATACGAGCCCGGTCAGCCCGCCAGGTCAGCGCATCAAAATCAAGTTCATCCGCTTCAAACCGGAGCTGCCGAAGGCCCCCGGTGGCGCCAGGAAAGTCTAGACCTGGGCTAGACCCAAACTGCAGCCCCCCTGCGCCTGAGACCGCACTAACCCCCTGATCGGGATTAAGTGGATCAAAAACAGAACGGCTGCTGGGTGGGGCAGCAACTGGATCGGCAAAATCATCCCCAATCGCCGTCAGCAGCAGTTGCCCTTTGACGTCAAACAGCGTACCTGCCCCCTGAGACAGGCTATATTCTGCCCGCTGCCCCCGGACAATCTGCGCCCCTCGGGTCAGGAGGACGTCTCCCTCGGCTAGAACATACCGGTTGAGCAGGTTGACCCAAACCTTTTGGGCCTGTAGCAACGAGCCACTAAGCGTCAGTCTGACGTCGCCCCGTGCCGTCACCACCTGACGAGCCGGATCGTAGGTTTGGTAGTCTGCAACGATATTGAGCTGGGTCTGTTCTGGAATGGGGGTGGGGCCGGTACGAGGCCCCGACGGCTCAGCTGCCGGTGGGTTTGGTAAATCTGAATCAGGCTCTGGGACTTCAGAATCTGGTATCTCACCCGTTGGGGCGCTGGAAGGGCCTGGCTCAGCGGTCTCGCCTGTTTGCGCATCGGTTGCAGGCAATGCGTCAGGCTCGGGCTCGGGCTCTAGAATGGGCTGCCCCGGATCCTGCGCCATAGCATCCGCAGCCTCTGCCACCATATCGGTTGATGGGGGGGCAATGAGCAGATCGCGTGCCAGATAGCTGACGTCAGCCAACGTGTGTCGTGTTGGCTGAGACTGATCGCCATGAATAGAATTAGCGTCGGCTGCTGCGATGAACTCAGGCGACAGGCGCTGCGTCTGTACAGGCCGCGCCTCTACTGAATAAGGGACTGGCGGCACATCAGGATAAGCCATACGAGAACGAATCTGGTCAGCAAAAACGGTTGGCTAGGACTAGGCCAGCCAACCGAATTCTCAGGAAGTCTGCTCGTTGGCCGATGGGAGTTGCCCGACGCCTAAAGCAAGGGAACGCACACAGCAGCGTTACCGAAGGTCGCCCTATTCGAAGTCCTGACGACCCGGGTTACGGGCCGGGTCTCCACTGAGGAATCCGAAGATAAACAGCCCAACAAAGAAGGCAACAGTCAAATAGACAACGATTTTGAGCGTCAGCATGGTATCTCTCCAAAAGATCTTCGGATGTATTGCGCAGTAATCTTCGCCCCTTGAGCAGCATCCGTGAGATCTACTCTACGGAGCCATACCCGTGAGTCCGTATCCACAGGCTAGGGACAGTAGCATCATGACATACCGATATGAAAGTTATGATATCGCAACCCTTGCCCTTTCCTACCTCAGAATAAAGATATAGCCTTAGACACTTCGCTTGAGACGCCAAGTAAGGGTATTCCTTAAGCACAAGACGCTTGGGGCCTTGCAACCTAACTCAAACTTTTTGCCGGTTGCCACAAGTCCTTTGAACCAGCCGACCGCCAATCGGGTCTGCGCCTGAAGGAATTTGGGGTTGGGTTTATTGTGGTAGATGTTATCTACTGCACATCTGGTGTGGAACGGCGGGGCACCCTAGGATCTGAACCAGACGGCTTTCAATTTTTTTCTATGCCTTGGACTCGAATTGTCAGCGGTGGGGTTGCGATCGCAGTGGCCTTGAGCATGATTTTGCTAGGCGGGTGGTATTTCACCCTTGGCTTTGGCATCATCATCTGGCTCGGTCAGCTAGAGATTTTTGGTCTGGCTCAGGCTAAGGGCATTAACCCTGCAACCAAAACCACGCTGCTGGTCAGCCAGGTCCTCCTGGTCGCTGCCCATACGTCGCCACCGCTGATCGAGGTGATTTTTGCCCTGGCAGGCACCTGCGTGTGTTTTTACCTGCTGTTTCAGCCAAAGTTCGCCACCATTGCAGACGTGGCAGCGTCAATATTAGGTCTGTTTTACGGGGGCTACCTCCCTAGCTACTGGATCCGCCTGCGAGATTTAGGCCAGGTGAGCAACCTTCCTTTAGGCGGCTACTGGCCCACGTCCTGGCAGCTCGATGCCCTACCCCAAGGGCTCAAAGTGACGTTGCTGGGCTTTGCCTGCATCTGGGCCGCTGACATCGGGGCCTATGCCTTTGGCCGGGCCTTTGGCCGCACGCCGCTAACCAACATCAGCCCGAAAAAGACCGTTGAGGGCGCACTGTTTGGCATTGGTGGCAGCGTGCTAATTGGTGCCCTGGGTGGGTGGCTCCTGCACTGGCCGCTGGCCTGGCTCTCCGGAGCCACCCTAGGCATGATTATCGGCATTTCTAGCCTGTTGGGCGATCTGACAGAATCGCTAATGAAGCGAGATGCAGGGGTAAAAGATTCTGGGCAGCTGATTCCAGGGCACGGCGGCATTCTTGATCGCACCGACAGCTACGTGTTTACGGCACCACTGGTGTTCTACTTCGTCACCCTACTGCTGCCGCTGTTAACCCTTTAGGGCGTAATTTCGATTTGACCTGCACAGCGTAGCTCCCCCGGCTGCAGCGTCAGCGTCTTAATTTGAGTTTCGGGACCCAGATCCCAGAAAAAGCCTTCGAGCGACTGGCTCGGAAGGCAACCAGCAGCCGTCACCCAGGTCGGCTGCTTCAAGTAGAGTTGATGCCCGTTTACCACATCGAGCCCAGCCTGAAGCTGCTGGTTTTGACGGGTCAGCATCAGCCGGTCGGGCAACAGTCGAGCCACTGTCGCGACAGGTCTTGAAGAGGTCTCAACAGCGCCGTAGTGCTGCGCCAGTTCCTCAGCGACACCGGGTTGCTGCGTCAGCGATTGCCAGAAGCTCTCGACCCCAACGGACAGGTAAGGTGCATCCAACGATGCATTTAACCCAGCTTCGGAGACCACCACCTCACCGTGGACAGGGAACGCCTCTAGAAGTCGCAGCGCCCTGCCTCGTAGCACTTGCCCTAAGTTGATTTGAATGCCCTCAGCAGAGACCATCGCGCTGTCTAGGTGAATGCCTTTGTAGACCGCCCGCTGGGCAGATAGAAACACACCGGGAATACAGCCACCCAACACCTGACGATCCGTGCCCTTTAGCTGCAGCTCCAGGGACTCGATATGGTCAACCTGCGATCTCACCCACAACTGCACCGCAGCTGGCAGCACCCGCCCTAGAATCCGGCTCCCCTTCTCGCGATCAGTCAACGTTGCTCCTCATGCTGTACCCCCTCCATCATTCCACACACCACGGCTTACAGCGCTGAACGGTCTGTGCCCTTCGCGTTGAGCCGCCGAAGTTGGGCCATGCCATTTGATAAAGCAAATCTAGTTAGCGCCACTTACGTGCCATTTACGTCAGGACACCGAGTGAAGCTATCCGACGCGGCCCAGAACGAGACGGCGCCGCCGCCTTATCCTGACGGATCTGGCGGCTAGCTATGGCCAGCTGGCCCAGCCGTTGTCCCCCTGGTGATGTTGAGCCAACGCACACACCACAACGTGATGGCCTTCTAGCAGCGATCCCATTATCAAGGCTTCCAGACAATACGACCTTCTTCTTGCACAACCTCGATCCCCATTAATTCATGATTTCATGACATATCGATCCCTGAAACCCCTATGCAATCTCTAAAACCCTGGCATGAAGCCAACTTTTCCCAATTAAGGGGCTTGATCCCGAGAGGAACTTTCTGCATGATGAGATCAAGCTTTTTGATCCCGGCCCGCCTATTAAGAAAAGCCTATTTAATTACTCCAGAGGAGATGTGATTTTTATGTCCAACGGAACTCGAATTCCATTAGAGGAGATGACCCTGCGGCAGCTGCGCCGGGTTGCCAGTGAATACGGTGTTTCTCGCTACAGCCGTATGCGAAAGGTGGAACTGGTTGAAGCCATTCAAAAGGCCCAGGCAAGCGCGGGTGCGTCATCAGCGCCGACTCAGACTGCAACAACAACGGCTGCAACGCCGGTAGAAACAACGGCTACAGTGGAGGGCCAGGTAGAAGTGGAAGCATCTCGTTATACAGCTACGGCAACGATGGAACAGCTTGCTGACGTGGATGCAGACCTGGGTGAACTCCCTAGCGGCTACGGCGAGAGCCGCATTGTGCTGATGCCTCGCGACCCTCAGTGGGCCTATGCCTACTGGGACATCCCCAATGACCACAAAGAAGTCCTCCGCCATCAGGGCGGTCAGCGGCTAGCGTTGCGTTTCTACGACGTTACCGATATTGACCTCAACAGCCAGAGCCCCCATAGCCTGCAGCAGTACGAGTGCGACGAGATGGCACGGGAATGGTTCATGCCCATTCCGGTGAGCGATCGCGACTACGTCGTTGAGATTGGCTACATGGCAGCTGACGGCCGCTGGCTGCTGCTGGCCCGCTCTCTACCGGTGCATGTGCCGCCGGTCTACCCCTCCGACTGGATTGAAGACCACTTCATGACCGTCGATTGGGATGCCGACCTCCGCGGCAAGACCCTGATGAAGCTGGTACCGCCCAGCCAGAAGCAGGCGGCTGGTGTAGATGCAGAAGGTAACCCCATCTACCAGCAGATCTTCGACAAGGCTCAATCCACCGAAGCTCAGCGGATTGCCGGTTCCCTGTTCGGTTCGATGCAGCAGGTGCCCGAGCAGGCCATCAGCTCCTACGTCTTCCCTTCGGGTGTGGGCATGTGGGCATTCCCTAGCGTATCTGGCCTCAACATGTCGGGTATCGGCGCTTCCGAGCTATCTCAGCCTGCTCGTCCTCGCAAGTTCTGGCTGGTGGCCGACGCCGAGCTGATTGTTTACGGCGCAACCGAGCCCGACGCGACGGTTACCATCGGCGGCAAGAAGATCGAACTCAACCCCGATGGTACCTTCCGCTTCCAGATGTCCTTCCAGGATGGCGTCATCGACTTCCCGATTGTGGCTGTCGCCTCAGACGGTGAGCAAACTCGCGACATCCAAATGACCTTCACTCGCGAGACGCCCTCCCGCAACACCAACACCAAGGCCGAAGCGGTCGAGGAGTGGTTTGCATAAGTCGCAAGCCTGACCGGGTTGCTTCACAAGCAGCCCGCCATCTTCCAACTGTGAACTGAGGTGCAGGCAACTGCACCTCTTTTTTTGACGCCAGCATCTTTTCTAACCCCCTGTCCGGTCCCGCCTCAGCTTGTAAAAGTCGATACAATCGATAAGAGCCAACCGGAGGGGCTACTGCCATGACGTCGGACGACATCACCACGCTTTTGAAAAAACGATACGGTGACAGCTGCCAGGTTAGTCCCCCCGAGGCATGGCAGGTCGATACACCAGATTTTCGGTTACTGGTGCTGCTGTCCGCCGATGGAAGCTGGCTGCGGTTGCTGATACCTATCGTGCCGGTACAAGAGGCGCAGCCCTTTTTGAACCAAATCATGGCGGCTAACTTCGACCAAACCCAAGAGGCCCGGTATGCCTTTCACCAAGCTGTCTTGTGGGGCGTATTTCAGCACGACCTCGCCTCGCTGAGTCAGCCTCACTTTGAGGGTGCGATGGATCAGCTGCTAACAATGAAACAACAGGGCGTTGAGCCCTTCTTCAACCGCATGATCGAAGATCAGGTGCGGCAGATTATCGCTGCGGCAAAGCTACAGGGTCAGTCGCTTGAAGCAACCATGCAAACGTTAGACCGCTTTTACGCCGAGGGCATGATGGGCGATATGCAAAACAGTGACAGCAGCTATCAGCAAAATGCACTCACGGCCTGGCGCTACCAGCTAGAACGCCTATGGCCAGAGGTAGACGTGCCCGCAGAAGAAACGTAGGGGAAAGTTCGATGAGTACGGCAGCAAATGGCAGCATCGTCGAACAGATTCGCGACGATTACAGTCACTTTCCCTACGATCAGAGCTACGAGCTTTACGCGGAAGATGTGTACTTCAAAGACCCCTTGAACGAGTTTCGGGGGTTGACTCGATATAAGTGGATGATAGGTCTGATCAAAAATCTGTTTAGCCATCACCAGCTAGACCTGCACGATGTCTCCCAACCAGGCCCCAATCAGATGGTCACTCGTTGGACTTTATCAATGACGGCTCCGCTCCCTTGGCAACCGCGGCTGTCTATTCCCGGTCGTAGTGAGTTGGGGTTGAACAAACAGGGCGTAATTGTTTCTCACGTTGATTACTGGGACTGTTCTCGGTTAGATGTGCTGAGACAGGTTTGGCAGCGAAAATAGATAGTATTTCTAAGGAGAAAAGACCTGAATCTATGAGGAGAGATTGGAACCTAATTCGACAAATTTTGTTTGAGGTTGAGAAACTACCGGCTGGCGAAAGTACAAAAGCGATTCAAATCGATGGGTTTGACGTCCATACCATCACAGAACACGTCAGAATGCTTGTCCGTAAAGACTTGCTTATAGGTAACGTGTATAACACCTACGATGGTAGCACCTACGTGATAGAGGGCATGAGTTGGGAAGGGCATGACTTTTTAGACAACGCCAGAAACGATACTATCTGGAAAAAGGTTATGGCTGAGTCAAGAGCAAAGGGTACTTCTACTACAGTGGTTGTGCTGAACGGGCTACTTGCAAAGGCCGCTCAGAAGTACGCTGGCCTAGATTAGCGATAAAGCCAGACTAATTGCATTCTTTCAAGGTAAGACCTCAACCTCTTCTATCGTGTGCCAAACATGCGATCGCCCGCATCACCCAGACCCGGCAAAATGTAACCATGTTCATCTAACCGCTCGTCGATGGCGGCGGTAAACACCGGCACATCAGGATGTTCGGTCCGAAAATGCTCTAGCCCCTCTGGCGCTGCCAGTAGGCACACCAGCTTGATAGACTGGGGGCGCGTTTGCTTGAGGCGATGTACGGCAGCCACGGCAGAGTTGCCGGTTGCCACCATTGGGTCAACCACCAGCATTTCTCTTTCAGCGGTATCTTCAGGCACCTTAAAATAGTACTCGACAACAACGTGAGTTTTAGGATCGCGGTAGAGACCAATGTGCCCTACCCGAGCCGAAGGAATCAGCTGGAGCATACCGTCAAGAATGCCTTGTCCCGCTCGCATGATTGATATCAGGACAAGCTTTTTGCCCGACAGCATCGGGGCTTGAGCCTGAGTCAGCGGCGTTTCGATGGGGACTTTTTCGGTTGGCAGATCGCGGGTGACTTCGTAGGCTAGCAGCATGCTGATTTCGCCCAACAGCTGACGAAACTTGGCAGTGCTGGTGTCTTTTTGGCGCATCAGCGTCAGCTTATGCTGGATCAGCGGATGGTTAATTAGGGTGACGTTGTCCATAGTTGTTGTTACTAGCCCCTTCAAAGTCTCTTTTATCCTAAAATCTCTCAAACGCTTATTAAGAAGATTCTTTATCCTGAGTGCAAAATTAGAACACAGTACCGTCACTCTTCAGCGTAATAGGAGGCCTGCCGTCAGCACGATTCTGCTTGGCGATGCGGCGTCCGGCAGCCCAGGTACCGCCTTCTAGCACTTTCATAAGTGGTAGTTCTTCTGCTGTTTTATTCAACCGGCGACGAACGCTATCAGCAACCAAATCTAGCCCCACAACCGTTAGCGCCCGCCATTCTACAACCACAGGCGAACCCGGCAGGTGAGGCGTTTGGGTAACACTGTCATGCTTGGGTACGAAAAGCCCCAGATCAACAAACAGCCCACCATTGCGGTACTCGGCCAGTCCGGTCAAAGCATCTAAGTTTGTGACAGATACCCCCGCTTCTACTAACGGCTCTACCAGAGAGTAGGTCAACCACTGGGAGAGTTTGTGAAAGGGCACCAGCGCAGCGGCAGGGGACTCGGCTGACAAGGCCGGATGAGTCCAAACATCCCCCAGATTGACACCGTTTAGGGTGACGCGTCCCGGCCAGATTGCCCCAAAGCCCTGCAGCACTTCACGGAGTAGATTATCTGCACTCAGCTGCTGGGGATAGGTCATCCTCAACCTATCCAACAGATTTCCCGGTCTTGCCACACCAGCACCGAAACGTTCTGACTGTGCAACCAGCGCCTTCCCCAGGGCGTGCAGCAGTGCCAACCGGCCCGAGAGTCCGACCAATGGATTCTCCTTAGAAACCTGAAACGCTGAAGCCAGCTGTGCTTCGGTCAGCTGTTGTAACCCCTGTCCATCGACCTGACAGGGATGCTGCGCATCCGACGAGAACGTGCCCTGCATAAAGGCATTTAGACTGGCAATCGCCAAACCCTCGGAGCGAACCAGGGTCTGCCCAGCTGCTTCATCCCGATACTGCCACTGTGGGCCTGCCCCGGCATCCAACAGGACGCTGACCACTGCCAAATCTAGCTTGGCCTTGGCAACATCGTCGGCTGATTGCCCCTCTAGGGCCTGCTCAAGCTGTGGCAAACGGTTCACACCGCCCACATAGAAGTGACGCCAGCGGCTGTGGAAAGGGACATCAAAATCGGGATAATTCTGTTGGATGGTGTCGAGCACAAAGTCGGTAACGGTATCCAGTCGGGCGCAATCGCACCGAAAATGCTCCAGTTGATCAGCCTCACACAGGTCAAACATTTGACGGGCGCGATCGCGAACCGCCTGCGGCCCCAACAGATAAGTGATGACGTCGCTGGACGCAGTAGAGGCAGCCATTACTGCACACCTTCGTACTGACGGCCAATCGTCTTCGCCAGGTCATCAGCCCCCGGTGCCGCCTCTTCGGAGTAATAGCCCGCTGCCTTCTTCGCATCGATTTCGACCTTGGCATCGGCAGGAATCAGCTCGTCTGGAATGGACACCCGCTTGACGATTTCGATGCCCGACTGAGTCACCGCGTCGTACTTCATGTGGCTCATCGACACAAATTGGTCGATGCGGGTAATGCCCAGCCAGTGCAGCACATCCGGCATCATTTCTTGAAAGCGCATGTCCTGCACACCCGCCACACATTCAGTCCGGCTGAAGTAGTTATCGGCCCGGTCGCCGCCCTCCTGACGCTTGCGGGCGTTGTAGACCAAGAACTTTGTCACCTCGCCAAGGGCGCGACCTTCCTTGCGGGCGTAGACAATCACGCCTGCGCCGCCTTCCTGTGCCGTTTTTAGTGCTACTTCAATGCCGTGAACCAGATAGGGCCGACAGGTGCAGATGTCGGAGCCAAACACGTCTGAACCGTTGCACTCGTCATGGACACGCACAGTTAGCGGCTTGGCCGGGTCGGTAATCGCCTCGACCTCACCGATGATGTAGACCGTGTACCCGCCAATGGGCGGCAAAAAGACTTCCAGATCCGAGCGGGTTACCAGCTCTGGGAACATGCCCCCAGTTTGCTCAAACAGGGTCCGCCGCAGGTCGCCCTCGCTCACCCCAAACCGCTTAGCTAGACCAGGCAGATACCACACCGGCTCAATGGCGGCCTTAGTCACCACCAGCTCGCCGCCGTCTTTGAGAATCTTGCCATCGACCGTTAGCCCTCCTTTATTAACCAAGTCTTGCAGCTCAGGAATATTGATGTGGGCCTTGGTAATGGCAATGGAGGGGCGCACGTCGTATCCCTCAGCTCTGAGATCGGCAAAGAGATCGTTGTCGAGGGCACCGAAGGGGTCGATGGAGATGATTTTGTCGGGGTCACCCCAGCTGGGATGCGGGCCAATGGTGGCCGTGGGTGAGGTATTGGTGAAGTCGGGTTTGTGACCGGGCTTTAGGTCGCCGCTGGCAATTGCCAGCGCCCGGTACACGGCGTAGGCCCCAGAGTGGGTACCAATGGCGTTGCGGTGGGACAGGTTGCCCAGCGTGGCAATCACAGGACCGCGCTGGCTTGGGTCAGGGTGCCCCCACTGAACCGGCACGGGCGTTGCCCCGAAATGCCCCGGATGAGACGTGAGGACGATGTGCTTGTGTCCGTTCGCGTTAACCGATGCCATGACGCACCCCTTCTGATGTTGGTTTATTGCAGTGAACTGTCAAACTACTCTAGCTCTGTATGCCCAGGCTGTAGCTGTAGCAACCATCACAACGCATTTGATGGCAGCTAGAATGCGCGCCGTGGCGATTGCCAACCCAGAACCCCATCTGGCCTCCACCCATCATCTGCCACACGCTAGCCTAGCAACTCAACCCAAGTGAGTATTTGTCTATCCGAGCCCTAGGCATAACCACAAGGGCAGTAGCGGTGATCGATGTGACAGGCATGTGCTTAAGATTAGATGACTACAGTCAGTTCACTGAAGTGCCCCCTTCAAGAGCGGTCCAATTGATTTATCTTGGCTTCACAGTCAGGGACACAGGAGCAAAGTTTTAACGTTGCAACAGCACCGATTAGCGTGGCGGGAAGGCTCAGGGCTGTAGGGGCACTTTGATAGCAACGCGATGTGCAAAAACTATTATTCAGACCTATGCGTCAGCTCCTCAAGCAAACGATTGGCCCCATCAAGTTCCTTGCCTTCGGGTTCCTGGGCTTCTTTTTCGTGATGACCATCCATTGGACCCTGAGCAATCAGGGACTGGCACAGCCAATTGTTGAGTTTCAGGCCGCCCATATGGATGGGGCGTATTTTCCCAAAATCACAATGATGATGCTTTTCCTGCCAGCAGTTTGCGCCTACGCGCTGCTACTCAAGGGGCTAGACTGGTTGAAAGCAAAGCTATGAGCGGGTCCGGCGGTAGCGATGCAAAATCACCTTTTCGTTGGACTTTTCCCACATCACCAGCTGCTGCTGTACGGGCTCAAGACCGCTCTTTTCGAGAACGCGCCGTGACCCAACGTTAGCCCCGTGGGTATCGGCCAACACCACTTGCAAGGTGGGGAACTGATCAAATCCCCAGGCTAGGGCTGCGCGAGCTGCTTCAGTGGCATAGCCTTGATTCCAATGACTGTCAGCAATTTCGTAGTGCAGGCTGGCTGCGGTGGGCTCGTCTAGGCTGAGTTCGACCAGACCGATCAGCTCATCTGTCTCTTTTAGGCACACGGCCCACAGATAAAAGTCTTTCTCTGCGTCGTTGTCCAGCATTTCGCCAAATATGTTCTGCAACTCGGCTACTGACGTGGGTGACGGGTAGGGCAAAAAGCGCGAGTATTCTGGCTTGGCGGAGTAGGCATAGACCGCAGGCAAATCGGCGGCGGTCAGCGGACGCAGCTGGAGTCGATCAGTGTCTAGAACAGGCGTTTTCATTCCGGATTATGCAGGCCTAGGCCACCTTTTGCTCAACGCCAAAGCCCACAAGAGACAACCGCTCTAACGGCTGGTCGGCGGGCGGACGCACATAGTTAAAGATGCGGCGGATGCGCATGGCCGGGTTGATTAGCGTGATGGAGTCTACCGAAACCGTTTTAGTGTAGTTGGTGGTCATCAGCAGTTCCCGCGTGGCGGCATCGAAGCGGAAGTGAGAGATAATCGGACGGTCTTCTTCGTAGGCGCGATCGCGCAGATAATCCCCCTCTAGCTGACCATCCTGCTGTGAGTTGACAACAAACATTAGGTTTAGCGCCATCGACACCCGCTCCCCCTTTTCTGAGACGGTATCAAACGCCAGCCGAAAGCCCGGCGACCCTTCAATATTTTCAGCCACGCCGTACTGGTTATCGTTCAGCACCTTTTGCTTGAGTTCCGTCGTCAGGGGCGAAACCTGAAAGTCCGTATGGGAGCGTTCAACCTCGTTGTGGCTGAGGTAGTGATAGGTGCGATCGCTGGCCCAGCGTCCAACGCAGTGGTCAAAAAACTGGTGGAAGGTTTCGAGAGGCATCATAGTGGGTCTAGAGTGCGAGTCTTCGGCATTTTAACTCAAAGGTTTGCCAAGTCCATGTATCCACGGTTTACAGCCTTAAACGCAGCAAACCAGAAAAGCGCTAACCTAGGCTAAAAGCATTGTTTGTGTTTGCAAGGTCTGCATGTCTGCAAGGCAGCCAACTTAAGGGTTGTATCAACCTATGGTCGCCACTCAGCAGCTTCCCAAACTTACACCACAGGAGTATCTCGACTGGGAGGCTCAACAGCCCCTACGCTATGAATACTTCCAGGGGGAAGTCTTTGCGATGGCGGGTGGCACGCTACCCCGTGCAGACATTGCTGTGAATATTATTGACCAGCTTCGCTCGCCGCTAAAAGGGCACTGTAAGGTCCGAAACTCTGATGCTAAAGTCGGCATCACTGACGATGGACCCTTTGTATACCTAAACGTGAGCGTGACCTGCGATGAACGCGATCACACAGCTCAAAAATTTTCTCGCTACCCCTGCCTGGTGGTCGCAGTCATGTCGTCTGGCACAGAAGCCTACAACCGGGGTGGAAAGTTTGCACTTTACCGACAGATAGAAACGCTGCAAGAGTATGTGCTATTTGGATCAGAGAGTAAAACGATAGAGGTCTTGCGGCGGGATGGTCAGAACGGTTGGACATTCACACCCTACGGAGAATTTGACCGGATTGAGCTAGCAAGCGTAGGGGTAACGATTACGGTAGAGGATGTTTACAAAGATGTTGTCTTTGCCAAAACTTAGCTTTTCTCCAAGATGGAGCAGTTGACCATGAACGAGCCCTAAACAAAATTGATCTGTAGCTAACTGGCTTGCTCAAATTCCTGATAGCCCCCTTGTGTACGGCGTAGGTGAGCTACAGATCAATTACTTCCCTTTGGCTCAGTCGTCGCTAAAACGAAGAAAGAGCCTGCTGCCAATACTCAGGTAGCTTTTCGCAGTATTGTTTCTCCATCCATCTAGTCGAGGAGTAGGCAAACTCCTCTGAACTTAAGAGATTTCCAGTAGGCGGATCGAAAACAACAAAAGGTTGCAAGTGGGCAAGGTTATTAACTAAAGGCCAGAAATCCTCTAGATAAGCTCTTTTTATAGATACAGATATGACTGGATCTCCTTTCATTAGGTAGGTTACGAACCGTCCCTTTCCTTCTCTATGTGGATAGAAATAATCTAATCCACACCGTCCTTGCACAGGTGGAACAAACCCATCTGAAGCACTGAGTAGTTTGATAATGTCTTGAAGATGCCCCAGTGCCAGAGCTGCTTCAGCGTTGATAGCCTGTATTCTTTCAGAAATAGGTATATCTAAAAAGGCAGGGTTTACTCGGAAAAGTGATAGCTGATTGCCCATTAATATATCCCCTGAGCTGCCTGAGCTGTATCACCAGCCCGTGTCAACGCTACACTAAACCCAGTCGCTGAGAAATCAAACATGGTTTCTGCCCACCCCCTCCGCTGGACTACTGCCGATCTGGAGCTTTTCCCAGACGATGGCAAACGCTATGAAATTATTGATGGAGAGCTATTTGTGACCCGGTCTCCACATATTCGCCATCAGGGCGTTGGCGATGCGATTTGTTCGAAGCTTCGTGTTTGGTCAGAGCAGTCACAGCTAGGCAATGCCTTCACGGGCGTTGGTATTATCTTTACTGACTCGGACAATGTCATTGCTGACGTCGTGTGGGTATCCCACGAGCGCTACGACGAAATTGTGGACAGCTCTGGACATCTGCGTGGGGCACCAGAGTTAGTGGTTGAAGTTCTGAGTGCGTCAGCACAGGACCAACGGCGAGATCGCGAGCTGAAGCTGAAGCTTTACTCTATTCAGGGCGTAAAGGAGTACTGGATTGCGGATCGGCAGGGTCCCGCATTAGAGCTACACCGTCGAGAGGGTAGTCAGCTGCAGCGGGTGGCGACGCTGTACGAAGAGGATGTCGTTACTAGCCCAATACTGCCGGGGTTTAGTAGCCGGGTTGGTGAGTTCTTTGTCTAGGCTCAAAGTCCTGACAGCCTTCGCAGGGTCCCAGTGGGTTGATAGCACAGCGCAGTAACGGTGATTGGGCATTGTGAATGCAGTCAGGGTCGCCTAGCACCTCGTCAGCCGGGAGGATGATGCGGTCGAGCTGCGTGTTGATGTAGGTGCAGGTACGTTGCGATCGCACTCGAAAATCGGCTTCTGTCAGACAAGCCCCGCTAAAATCGCAGGTCATCAGTCGGGCATTGGCAAAGTTGGCCTGATAGAGGTAAGCCCCTCGAAAGTCGCAGCAAAAGAGAACCGCCCCCCGGAAATCGGCACAGGCCAACGCCTGATAGCTAAAGTCGTGCAGTATTAGCTGCTCACCGCGATAGTTTTTTCGAGACATGTTTCCGAGACACCAGTAGCTATATGGATAACGCTACAGGATATTGACAACATGGCAGATACTGGAACTCAACGCCAATTGTGCACGTTTCTCAACATTGGTGCTGTCGTCGGTAGCCCACTGCGCCCAGCAGTCCCAGCCCTAGCAGCAGAGCAGGTTCTGGAACAGACTGAGTTGAATGTTTCTCCTGAGTCAGCGCAACTGCCTCTACCCAGGTGGGGGTGCCATTAACCCCTGGCCCCCTAAATTGAAAGTTCAGAGCCTCAAAAATTGGATCGTACACGGTCCCCTCAACATCAACCCAACCGTCAGCCTCTATGAGTAGCGGATTGTTGCCACGACGCGTAGACATCGCCTGCCAATCGTTACCGTTCCAGAAAGACAAGCTGACTTCGCTCACGTTGCCCACTTGCTCTAGTCTCAAGCGATACTGCTCAACCGCATCGGCATGATTCGGATACCTAAACTGAGTTAAGGGATACTCCAACCCTTCTGGGTCGACACCTGGGATAAAGCCCGGATCGAGGTACATACGGTGAAAGACCGTAGGTGCTTCTGGTCTCAGCCAGACGCGCAATTCGGCATCTTCATCGACCCGAAGCGTACCGTTGGGGCAGGTTCCAGCTGTGTCGATAGGTAGGACATCATTTGTGCCTCTATCCCAACAAACGGGAGCATTGTCTGCAAACTGGAGCGAAGCCCAATAAGCATCCCTCTCACGATGGGCCATGTTCGGAAAAACACCCGCCCAGTAAAGGCTTATCGCGCCATCGTCTAGGCTGAGTGGCTGGTCAAGCTGATACCGGGCCCGACCATAGCTACCCGTATCTTGATGCGTCAGGACACCGTTCGAAATCTCTACCCGACCCTCCATCTGCCAGCCCGCGTCCGTGTCAAAGTTGTCGCTGAAAATAACAGTTTCGTCCAAGCCTGTCTGGAAACTAAACGCAACGGCACGCGTTGGCAGTAGTAACAGTCCAGATAACAATAGCGTTCTTAACAGAGATAGCTTCATGGCTCTACTAGGATTTTT
>CAWUKV010000109.1:0-18336 GCA_963923025.1 uncultured bacterium
GGAGCCTATGAGACTTTTGAGCCGTGCTCCACACTTTTTCAGCAAACCCTACGTAAACTTCAGGGTATATTTGACCCTTCTCGTATATATGCGTTGCATCTATTTTGGAGTATGCAGAACGAACATCTATCTGGATTTCCTGACTCCTTGGCTTACTCAAAGACGCAGAATAGGCAGCGAGCCAAGTCATTTCGTCTTTTATGGTCCGGAAGCCATTCATCTACTGGTTGCCTAGGCTTATCCAGCTAGATGAGTATAATAACCTTTTCAATTAAAAGTTCCATTAGTTCATCCGCTCTAGAAGCGTTTAACTAGCAATATAGATATTGTTCTTCCAACTTATATGAACAGCGTGTAGAAAACTTCACTCAAAGTAAGTCAATTAATCCCTCTATCTCTAGTGCTCTGAACTAAACGCTTTTTTGTGAGCTTTATTTGAGAGATTCAGAGTATTGTACATGCCCGCTTTTGAAGATTACACAGTACACACTGTATAGAAAGCACATCAGATCAAAGAGATCTGACTTCATCACAAATCCCCTGGAACAAATGTACCAGTCTATCTATTAACATGTTTGCCTTGTTTATGCGAAACACAATAGCTCCCCTCTTTTCAGAGGAAAGAGAGCCATCAATAGCCTGAAATCTTGACTTTTTAACCTCATCGCTCAAGCCAGAAATCTCATTATTGATAGATTGGAGAGCTTCTTCTATCAAGATATTTCTTTCATAGTCAGATGCGATGCTAATAATATGACGAACTTGGTCACTATGAGAAAACAAATGTTCTAATTCATCAGAAACGTTTTTCAGTAGCTTCATCCCGTTCAGATTCTTAGCAGATGTCAAGTTTTGACGAATTTGTTCTAGCTCCTCCACATGTCGCGAGAAATATTGCAACGTAAAAATTTTACTCCTGACAGGTTCAGTAAAGCCAGACACAACCCAGTACCCTCCATTATTTCTAAGCTCCTCCTCCATCTTTCTCAAGGAGGGATCTGTGAATTTCTTCAAAATGATATCATCATTAAAATCAAAGTCGGCAGTGAGTTCATGAGTTAAAACCTCATCATCTTGTTCGTTTCTAGGAGACGCCATTTCTAAGCCCATCGGTGTAGCGTCAACAGAATCCGATGGGCTTGCTAAGGGTTTTGAGATTCGCGTTGTTGGTGAGAAATAAGAAAATTTAGATTTCGTGCGAGTTCGTCGAGCCCACTGCCTTTGTCGCTTTCGGAAAACCAGTCAATAATCGCATTTCGCTTACTTATAAAATTCAGCCTTTTACTAGGGCGATACTCAGTAGGCATATCTGACAAAGAAATAAGGCTATCTATCTGCTCATCCTTGGGAACAAGTCGGGCAAATAGATCGAATATCTGTCTCCGTGTTACTTTTTCACTGCTCAACGGGGTAACGTTAGATACTTTGTCATGTGAAAAAATCGTGTCGGTTGGGATACGCTCGGAGGCATAAAGTGACTGAGAGTCGCTTGCTTTGTGTACCCTGAGCGATTCGGAGACGTTGTACACTTCCCAACGATGTGCTCTGTATACTTCATTTTCTCTTTTGCCCTTAACTTCTTCTTGTAGCGAATAATTGATCTTAAACTCGTTAGGTAAAAGATTATACGTTTCAGAATCTATAAGGACTTCGCCCGGATTTGCTTTTTCCTCCAGTCTCAAAGCTCTTGAAATAACGCCTCCAGCTATGGATCCATTAGTAACATCTTCGTCCAGCAGCCCAGTAGCAACACCTATTCGGAACCGTCTTTTGGCGGATTCTGATGATACGTAAGAATTGTGTGTAACAGAATTTTCATGAACTGCTCCAGAAAACATGTGCGCTTCTTCAGGTAAATTAAATAAAAGTACTGCACCATCACCATTTGTAGATTTTACAACGTCCTCTCTTTTGCGAGAGGTAGCATCTATTCCTTTATTAATAAAACTCTGGATGGATTTGTTTAATTCTGTTATTGATTGTGCGCCAAGATTTTCTTCGAGAATCGTGACTGTGTCATTGTATCTGAATAGGTCAATTCTTACTATTGTCTTTGTCTCATTCATGAAATATCCTTTTTGATCGGTATTAAGAGCTTTACACTGTGACTAAAGTAATGATAATTGATGCCAGAAGAAACAGGAGAGATATGATTAGAAGGTATATTGAGAGTGAAAAAGACAATAGCTTAATGGACGCTATTCTTGAATTTATAGTCACTTGACTGGCTATGTCGATTTCCTCCTTTGAGACGGAAGAAGTATTGCTTCGATCAAGATATAGGTTGCTTACAGAATTTACTAAATCGTTTGGAGAATACTTCTGTAGGTCACCAAAGTAGTGGAGATTGTCGCTTGGCTTCTTTTCCCTAGCTTTGACAGGCTTGTTGTAAAGCCAGAGCAAATTCTCCAAATTTGTTTTAGGGAGGAAGGATATGGCGCAGTTCAGGCTGCAAGCGCATAATAAAAGGGTAGATATGAGTAATCCGCAGCGGAGGAGAATTAGGGAGGTTTCTGTCGCTACAAAAACAGTAGTTGTGGCAGTGATAGCCGCACCAGTAAAGGCAAACAAAATAGCATTCTTAGCTTCAGCAAACTTGAGCCAATCGTTAGAATCGTGTAACAACTCCGTCAACTTGTCCGAGAGCTCGCTCATAACGTATCCACCTGTATCGCGAAAGACAATTTTTGGCCTTGCACGCCCGAAGTTTAAGTCATTCTGGATGCTTTCCTGATTTTTTACTGAAAAATTTCATGTCCTTACTTGTTTTAATACCTGTATTATCAATGACTTCGTAAAGGGCAAAGGCTGAAGGGCAAAGACTGAAGGGCAGCCAGGCTGAAGAAACGCTATCCTCTGAGCCTGCTATTATCTGCGAAACTTCGCCCTGAAAGATCGAAAACTGCGAGAATCCTAGAGGTAGATGATAGTGGCCTTTTTGCTGGCTGGAACCCGCATTTTTGTCGCAACACAAGGTTGCCTAGCGGTAGATAATGGAAGGGTAGGCATAGTGGAAAGTAGCTATGAGCGATCGCACCCAAATTATCGTTCTAGATGACGACCCGACGGGGGCCCAAACCGTCCATAGCTGCCTGCTGCTGCTGAAGTGGGATGTGGCAACGCTGAAGGACGCGCTGCTGGACGACTCCCCCATTTTCTTTGTGCTGACCAATACCCGAGCGCTGGGAGCCGACGAAGCGGCGCAGATTACGCGGGAAGTGTGCCACAACCTTAAACAGGCGATTGAGGAAGCGGGCACCGAGAACTTTCTAGTGGTGAGCCGGTCCGACTCGACCCTGCGGGGACATTACCCAGTCGAGACGGACGTAATTGCTGAGGAGCTGGGGCCGTTTGACGCGCACTTTATGGTGCCTGCCTTTTTTGAGGCGGGGCGGGTGACGCTGGACAGTACCCACTACATTGAGGCCGGTGGCGTGCGGACACCCGTGCATGAGACGGAGTTTGCCAACGATTCGGTGTTTGGCTACAGCTATAGCTACCTGCCCGACTATGTGGCCGAGAAGACGAAGGGACGGATTGCGGCGAACCAAGTACAGCGGCTGACGCTAGCGGACATTCGCGGCGGTGTGCAGGATCGGCTGCGAGACCTGTCGGGGAATGTGTGTGTGGCAGTAGATGCCCAGCAGCAGTCGGACTTGGATCAGCTCGCGCAGGATCTGTTGTCTGTAGCGGGGGAAGGAAAGCGGTTTCTCTTTCGCAGTGCGGCAAGTTTATTGACGTCGCTGGCGGCGCTGCCCCAGCAGCCGGTAGCGCAGGAAGAGATGGCAAAGTACGCACGGGGAAAACATTCGGGGGCAGTGATTGTAGGATCGCACGTGCAGAAGACGACGCAGCAGTTAGCAGAGCTGTTGAAGTTGGAGGACGTGCGGGGGGTTGAGGTCGATGTGGCGAGGCTAAAGGCGGATTTATCGCAGGCAGAGGCGTTAGAAAAAGAGATTTCTGCCCAGGCGAAAGAGATTTATGAGAACAACCTGACGCCAGTGGTGTACACCAGCCGAAAAGAGCTGACGTTTGACACGACGGCAGAGCGGCTGGCGTTTGGGACGGCGGTGTCGCAGTTGTTGATGGATGTGGTGCATCACCTGCCAGCAGATATTGGCTTTTTAATTAGTAAGGGTGGGATTACGTCGAACGATACGCTGAGTGTAGGGCTGGGGCTAACGAAGGTGCGGCTGTTGGGGCAGATTATTCCGGGCGTGTCGGTGGTGAGGACGGAGGCGGGGCATCCGCAGTTTCCAGAGCTGCCGGTGGTGCTGTTTCCGGGGAATGTGGGGGATGCAGATGGAGTGGCGGTAGCGTATCGGCGGTTGCGGCCGTTGGGTTAGCGGGCTGCTTTTTCTAACCGCATTTCGTCGATGATGCGCTCTAGGCCCTGGCTGTCGGTATGGTAGACGGTGTTGCAAAAATGGCAGGTGGCTTCTGCGCCGCCGTCAGTTTCGATCATGTCTTTGAGTTCTGCTTCGCCCAACATTTTCAGGGCACCGAGCATGCGCTTTTGAGTGCAGGGACAGTCGAAGCGGAGGGGCTGGCTGTCGGCGAAGATGTTGAGGCCCATGTCGCCCGCGATATCTTCAAAGATTTCAGGGAGGGTTTTGCCTGCCTGAAGGAGGGGAGTGAAACCGGCGAGGCTGGAGAGGCGAGATTCGAGTTTGCTGACTAGGGCCTCGTCTCGGGCGGCTTTGGGCAGCACCTGGAGGAGGAGACCACCTGCGGCTTCAACGCCATCGGGGTTGACCAGGACGCCTAGAGCCAGGGCGGAGGGGGTTTGCTCGGAGGTGGCTAGGTATTGGGTCACGTCGTCGCCAATTTCGCCGGTGACGAGTTCCACAGTGCTGGAATAAGGTTGGCCATAGCCCAGGTCGCGGGTGACGTAGAGGTAACCGTCTTTGCCGACGGCTCCGCCCACATCGAGCTTACCGTGCAGGTTGAGGGGAATATCGACCTGGGGATTATCGACATAGCCGCGCACGGTGCCGTTGAGCCCTGCGTCCACAAGCATGCCGCCAAGGGGGCCACTGCCTTTGACGCGCAAGTTCACGCGGGCTTGGGCCTGCTTCATGCTAGAGGCAAGCAGGAGTCCTGCGGTTATGGCGCGGCCCAAGGCGGCAGTGGCGACGTAGGACAGGTGGTGCCGGGTGCGGGCTTCTTCTACTAGGTCGGTGGTAATGGCTCCGACAACGCGGATGCCGCCGTCTGCTGCTGTTGCTCGAATTAGCTGGTCCGCCATAGGTTCCATACAGTTCTTAATACATCTATTGTACGGGGGCAACGGAAGCTGTGGGAGGCCGCAGCGGTTGGGATAACCGCTTATATTGATAGAGAAGGTTTTATTGAGCCAGACATGTTTGGGACGTTTCAGCAGAGTCAGCTGAGGATTGAGGTAGATGCAAGTGCGATCGCAATCCGTGAGGCCCTGACTCATCCAGACAAGATGCAGCAGTGGCTGTGGCCCCAGCAGCTAACCGGCAACTTCAAGCAGACCCTGATTGATGGCGAAACATTTACTAGTCAAATCGGGCCCTTGCAGCTGATTGAGCACAAAGTAGATCTGCTGACGCCGACTGCGGTTCGGTTTCTGCTGGCGGGCAGCATCGACGGGCACCACGAGTGGTGTTGGGGAGATGGCTGGGTGCAGTCGCGGCTAGAGGGGGTGTCGTTATTGCCGATCAATTTGGCGCAGACGGCAGGGTTGTTGAGGTTGAGGTTGTTTTTGGCTCAGTCGTCAGATGAGCCACCCCCGACGGCAACGGCTCCGGTTGCAGTAGCTTAGGGGACTGGCTGAGTGGGAGAGGTGCTGCGCGGGGCTTTCCTCCCCGCTCCCCTCCTATGTGGGGCCCAGGCTCCCCCACACCCCCCGAACGAGGATTAGGGGAATTTCTGGCAAGTAGTGAGTGGGGCTGATTGGGTTGTCGGCCAGGTGGATCAGAATGCGCTCGGGCGCATTCTGAAAGCAATGGTTATCCTCTCCACAGGCCTGATAATTTTGACTTCCCAAGCCACAAAGCTGCCGCCATTAGCACGAGCAAAAGATCAAAGGCATAAAAGAATCAACTAAGCCCAACGCAAAGCCAAACCGCGAGGGCAACCCACATCGATTTTTTATTTTTCTGGTCCCTCACTAAGTGCGGTACCTTATGGCATCGCCAAAGCCAGAAAAATAAAACCCACCCAGCCGATTACCAGTGCAATAACTAAAACCAAGCAGAACAACTTACCTTACGAGGGTTCTAGGGCGGCGTCCCGCCCTAGCCAGGGGGAAACCCCAGTATGGCGAGTTGATAGCCTCTCGTTTCCGAAAGGGGAACTCGGAGGGACCCCCACGCAGGATCTCTAGTGTTGCGGAACAACCCACAAATACAAAGCCGTAACAGAATAGACGTCAGCTTCTACTGTCCAGAACGAATCTATTCACCTTCCATATCTTCAACTCGCAACCTCACCGACGCCCCATGCGACGGCAACCCCTCCGCCTCCGTCAACGCATCAATCGCCCCAGCCACCCTCTGCAAAGCCGTCGGCGTATACTCAATCAAACTCGAATGCTTCATAAACGTCTCCGTACACAATGGCGACGCATACCGAGCAGCCCCCGACGTCGGCAGCGTGTGGTTCGGTCCAGCCAGGTAATCGCCCACCGCCTCCGGTGTCGCATGCCCCAAAAAGATAGCCCCAGCTTGGGTAATGCTCTCCAACAACGCCCACGGGTCGTCCACCTCTAGCTCTAGGTGCTCGGGTGCAAACGAATTAGACAGCTCCGCCGCCTGCGCCAACGACTCCACGACAATTGCGGCTCCAAAATGTGCGATCGCTTTCTCAGTCAAAATCTGACGGGGGTGACCCTCCAACTGACGAGTCACCTCCTTTGCCACCCGCTTTGCTAACACACTGTCTGGCGTCAGCAAAATCGCAGCGGCCATTGGGTCATGCTCGGCCTGGGCCAACAAATCAGCAGCCACGTGCACCGGGTTAGCGCTACTGTCGGCAATCACCAGTACCTCAGACGGTCCCGCCAGCGAGTCAATTCCCACCGTGCCGTAGACCATTTTCTTCGCTAGCGTGACGTAGATATTGCCAGGGCCCGTAATCACATCCACGTTAGGAATCGTATCCGTGCCATAAGCTAGAGCAGCCACGGCCTGAGCGCCGCCAACCTGATAAATCTCTTCGATGCCTGCTTCCTGGGCTGCAACCAGCACCGCCGGGCTAATGCCGTCTTCTCCGGGTGGAGTCACCATGACAATGCGCGAGACGCCAGCCACCCGCGCCGGAATCGCATTCATCATTACCGTGCTGGGATAAGAGGCTCGACCACCTGGGATGTAAATCCCCGCTCGCTCAACCGGGGTGTAGCGCTTGCCCAACACAACGCCATCATCATTGAACTGCACCCAGTTCTGGGGCAAACGCTGACGGTGAAAGTCTTCGATATTCTTGCAGGCTAGCTGAATGGCTTCGAGCAAGGGCTTAGAGACCTTTTGATAAGCCGCATCCAGCGCCGCACCGGTAACCCTGAGCTCGTGGGCCTTAAACTGGTGTCGGTCAAACTTGGCAGTGTACTCCAGCAGTGCCGCATCACCGCGCTGGCGAACGTCTTGAAGAATGTCGCGAACGGTGGCGTCCTGTTCAGCAGCTTGGTCGGTGTGAATGCGATCGCTAATCCGCTTCAGTTCGGCTTTAGCATCGCTCAGCTCGTAGAGGATTCGCAGCATCGCAGTCAGACGTAGAGTGTGGGGCGCAGTGAGTGGCGCAAAGACAGGTGACGCAAAGTCTTATGGTCTTAAGCTTAGCGCGGATTTTTGCTAGCTGACGTCCAGCTTTAGCCATGGGGTAACCCAATCCACCATGACTGACCATATATATATATGCAACACCACCACAGCTCACGCTCGGCTGCATACAAACGTCGTTTGGTGCTATAGTTATAAACCTGACAAATTAGTTTGGCAGTTCTGTGGGTGTTGCCAAAAATGCACTCCGGATCGATAGCTGGGCTAATACCTATGATTATCTGGGATAGGTCGTGGCAAATATCAAATCTGCAATGAAGCGCATCCAGGTTGCGGAACGCAACCGGCTGCGAAACAAGTCCTACAAATCCGCTGTGAAGACGCTAACTAAGCGATACATGACAGCACTGGACGAATACACATCAGACCCATCGGACGAAAAGCGCCAAGCTGTCAATGAGCGTATGTCAGCAGCCTACAGCAAAATCGACAAAGCTGTGAAGCGCGGTGTCCTGCACCGCAATGCGGGCGCTCGCCGCAAGGCGAAGCTGGCTAAGGCACTGAAGCAAACTGAGTCGGCCTAGCGCACTCAGCATCTTCAACCAGTCGTTTGAGTCTCCTCAATCGGCTCAGCCCCAATCGGCTTAGGCGAGTCCAGCTCAAATCAGTTGTAACCCGTCGCTCATGCAGCAGCTCATCGATACCCACGTTCATCTCAACTTTGAGTCCTTCCAACAGGATTTGGATCAGGTTGCTCAAAATTGGCGAGATGCAGGCGTGACCCAATTGGTTCACTCCTGCGTGGAGCCCAGTGAGTTTGACGCAATTCGGGCGATCGCAGACCGCTTTCCAGAAATTTTCTTTGCGGTGGGCCTCCACCCGCTGGATATGGACAAGTGGACGCCAGAGGTCCCTGAACAGATTCTGACGCTGGCCGAGTCTGACAGCCGGGTGGTGGCCATCGGTGAGATGGGGCTGGACTTCTTTAAGGCTCGCGATCGCGAGCAGCAGATTGAAGCCTTTTCGGCTCAGCTCAAGGTTGCACACCAGCTTGACCGACCTGTCATCATTCACTGCCGCGATGCGGCAGCAGAGATGCTAGCTGTTCTAGAGGAATTTTGGCAACACACTGGCCCCGTTAACGGTGTCATGCACTGCTGGACAGGCACCCCTGAAGAGACCCAACAGTTTCTCGACATGGGGTTCTATGTCAGTTTTAGCGGCATTGTTACCTTCAACAGCGCCAAAACGGCTCAAGCCTCTGCCCAAATGGTGCCAGATGACCGGTTACTGGTCGAAACAGACTGTCCCTTCCTGAGCCCAGTGCCCAAGCGTAAAGAGCGGCGCAACCAGCCCGCCAACGTTCGTTACGTTGCCGAGCATGTTGCCCAACTGCGAGGTCTATCGCTAGAGACACTGATGGAAATAACCACGGCTAACGCTCAACGCCTGTTCAAGTTACCTGTCCCAGCACCTGCCTCATCGCCAAGTCAGACGCAGTCCGATCTAAAAATTTCAGTTCGCCCTTGACAAATTTCAAATTGGCATACACATTTTGACCAATTTCAATTAAAGTTGTTTATTGACAAAACCGATCTTTGGTGTCCACCGTCACACCCACGCCGCCCATACCGCACCTGCCAAATATTAGAACACTTCGATACTTCTCTAAGCCAGCTAAATTCACGCTCTACACTGGCTTTACGCTCCTAGAACATCTGGAGTCCATCATTGACCCCGTTCGCTGCTAGCCCTGTTTGATTTTTTGCCGCGATCGCTCTGCTGAGTGGTCCGGTTCTTGCCGTTTGCGGTCCTGTTTTCCTGCTGGACCAACCGGGTTAATCGAGACCGATCCGCTCGTTAACCGCTAACTATTGCCATCGCCGTTTGGCGCGACCTCTAAGGAGACGCATGTCTGAACTCAACATCACCCTGCCCGCTGCTGAGCAAACGCCTAACGAACCCGCGTTTGTGCTGCCTGACCTGGTTGAGATCCAGCGTTCAAGCTTCCGCTGGTTCTTGGCTGAGGGCTTGATTGAAGAGCTGGAAAGTTTTTCTCCTATTACTGATTATACCGGCAAGCTTGAGCTTCATTTCTTAGGTAAGGACTACAAGCTCAAGAGTCCCAAGTACATGGTAGACGAAGCCAAGCGTCGGGACAGCACCTATTCAGTACAAATGTACGTCCCCACCCGCCTGATTAATAAGGAAACGGGTGAAATTAAAGAACAGGAGGTCTTTATTGGCGATCTGCCGCTGATGACGGACCGAGGTACCTTCATCATCAACGGTGCTGAGCGGGTCATCGTCAACCAGATCGTGCGTAGCCCCGGCGTTTACTACAAGGCTGAGACCGACAAGCACGGACGCCGCACCTACAACGCTAGCCTGATTCCTAACCGGGGCGCATGGCTCAAGTTTGAGACCGACAAAAATGACCTGGTCTGGGTCCGCATCGACAAAACTCGCAAGCTATCAGCTCAGGTGCTGCTTAAGGCGCTGGGCCTCAGCGACGCGGAAATTTTTGATGCCCTGCGTCACCCTGAGTACTTCCAGAAAACCATTGAAAAAGAAGGCCAGTTCAGCGAAGAAGAGGCCCTGCTAGAGCTTTACCGCAAGCTGCGTCCCGGTGAGCCGCCCACGGTGTCGGGTGGTCAGCAACTGCTGGATTCTCGCTTCTTTGATCCCAAGCGCTATGACCTGGGTAAGGTGGGTCGTCACAAGCTCAACCGCAAGCTGCGCCTGAACGTACCTGAGGCCACTCGGGTCCTGACCCCGCAGGACATTCTGGCGGCGGTGGACTACCTGATTAACCTGGAATTTGACATCGGCAACGTTGACGACATTGACCACCTGGGCAACCGTCGGGTGCGGTCTGTGGGTGAGCTGCTGCAAAACCAGGTGCGGGTCGGTCTAAACCGTCTAGAGCGGATCATTCGGGAACGGATGACGGTCTCCGACTCGGACTCGCTGACGCCCGCATCGCTGGTGAACCCCAAACCGCTGGTTGCTGCCATCAAGGAATTCTTTGGCTCTAGTCAGCTGTCCCAGTTCATGGACCAGACCAACCCGCTGGCCGAGCTGACCCACAAGCGCCGGATCAGCGCCCTTGGCCCCGGCGGCCTAACGCGTGAGCGGGCAGGCTTTGCCGTGCGCGATATTCACCCCTCTCACCACGGTCGGATTTGTCCGATTGAGACCCCAGAGGGTCCCAACGCCGGGCTGATTGGCTCGCTGGCTACCCACGCCCGGGTGAACGACTTTGGCTTCATTGAGACGCCCTTTAACCCAGTCAAGAACGGTCGAATTGACAAAGACAACCCGGTCTACATGGCAGCGGATGAAGAGGACGACTTCAGGGTTGCGCCGGGAGACGTGCCAATTGACCTGGAGGGCAACATTCTCGGTGAGGGTGTACCGGTTCGCTACCGCCAGGACTTCATTACCACTGCGCCCAGCGAAGTGGACTACGTTGCGGTTTCGCCCGTACAGATCATCTCGGTGGCAACGTCACTGATTCCCTTCCTGGAGCATGATGACGCTAACCGAGCACTGATGGGCTCCAACATGCAGCGTCAGGCCGTACCGCTGCTGCGCCCGGAGCGCCCGCTGGTAGGTACAGGTCTAGAGGCTCAGGCCGCGCGCGACTCTGGCATGGTGATTACCAGCGATGTGGATGGTGTGGTCTCCTTTGTGGATGCTAAAGGCATTCGGGTTAAGGCTGATGCTGACGGGCGCGAGTACTCGTATGAGCTGCAAAAGTATCAACGCTCCAACCAGGACACCTGCTTGAATCAGCGCCCCATTGTCTTCGAAGGCGACAAGGTCGTTGCGGGTCAGGTGATGGCCGACGGCTCGGCCACCGAGGGCGGCGAGATTGCCCTCGGTCAGAACGTGATTGTGGCCTACATGCCGTGGGAGGGCTACAACTACGAAGATGCCATCCTAATCAGCGAAAAGCTGGTCTATGAGGACTACTACACCTCGATTCACATCGAAAAATTTGAGATTGAGGCACGGCAGACCAAGCTGGGCCCCGAGGAAATCACTCGCGAGATTCCTAACGTGGGCGAAGACTCCCTGCGTCAGCTGGACGAAACCGGCATCATCCGCGTCGGTGCTTGGGTCGAAGCCGGTGACATTCTCGTCGGTAAAGTGACGCCTAAGGGTGAGTCCGACCAACCCCCCGAAGAAAAGCTGCTGCGAGCCATCTTCGGTGAAAAGGCTCGAGACGTACGGGACAACTCCTTGCGGGTACCCAATGGCGAGAAAGGCCGCGTAGTGGACGTGCGTGTCTTCACCCGTGAGCAGGGCGATGAGCTGCCACCGGGAGCCAACATGGTGGTTCGCGTCTATGTCGCACAAAAGCGGAAGATTCAGGTCGGCGACAAGATGGCCGGTCGCCACGGCAACAAGGGCATCATCTCCCGAATTCTGCCCATTGAAGACATGCCTTACCTGCCGGACGGCACACCCATTGACATTGTGCTAAACCCACTGGGTGTACCGTCTCGGATGAACGTAGGCCAAGTGTTTGAGTGTTTGCTGGGCTGGGCTGGGCATAACCTCAACAGCCGCTTCAAGATTACGCCATTCGACGAAATGTATGGCGATGAGGCGTCGAAAAATACCACCCACGGCAAGCTTCAAGATGCTAGGGATGCCAAAGGAGAAGACTGGGTCTTCAACCCCGACGATCCAGGCAAGATTCAGCTGTACGACGGGCGTACGGGTGAGAAGTTTGACCGTCCGGTGACGGTGGGCATGCCCTACATGCTGAAGCTGGTTCACCTGGTAGACGACAAGATCCACGCGCGGTCCACTGGTCCTTACTCGCTGGTCACACAGCAGCCCCTGGGTGGTAAGGCTCAGCAGGGCGGTCAGCGCTTTGGGGAGATGGAGGTATGGGCACTGGAAGCCTTCGGTGCCGCCTACACCCTGCAAGAGCTACTGACGGTGAAGTCGGACGACATGCAGGGTCGGAACGAGGCACTGAATGCGATTGTCAAGGGCAAGGCAATTCCAAGACCGGGCACGCCAGAGTCCTTCAAGGTACTGATGCGAGAGCTACAGTCCCTGTGTCTAGATATCGCCGTTCACAAGCTCGAAACCCAAGAAGACGGAACCAGTCGCGATGTTGAGGTTGACCTGATGTCTGACCCCACTAACCGCCGGACGCCGTCCCGCCCAACTTACGAGTCAATTTCCAAGGAAGAAACTGAGGCCCCACCTGCGGCAGCCGCCAAGACCGAAGAGATGTAGCGAGGTCACACCTCGTCAGGTGTGCGACCTGCTGGACGCTCAGCAGAAGACTAAACTCCCTTGGTCGCACACCGTCTCCCAAGGTTTCCAACAAACGGAGGGATCGATTGCGATGGCAAAGCCGGTCCAGAGGACCATCGCAACCCGTCCCCAAACATCCCCACCATTTCCACAGCCAAGGAACCCAACATGCCGAAGCTAGAACAGCGTTTCGACTACGTAAAAATCGGATTGGCCTCCCCTGAACGCATCCGTCAGTGGGGCGAACGTACCCTGCCCAACGGCATGGTGGTTGGCGAAGTCACCAAGCCTGAAACCATCAACTATCGGACCCTCAAGCCCGAGATGGATGGGTTGTTTTGTGAGCGCATCTTTGGTCCCGCCAAGGACTGGGAATGCCACTGCGGCAAGTACAAGCGTGTGCGTCACCGGGGCATTGTATGTGAGCGCTGTGGGGTTGAGGTCACCGAGTCCCGCGTGCGCCGTCATCGCATGGGCTACATCAAGCTAGCCGCCCCCGTTGCCCACGTTTGGTATCTCAAGGGCATTCCTAGCTACATCGCTATCCTGCTGGATATGCCCCTGCGTGATGTGGAGCAGATTGTCTATTTCAACGCCTACGTTGTTCTCGACGCCGGGAACTCCGACACGCTGGCTTATAAGCAGCTGCTGACCGAAGACCAGTGGATTGAAATCGAAGACCAGCTCTACGACGAAGATTCCGAGCTGGTCGGGATTGAAGTCGGGATCGGGGCAGAAGCGCTGCAGCGACTGCTTCAGGATCTAGAACTGGAGACCGTTGCCGAGGAGCTGCGTGAAAACATTGCCAACTCCAAAGGCCAAAAGCGGGCCAAGCTGATCAAGCGCCTGCGCGTCATTGATAACTTCATCGCTACGGGCTCCACGCCGGACTGGATGGTGCTGGATGTGATTCCTGTGATTCCGCCCGACCTGCGGCCGATGGTGCAGTTAGATGGCGGTCGCTTTGCCACCTCTGACCTAAACGACCTGTATCGTCGCGTCATCAACCGGAATAACCGACTGGCCAGACTGCAAGAGATTCTGGCACCGGAGATAATTGTCCGCAATGAGAAGCGGATGCTCCAGGAGGCGGTGGATGCGCTGATCGACAACGGACGGAGGGGCCGTACGGTGGTCGGCGCCAACAACCGTCCCCTCAAGTCTCTGTCGGACATCATCGAAGGGAAACAGGGCCGTTTCCGTCAGAACCTGCTAGGTAAGCGGGTGGACTACTCTGGTCGTTCAGTCATCGTGGTCGGTCCCAAGCTCAAAATTCACCAGTGCGGCCTGCCCCGCGAGATGGCGATTGAGCTGTTCCAGCCCTTCGTCATTCACCGGCTGATTCGTCAAGGACTCGTCAACAACATCAAGGCTGCGAAAAAGCTCATCCAGCGTAACGACCCCAGCGTTTGGGATGTCCTTGAAGAGGTGATCGAAAACCATCCGGTCATGCTAAACCGGGCACCGACGCTGCACCGTCTGGGCATCCAGGCCTTCGAACCCATCCTGGTCAATGGTCGCGCGATTCAGCTACACCCGCTGGTGTGTCCGGCCTTTAACGCCGACTTTGACGGTGACCAAATGGCCGTTCACGTGCCGCTGTCGTTGGAATCCCAGTCTGAGGCACGGCTGCTAATGCTGGCGTCCAACAACGTCCTGTCTCCAGCGACGGGCCGACCAATCATTACCCCCAGTCAGGACATGGTACTGGGCTGCTACTACCTGACAGCGGTAAACCCCTATCAGCAGAAAGGGGCTGGGCAGTATTTTGCCAACATGGACGATGCCATTACGGCCTACGACCAGGGGCTGGTCGACCTGCATGCAGATGTCTGGCTACGCTTTGACGGGCCAGTTGAGAACGACGAGCCCGATGACAATCCGGTCAACGTGACGGACAACGGTGACGGCGTTGTCGTCAAAGAATTCAAGACCCGGCGCATCCGAGAAGACGGCGACGGCAACCTGATCTCCCAATACATCAAAACCACGCCAGGGCGGATTATCTATAACCGCACTGTCCACGAGGCACTGGCGAGCTAACCCCGCACGCAGAAACAAACCGGGCGCTGGGCGGGCACTCAGCGCCACCCGATTGCAATCGTCAAAGGCACAGCAGCATGGCAGACACTACAAACAACGTCGTTTTTCGTAATCGCATCATCGATAAGAAACAGCTCAAGAAGCTGATCTCTTGGTCGTTCTCCAACTACGGCACCGCACGTACCGCGCAAATGGCGGACAAAATTAAGGACCTAGGCTTCAAATACGCCACCCGGGCGGGCGTATCCATCAGTGTGGAAGACTTGCAGGTTCCCCCCAGTAAGCGAGAGCTACTGGAGTCCGCCGAGCAAGATATCCGCGATACCGAGGAGCGCTACACACGGGGAGAGATCACCGAAGTAGAGCGTTTCCAGAAGGTAATTGATACCTGGAACGGCACCAGTGAAGAACTCAAGGACGAGGTGGTTCGCAACTTCAAAGAGAACAACCCGCTGAACTCGGTCTACATGATGGCGTTCTCCGGGGCCCGCGGTAATATCTCCCAGGTGCGTCAGCTAGTAGGCATGCGCGGCCTGATGGCCAATCCCCAAGGCGAGATTATCGACATTCCCATTAAGACTAATTTCCGCGAAGGTCTAACGGTGACGGAGTACATCATCTCCTCCTACGGTGCGCGGAAGGGCCTGGTAGACACAGCCCTGCGGACCGCGGACTCTGGCTACCTGACCCGTCGTCTGGTAGACGTTTCCCAGGATGTGATCATCCGCGAAGTGGACTGCGGCACCGAACGCGGCATTCCCCTCAGCAGCATGACTGATGGCGATCGCGTGCTTATTTCCCTAGAAGACAAGCTGCTGGGTCGTGTGCTGGTACAGGATGCGATTGACCCCAAGACCAAAGAGGTCATCATTCCCAAGAATGAGCCGATCACAGCAGAAATGGCAAAGGTGGCGGGCCAGTCCAACATTAAACAGGTGATGGTGCGCTCTGCCCTGACCTGCGAAGCCGCACGTTCCGTATGTCAGCACTGCTACGGCTGGAGCCTGGCCCATTCTCACTTGGTTGACCTGGGCGAGGCAGTGGGCATTATTGCCGCTCAGTCCATCGGTGAACCGGGCACCCAGCTCACCATGCGGACCTTCCACACGGGCGGTACCTTCACAGGTGAGATGGCCCCGCAAATCCGGGCTGAGAAGGCCGGTGAGTTCAAGCTCCCCAGTGACCTGCGCAGCCGTCCCTTCCGCACCCGTCATGGTGAAGACGCGCTGGTGATTGAGGCTAACTCTGAAGCACTGATTGAGGGGACTGGCAAAGCCAAGAAGGTTTCGCTGCCCCAGGGTACTATTCTGTTCGCTAAAGAAGGCGACCAGCTTGAAAAGGGCCAGATGATTGCTGAGCTGCCGACCTCAGGCCGCGTTCGCAAGGTCACCGAGAAAGCCAGTAAGGACGTGACCTCCGACATGTCCGGCGAAGTCTTCTTCGATGGTCTAGTTCAAGAAGAGAAGAAAGACCGCCAGGGCAACATTACTCAGCTAGCCCAACGGGGTGGCCTGCTGTGGGTGCTGTCGGGCGAGGTGTACAACCTGCTGCCGGGTGCCGAGCCAGTGGTCAAGAATGGCGACGCCATCGAAAAGGACGGCATCATTGCCGAAACTAAGCTGGTTACCGAGCGGGGCGGCGTTGTTCGTCTACCTGAGCAAGCTGAGGGCAAAGGCGGTCGTGAAGTTGAGATCATTACTGCATCAGTCCTGCTAGACAAATCTGAAGTCGAAGTCGAAAGCGGCCAGGGACGCGAGCACTACTTCGTCAACACGGCTGGCGGACAGCGATTCTCGCTAATTGCCACGCCAGGCACCAAGGTGGCGGCTGGACAGGTCGTTGCCGAACTGGTGGACAACAGCTACCACACTCAAACTGGCGGCATCATCAAATTCTCTGGTCTAGAAGTGGCCAAGCGCGGCAAGGCCAAGCAGGGTTACGAAATCACCAAAGGCGGTACGCTGCTGTGGATTCCGGAAGAGACCCACGAAGTTAATAAGGACATCTCCCTGCTGCTGGTCGAGGACGGGCAGTACGTCGAGGCGGGGACAGAAGTCGTCAAAGACATCTTCTGTCAGACCAATGGCGTGGTTGAAGTCACCCAGAAGAACGACATCTTGCGGGAGATTGTGATCAAGCCGGGCGATATCCATATGGTGGATAGCCCCGAAGACTTCAGCGGCAAAGACGGCACCCTGGTTAGCGCTGGCGAGAGCGTCATGCCCGACGTGACGGCCGAAGATATTCGCTTCGTCGAGTACGTAGAAACGCCAGAAGGGGCGGCGCTGCTGCTGCGTCCAGTGCAGGAATTTGAGGTGCCCGACGAGCCCAACGTCCCCAGCCAAGATTCCGTCAGCGATAGCGGCGACAACTCCATTCGGCTACGCGCTATCCAGCGTATCTTCTACAAAGATGGCGAGCGTGTAAAGTCGGTTGAAGGCATTGAGGTCCTGCGGACGCAGCTCGTGCTGGATATCGATGACGAGGCCACCCAGCTGACTGCTGATATCGAACTCAAAGAAGACGGTGATAAGACCCGTTTACAGCTGGTCATCCTAGAATCGTTAGTCATTCGTCGCGACATTGCAGCGGACCAGACCCAGGGCAGCACCCGCACTCGCCTGCTAATCGAGGCGGGTCAGGTCATTGAGCCGGGCGCTGTTGTGGCACGGACGGAAATTCTCTGTAAAGAAGCTGGGGAAGTTCGCGGTATTCGAGACGATGTTGAGTCAGTTCGACGCCTGTTGGTCGTTCGTGATGTAGACCGGCGTGAAATTCCGCTCAACGGACAAGCCGCCGCCGTTGCTGTGGGTGACACCTTAGTAGACGGCCAGGCCGTTGCCGATGGCATCGTGTCTGAAGAGTCGGGTCAGGTGGTGGCCGTTGACGACAGCGCGGTGACCCTACGGCTGGCTCGTCCTTACCGAATCTCAACAGGCGCGGTCCTGCACATCGAAAACGGTGACCTGGTGCAGCGGGGTGACAACCTGGTATTGCTGGTGTTCGAACGGGCTAAGACAGGCGACATCATCCAGGGTCTGCCTCGAATTGAGGAACTGCTGGAAGCCCGGAAGCCCAAGGAAGCCTGCATCTTAACAGAGCGTCCGGGGACGGCCCAGGTGGTCTACAACGATGACGAAACCGTCGAAATTAAGGTGGTTGAGGATGACGGTGTGATTACCGAGTACCTCGTTCCCCCAGGACAGCCGCTGGTCGTTTCTGACGGTCAGGAGGTCAGCGTGGCAGAACCGTTGACAGACGG
>CAWUKV010000110.1:0-18226 GCA_963923025.1 uncultured bacterium
TAAGACTATTTTAACCCTTGTTAAAACTCCAGGTTTCAAGATGGATGAGGTTTATACAAGATACAGTCGAAAAAGCTACGTCATAAACCTCTGCCACGTCCAGAACTGGAGTTTTCCCACCCTTTGCTGGCCCCATCAACCTGGCCCCTGAGCAAATACATTCATGGCTTCATAGCCTTCAAACCTACTCCGAGTCGCGTTGAATGAATCAAAGCCCAGATCATATGAAGTCATTGTCTCCGAAAAGGCGACAGTACGTCTTTTATTTTACCTATTGTCTTCCTATGGTATCTGATAAATAATATGGATGGATAGCAAATTTGTGGTTCCGCACAATATTTGTTGTCTACCAACTACCCAATCAAGAAAGGTACATCAATTATGGCTAATGTTGATATTTCTGTTTTAGACAATGGGCCAATCATCGTGAAGGGTGACTTTTCCCTAGTAGATGGTGCTCAGGAGCCTTATCCCAAACAAGCTCAGATTGCTCTTTGTCGTTGTGGTGCGTCGGCCAATAAGCCTTTTTGTGATGGAGGCCATAGTAAAGCTGGGTTTGAATCTGCAGAGCGGACGCCTAAAGAATAGGCAGACGCTCAATCGGGCAATGTAACCATCCAGATCTTGTGCCATGTGATTTGAGCGTCAAGCACAAGATCTGGGACGCGTGTTTCGCCACTATCTTGTTGAAGATTAACCTGCGCTGGTGTTATGTGCTGTTTGGGTTGTTGACTTTCAAATACTTTTACGGAGATCGGGTGTCCATATCAACAAAAGTCTCACAAAGAAAAGTCGCTCAGGACCCCTTCCGAGTCGCTGGGGACTCTTCCTGAGTCGCTAGCAACCCTTCCTGAGTCACTGGGGACTCTTCTCTAGCGCTTAGGAACCCCTTCCGAGTTGCTAGCAACCCTTACTGAGTCACTAGCAACCTTTCCAAAACAGTCTGGTGGGTAGCCATTCTGCCACTACACAGCAATCTACAGTCGCTTGGTCAGCATGCTGATGTAGGCCCCTTGGGCTGGAGTGATGATCAACTGTTTGGGTACCTCTAGCACTAAGCTCCACTGGCTTTGTTCGACGTAGCGCAGGGTGTGCAGTAGATGAATGGTTTGGCGTACGCGGCCTGGGTCACCGAGTAGGATGTGGCGGACAGTGTCGTCGGGGGTGTCTGCGGGCGGGGGTGATAGGGATAGGTCGGCGGGCAGTGCCACAGCGGGCACTTGACCAGCGTGAAGTAGGCCAGCAGCGGGGCTGGCAGCGGGGTTGGCAACTAACATGAGGCTTTCCTTTTGTGAGGTTGAGAAAAGCCCAAAAAGCTAGCCACCCCGGCACAGGTACCAAGGTGGCTTACCATAACGAAAGCCTTCTACATTGGTCATGTCAATGTGGCGGGTGAGTCAGGTAGTTGTGTTGTCCGCACTTCTACCTGGCGACTAGATTTTTGGGTGCAATAGCAACGGGGTCGCCGCAGCTATTAACACTGCAAGCTATCAGCCCCAGCCATTGGAGTCAAGTCGCCTTGGGTACGGACAACAGCGTTGAACAACACACAGACTCAATTGCAGCAGTACCCCGAAAGCTGTTTCAAACAGCGGAGTTGATGAGCTGACAGAGATGAGTCGCCAAGCAGCAGTATCCCCGTGGGGTAGGCGTCCTCGCCTGCCCAGTCAAAGGACAGCAAAGATGACCACCCCGTAAGAAATGAAAGGTTGCAGAAAACCGACTCTGTTGCCGCACAAATTCTAAATGAATGGTTACAGCTATCCCGATGTTCGCGTTGATGAATCTATGATTGAGGCGTACTAGCGATTACGGCTCGTTCATGTCTGGTATTTCCCCTCAAAAGCCCACCTCTGTGTGGAAGCGTCCGCTTCAGGTCAAGTTTGGCGCGGTAGCCAGGGCGCTAGGCAAAGGGGCCGTATCAGCAGCGTTTGGGGCTTGGCCTGGGGTTGCTAGCAGTGGGGTGGATATTCTCAGAGCGCTGGGCATTCAGGAAAATAAGGTAGAGGCGACGGCCTGGATACTGGTGCAACGATCTTTGCTCCAGGCCATGTCGCAGCTGACGGAGGAATGTAAAAAAAGCCTCAGTAACCCAGAGCCCGACTTTACGCTGCTGTGTGACCAGTTAGACGGCGTGTTGGAAGATGCCGAGCTGTCGCTGACGCCCAGCTTTTTTACCCAGCCGAAACAGCTTGAGGTAGTTGAGCGGGTGAAGACGCCCTTTCGACAGTGGTTACAAGTATGTGGCCTGCCACAGGAACCAGCGAGTGCCCTGAGCCAGCGATTACCGCAGTATTTTGTGTTTGCGCTAAACCAGCAGTGGCGAACGAACTCGAGCGACTATGCCCCACTACAGACCGCACTAAGTGGCCCATTCGAAGCGGCCAACGAGCGAGAGCTAGCCTGGATGCGATATCGGGCGGCTACAGCGGCGGGTGGATGAGCCCATGTTTGCTGAAGCCTTTGGCCTGCGGCAGGTGTACATTCCCCTGCAGGCATATTTTGAGCAGAAGGTTAAGTCAGAAGCTAAGGAGATCAATGTTGTTGACCGGAAAGAGCAGTCAGTTCGGCAGGTAGTGGAACTAGAACCCACTATTTTAGAATGGCTGAAACGCGCGGATAAAGACGATGCGATTCGCGTGATTTGCGGCGGTCCGGGCTGTGGCAAGTCTTCTTTTGGCCGGATGCTAGCGGCCCATCTGGCAGAGGACGAGACCGTGCCTGTTTTGTTTGTGCCTTTGCATCAGCTTGACCCCTCGGGCGATTTGGTGACGGCACTGGGTGACTTTTTAAGGGCCGATCTAGACAATATATTGCCGCCGAACCCTTTAGAATCGGGCAATGCTGAGCGCCAGGTGTTGCTCGTTTTTGACGGACTAGACGAGTTAGCAATGCAGGGGAAAGTGGCCGCCCAAGCGGCGCAAGATTTTGTACGAGAAGTTCAGAAAAAGCTGCTGTCCTTTAATCGTAGTGACGCGCGCGTCTTTGCACTGCTGAGCGGTCGAGACTTAGCGATACAGGCGACGCGGTCTGAATTTCGCAGAGACGGCCAAATTTTACACGTCTTACCCTATTTTTTAACAGAGTCTGAGAAAGAGAGTAACGAATATATTGATGAGCAAAATTTGCTCCAGCAAGGCCAGCGGCAACGGTGGTGGCAAACCTACGGTCAGCTTAAGGGCAAAAACTATTCGGGGCTGCCAGACGAGCTGAACCGAGGCAAACTGGTCGAGGTTACCGCTCAGCCGCTGCTGAACTATCTAGTAGCCCTAAGCTACGACAGAAATGAAATTGACTTTTCAGATGAGAGCAACCTCAACACAATTTATAACGATCTGCTAGAGCAGGTCTATCAACGAGACTGGGCAGGCTATCAGCATCCTACCCTGGGTAATATCAGCCCAAAAGACTTCATCCGTATTTTAGAAGAGGTTGCCATCGCCTGCTGGCACGGCAATGGCCGCACAACCACTGTCAACACCATTGAAAAGCGCTGTGCCAGCGGCAACCTAAAGAGAAAGCTAGAAATCTTTGAAGGCGGCGCGTCGGCTGGGGTAACGCAGCTGCTCACAGCCTTTTACTTTCGACAAAGTGGGGTGCAGGGCAGCGAAGCCACATTTGAGTTTACCCATAAGAGTTTTGGGGAATACCTGACGGCTCGGCGTATTGTCTTTGAACTCCGGCTGATTCAAGATGAACTCGAACGACATCGAGACAACCCTGACGTGGGTTGGGATGAAAAAGAGTGTCTGAAACGCTGGGCGATGCTGTGTGGCCCGACAGCATTTGATCAGTATCTGCTGAGCTTTTTAAAGGATGATATTAAGCAGCAGCCCTTAACAGAGGTCGGTAACTGGCAGCAGACACTGTGTGACCTAATTAGCTACGTACTGAAGCAGGGCATGCCGATGGAAATGTTAGACCCTCGGCCTAACTTCTTTACATCAACTAAGCAGGCCAGAAATGCTACCGAGGCCTTGTTTGCCGCCCTAAGCAGCTGTGCGTGGCGCACCGAAAGGACATCAAATATTCAATGGCCTAGCAAGACCGCCTTTGGCACTCTGCTAAGAACACTCCAGGAACAGAGAGCTGGCGCTGAAAGTTTGGTTGTGCTGAGCTGTCTAAATCATTTGGAGTTAACAGAAACCATTCTTTATTTTCAAGATCTTTATGGGGCGAGCCTTGATGGGGCGAGCCTTGATCGGGCAAGCCTTGATCGGGCAAGCCTCCACGATATTTCCTGGAATAAGGAAACAACATGGAAAAATGCCCAGGGCCTCAGCCAAGCAAAGAACGTGCCTTCAGCCCTTAAAAAACACCTTGGATTAAAATAACCCTGCCCACCAAAAGACTTACTTCGCTGTTTTCTGCTGCGCCTGAAGCTGCTCCAAAGCCAGGTCAAAAAACTCAGGCGGGGCACCGGGCGGCACCATCAGGTCGTTCATCAAAAACGATGGCGTACCGCGTAGGCGTAGGCGGTCAGCAAACTCGCGGTCGGCAGCGACGGCGGCTTCGGCTTCGGGGCTGTTGCGACTCTCATCACTTGCGCCACTGATTGAGCCAAAATATCTGATTTTGCCAATCCTTGGCTTCTGCCTCACGTAGTACGCGGTCAAGGGTGCGAATCAGTTCAGACAGTGACCAGCTTCTCTGGGCTGCCAGCAAAATGCCGCCATGCTCTGGAATCTTCTCAGCTAAAGCTACAAAATCTTTAACGTTGAAGGTAAAAATGCAGCGACCTTGGCGAGTGGCTGCCAAAAGCTGCGTCTCATCACTAGCGTTCTCTGGCATCCAGTCGTTTGGCGTCCGGGTAACATTGTGACCTCGTTCCACTAACGCTGACTGCAAGGCCTTGATAGAAGTGTCGGCATCCAGATGCAGCTTCAAATTAGCCATTGGCCGCTGCTTCTAAAGCAACCTCGGATCCGGTGACCGCATCGATTTCAGGTTTGTACGACTCGTAAAACGCAAGCGCCGCTGATACTTGCGTGACGGAAAGACTATATTCATTAGCAACTCGACTGGCGTCCCATCCCCAATCGTGGCTGGCAATGACAATGGTCTGTACCCGAATACTCGTGCCTCTAATCGTTGCTTTGATTTGGCCGTCACTGTCAGTCCGATGCTGAATTTCAGGAAAAGCTGAAGCATCAGCGGCTGGCAAGCTTGGAGATAGCATATCCTGCTGAATCGACCCCAAAAGGTGTTGTACCAACTGCCAACGATCCTGAAGCGGCAGCTGTAAAACCTGTTCTTGAAGCTCTTGTAGGGTCATCGCGCTTCTCCTAATGACGAATTTGCTTAGCCTACTCTGCCTGCTGCGCCTGTAGCTGCTCTAGCGCCAGGTCAAAAAACTCAGGCGGGGCACCGGGCGGCACCATCAGGTCATTCATCAAAAATGACGGCGTACCGCGCAGGCGCAGGCGGTCGGCAAATTCGCGGTCGGCAGCGACGGCGGCTTCGGCTTCGGGGCTGTTGCGATCGCGATTAAACTGCTCCACATCTAGCCCAATCTGCTCGGCCAGCTCCACATAATAGTCTTCACCCAGCCGGTCCTGATAGGCAAACAGGCCATCGTGATAGAGCCAAAACTGATCCTGCTGCTGCGCCGCCCAAGTGGCCTTGGCTGCTGGCGTGGCCTCGGGATGGATACTGTCGAGGGGGAAATGCTTGTAAACATACAGCACCTCATCCTCGTTCGCCCCAACAAAGTCTTTCATCGTACTGGCGGCAACCGCACAATAAGGGCATTCAAAGTCTGAGAACTTCACCACTACGACATCGGCGTCCGGGTTACCCCGAGTGGGAGAAGCGCCCACTAGCTCGGCCCGTTCCATAGGTTGCAAAATGCTCTGCACGTGAGCCTGCTGTTCTTCCCAGGCGGCTCGGGCTGCGGCTTCCTGCTCGGCGGCGGTTGGCTCGGCAGCGGCGGGCTCAGTCTCGGCGGGCTCAGCCTCAGAAACGGGGGCCGAATTTGCAGTGCGGTTTGACCAGATCAGCGTCAGCGGTGTGGCGATGGCAAGGGCCGCAACCAGACCAATACCAATACCCGCCGCCAACAGCGCAACGGGCTTTTGAGATAGACCTTTAAAGTTCATAGATGTAGTGCGGGGCCGCGTCCGTTTAGGCTAAGCCCTTCAAGTCTAAACCACTGACCCAAGACTCATCAGCGCTCTGCCTCGCGTTAACGATGCGCCAGCCCCACCGCCTCCTCTATATGGTCTAACCCATGCTCATCCAAGCGCTGGAGCAGGCCCTGCAAAATCTGTCGAGCAATCCACGGCCCCTCGTACACAAATCCGGTGTAAACCTGCACCAGACTAGCCCCAGCCGTAATTTTTGCCCAAGCGTCCGCTGCGGTAAAGATGCCACCCACGCCGATGATTGGCAGCGATCCCTGCGTCTGGGCATAGATATAGTGAATCACCTCGGTCGCCCGCTGCCGCACTGGGGCACCGCTGATCCCGCCCGCTTCCTGCTGCGGAGACTGCCCCGTCGTCAGAACTCGGTCCGTTTTCAGGCCCTCCCGGCTAAGGGTGGTATTGGTCGCAATCAGGCCAGCCAGCTCGTATTCACGGGCAAGATCGATCACATCGTCAATATTTTCCTGCGCCAGATCCGGAGAAATTTTGACCAGGAGCGGCTTCTGCTCGGTGTTGGCAGACTGGAGCGCTTCTAGAATCGGGGCGAGCTGAGACTTGGCCTGGAGCGATCGCAGCCCCGGCGTATTGGGCGACGACACATTGACGACAAAGTAGTCCCCCAGCGATCTGAGCAGCTTAAAGCTACCCAGATAATCCTGCGCGGCCTGCTCTAGCGGCGTCACCTTAGATTTACCCAGATTCACCCCCAGCGGAATTGGGTACTCTGAGGGGGCTAATTGACTCAGTCGTTCGGCCAGCTTTGCCGCCCCTTGGTTGTTGCACCCCATGCGATTAAGGGCAGCTTGGTCTTGAGGCAGCCGAAATAGTCGCGGCTGCGGGTTACCTGGCTGGGGCTTTAGGGTCACCGTGCCCAACTCAGCAAAACCCAGGCCCATCTGCCCCCAAGCCGCAGCGGCCCGTCCATCTTTGTCAAAGCCCGCTGCTAGCCCCACCGGATTGACAAAGTTCAGCCCCCACAGCGTTTGAGCTAATCGCGCCGAACGGGTTTGATAGGCACTGGCAAACTGGCTTTTGGCAAATCGTCGAATCGGCTGCGCCCATCCGGTATCGGGTGCGGCTAACCAGTTCAACGCCCCCAGCGCCTGTCCCTGTGCCTGCTCCGGATCAAGCCGCAGACGCTCAAACAAAACCGGCAGCAAGCTGAGTCTATAAACATCTCTCACAGGCTATTCCCCCAGCTGCTGAGCGATGAGCGCCCGATTTGCCACATCAAGTTTATGTGAAGCAAGCCCCATTTTTGGAGGTTTAACGGCGCTCTGTATAAATTATGTACACAGGACAGGCCTCCGTAGATTCGGTAACCATTGCACGTAACACCTCAGTGATTGCCGACAGAAATCTGCCCCATTGGCTGTAAAACTTATTCACATTTCCCTAGGTAGAGTCGTTTGTGCCCTCAAACGTAAGCAGATACAGCGTTTTGTAGCGACTAAGACAAAGTCCGAGAACCGTTCTTGGGTAATCTCCTGTAGCTATGCTTGTTCATCTAAACCTATTGTTTTGTAAGGGAACGCGCCCTACTTGACCCCTGGTTTCAAACAAAAATTGCGTTACGCACGCTGACCCATTGCTAAACGTGAGCAACCGAAACTTATTTTGCGGCCCCTTTAATTTTTTCTAGAAATGTCTGTAGTCTAGGGCAGGTGTTCGCTGCCACACATTCCATGCCATGCACCTCTGTGCATCGTCTCCTGTAACGAAGTTGCCTCACAATGGCTAAAACAAAAGCCCCTAGTCCCCACGAACATCAATTTGTCAGCCTGGGTCAGTTGCTGCAAACGATTTGGGGTGCCGACGATCTAGAGTCTAGGGTCGCGATCGCGCTAGACCACATCCATAGTACCTATCCCTACTCACTGCTGTGGCTGGGTCAGTACGACCGCTTCAAACACCAGCTGGTGACTCGTGGCGTCAAGACGTCAGAAAATCGTGGCTTTGGCCGTCCCCAGGTGGCACTGTACCCCGGCGATTTGATGGAGCAGGTGGTGGTACAGCAGCGGCCAATTTTGGTACCCGATCTAGCCGCAGAGTCACGGTCAGGGGAATGGCGCGCGATTGCCAAGAAACACGGCTTGCAGGCCGCTGCCATTTATCCTATCCGTCGCAAATCCGACTGTTTTGGCGTCCTGGTTCTGGCCTCCAATCACTGGGGCATTACCCCAGACACCGCAGAAAAGTCTACCCTGATGACGCTGACCGGGGCCCTAGCCGAAGGCTTCTACCAAAACGAGCTAGAACAGCAGCGCCAGCGGGTGAAGCAGCCCTCCAAACCACTGCTGACCCTGCTCGAAAAGCTAGAGCAGACCGATGGCCTGAAAACGCGACTACAGCTGGTGGTTGACGAAACCCACCGATTTGTCGGTGCGGCCCAAGCGTCCGTCTTTTGGTTTGATGCGCAAACGCGCTGCTTTAAACATCGCGTCAGCAACCAGTGGCAGCGCAAGGCCGGTATTACCCGTGCCTGGAAGGGGACACAAACCCTGATGGCAGACGACATCAAAGGGTTTTACCAGTCGCTTTCTAACGGCGAAATGGTCGTCATCGGCGAGGCAGAAAGCTCCCTCAAAGCCGGTATGGTGGGTCGGCTGATGAGCCACATTCAGGCCCAATCACTGCTGGCCGCGCCGATTATGCTTGACCACGAGCTGCTGGGCTTTGTCTCGGTTGAGGGCGCTGGCCCGCGGGTCTGGACCGACCCTGAAAAGGCGTACCTGCGTGGGGTAGCACGGCTGCTAGGGCTGACGATGCCCGCCGCCGAAATGACGGATGAAATTGCCCAGGTAAAGGCCAACCAGGTTCTCACCGCTGGGCTGGCCCAAAGCATCCACAGCGACAGCGATTGGCAGCAGGTGCTAGCCCTCTGCGCCAAACAGCTGTTTGAACAGCTCGGCGTTGAAAATCTAATCGTTCTCCGCCCAGACCTAGAGCGCGGCGGCTTCGAGAGCGGGTTCCAAAGCCATCATGGCCAGGGTAAACCGGCCGCTGTACGCTCAGACTGGCGCACGCTACACGACCTAGACTGGCAGCTCCTGGAGCAGTCCACCTCACCCATCTGCATTGAAAACTTAGAAGACGACCTGAAGCTCGTAGCCTGGCGGCCCCGCTTTTTAGAGATGGAGGCCAAATCAGTTATGGCCTGCAACGTTACGCCAGGACGTGCCCCAGAGGGCGTCATTCTGGTGACAGCCAGTACCAGCCGCCGCTGGAGCCAGATCGATCAAGACCTGCTCCAGGCCGTCAGCCAGCAGGTGGGGCTACTGCTACACCAGTGGCAGCTCCAGCGTCAGGCCGACCAGCAGACTCAGCTACACGAAACCATGCAGTGGGGCCTGCGTAACCTACAGCGGGTATTCAACCCCACCCAGCTAGAACAGACGGCCACCCACCACATTGCGCAGCTGCTCCAGGCGCCAATGGTGACGCTGATTACCTGGGAGCCTAAGCAGGCCCAAGCCAAAATAGCGGACGTCGTGATTCGGCAAAAAGGATTTTCCGTGCAGGTTGACCAGACGCTGTCAGTCAACGGCGACGCCATCATTAGCTGGGCGCTGCAAACTGATGGTATTTTGCCGCTCAATCTGGAGGATCTCCCCGATATCACCCGTCAGTGGTTGCAGGGGCCCCACGGCTGCGAAATTTTGCTGGTGGCGCTACGCACTGCGCCCGAGCACGATCCTAACGGGGTGCTGGTGTTGGCCGACCACAGCGATCGCCAGTGGACCGACCAGCAAATGAACATGTTGGCAATTTTGGTTAACCAACTGGCGTGGTGTCGCCGCCACCTGTTACTGACGGAACGTTTGACTAAAAAGCAGCGCAAGCTGGCAGAGCTGAACTGGTATAAGCAGCACCAGATCGACCAGATGCAGCGGCAGCTGGGTAGTACGCTCCAGCGGCTCAATGCCTTCTCCTTTGGGCAAAGCTTTGCTACCAATCAGCGCTATCAGCAGATGATGCGGCAACTCCAGCTGATCTCAGAGCGACTGACCTATCTCACCCAGAAAGAACGCTGGGCCTTACAAAAGACCTACGAAACGCTACCGTTGGTTACCCTACTGAACCGATTGATGGAGCGCGTCAACCCCATCGTGCAGAAGAAGCAGCTATGGTCTAAGGTCCACTGCGAGAGCAACCTGTCCCTAGCCGGAGACATGCAGAAGATTGAGTTTGTGCTGTACGAGCTGATTGCCCGAGCCTGCGATCGCACTCCCACTGGCGGTCGGGTAGACATCTGGTGCCGTCAAATTGACCGCAAGTGGCTCGAAATTTCAATCACTGACAGCGGCGAGGTCAGTAGCACCCTGGTTCACGCCCTCAGAAACGAGCACAGTCAGGATCCCCTGGCCGACTCTGTCCTCCTACGCTCTCCTGGCCTCCAGCTCGATATCTGCCGGTCGCTGATGAACCACCTCGGGGGCGAATTCACCCTAGAGCAGCTCGAAGACAATCGCACCCTAAGCCGGGTCATGCTGCCCCTAGCCCGAGCCAACAAGCGCCAAAAACTACCGCCCAAGCCGCTGGAAGATCAGGTGATTTATAGCACTACAGGTAGCCGGTAGGCCCACGCCCAGAGAAGCCGCTAAGTCGCAGTCGTCTACCCCTGAATCCCGCTCTCGGGTAGGGTAGGACATTGAGCCCACGCAGTATTACCGACTGCGCCCCGTCTGCCCTGTGAGAAGGGGCTAGAGAATGTCAAGTTTGCTCATCTCAAAGCGTTAGACGCCCGAACCGACAAAACCGGAATACCCGCCAGGATCCCCATTCTGCCTTCTGTCTTCTCACTCCTGCCTTGCCGCGCTACCGCACCACCTCACCCTTCAGTGCAACATCCGTGCGCTCAACCACCGGCATGGTGGCCTGTAGCAGCGGTGTTTTCACGATAGAGTCGTTCGCTAAGGTAAAGATGGGGTTAGACAGCACACCCGCCAGCGACGTTGCAATCACAGCCAAAATTAGGCTGACCTGTAGCGGACGCATCCCGGGCAACGTCCACTGGACCGGCGGGTAGTTCTCCACCGCATCCGACATTTCCTGGGGCTCTTTGACCACCATCATCTTCACCACGCGGATGTAGTAATAGATGGAAATCACACTGGTGACCAGACCGACTAGAACCAGGCCGTACGCGCCAGCCTGCCAGCCTGCCCAGAACAGGTAAATCTTACCGAAAAAGCCCGCCAACGGCGGAATGCCGCCCAACGACAGCAGACAAATACTCAAGCCCAGGGTCAGCAACGGATCTTTTTGGTAGAGGCCGCTGTAGTCGCTGATCTGGTCGGTGCCCGTGCGGAGGGAGAACAAAATCACGCAGGTAAAGCCGCCCAGGTTCATAAACAGATAGACCAGCATGTAGAACACCATGCTGGCATAACCGGCTTCGGTGCCTACAATCAGGCCGATCATGACGAAGCCTGCCTGACCAATCGACGAGTAGGCCAGCATCCGCTTCATGCTGGTTTGGGCTAGGGCTACCACATTGCCCAGCACCATACTCAGCACGGCCAAGGCGGTGAACACAAAGTGCCACTGCTCCGACACCAGCGGGAACGCCTCGGTTAGCAGGCGAATCGCCAGGGCAAAGCCTGCTGCCTTAGAACCGACGGACAGAAAAGCCACAACCGGGGTAGGCGACCCTTCGTACACGTCCGGCGTCCACTGGTGGAAGGGAACCGCTGCAATCTTGAAGGCAATACCGGCAATGACAAAGACGAGCGCGACGACCAAGCCGATGGGGGGGTCGCCAGTTGGGGAGGTGATTTGAGCCGCGATCGCACCCAGCCGAGTCTCGCCCCCAGACAGGCCATACAGCAGCGACACCCCGTATAGGAAAATGGCCGAACTCGCCGCGCCAATCAGCAAGTACTTCAGCGCCGCCTCGTTGGAGCGGGGGTCACGCTTCATGTAGCCCGTCAGCAAGTAGGACGAAATACTGAGCGTCTCTAGGGCCACAAATACGGTGACCAGCTCGTTGGCCCCGGACAAAAACATGCCGCCCAAAGTGGCGGTCATTAATATCGTTAAAAATTCTGCTAGCGCCGTGCCCGACTGCTCGATGTAGCGAATGGACATGGGCACCGTCACCGCTGCGGACAGGGCAATGATGCCGCGAAAAACCACGCTGAGGTCGTCGCCGTTGAACCCACCTAAAAACGCAATCGGCTCAGCCGCGTCCCACTGTAGCGTCAGGGCTGCAACAGCGGCTAACAGACCAGCAATGGCGGCATAGGGCGTCCATCGGGACGAAGAGCGACCCACAATCAGATCACCGACCAAGACCACCACGATAGTGGCAATGACGATACCCTCAGGCAGGATACGACCTGCGTTGATTTGAGCAGCGAGACTAGCAAAATCCATGGGCTAAATACGAGATGTGTCAGCATCTTAACGCGGATCAGTCCCGCGTATGGCGACCCGCGAAAAGGTTTGACCAGGTTGTAAGCAGGGAGCGTTTTGTCTAGCCAATACCCATCACAAACGCTGGACCTGGCACTATCCAAAGACTCCGCATACATTTATATATGTCTTTTGGTATTCATGGGGTATCTCCACAGGTATATTTGCTTACGACGTCAGACTCATAAGGAAATCTTGAACTTGGTTGACAACTGCGCAAGATCGTTCGCTATGGTTGACACTGTGTTCAATCCAACTTCTGGCCAACTTCTTATGCCAGGAGAGCGCATTGGGTCATCTGACTGGGAATGCTTCAGATAACCTTTTCAACTGTCCGCGCCACCATCATCGTCTTCTATTGCTGACCGTCGTATGTCCACCCTTGTCATCGTTGAATCCCCAACCAAGGCAAAGACCATTCGCAACTTCCTGCCCAAAGGATTTCGGGTAGAAGCGTCGATGGGTCATGTGCGGGATTTGCCCAAGTCGGCCAGTGACATTCCTGCCAGTGTCAAGGGACAAAAGTGGGCCACTCTGGGCGTCAACCCCGAAGCCGACTTTGAACCGCTATATGTGATTCCAAACGATAAGAAAAAGATCGTTAAAACCCTAAAGGACGCGCTCAAAGAAGCGGACGAGCTGGTACTGGCGACAGACGAAGACCGTGAGGGCGAGAGCATCAGCTGGCACCTGATGCAGATTCTCAAGCCCAAAGTGCCAACCAAGCGCATGGTCTTCCACGAGATCACCGAAGAGGCGATTCAGGAAGCCATCGACAACTGCCGCACCATCGACGATCAGCTAGTACGTGCCCAAGAAACGCGCCGCATTCTAGACCGACTGGTGGGCTACACCCTATCGCCCCTGCTGTGGAAAAAGATCCGTCCTAAGCTGTCTGCCGGTCGCGTTCAGTCTGTCGCGGTAAAGCTACTGGTAGAGCGAGAGCGGGAGCGTCGTGCCTTTAAGCGCGGGACCTATTGGGACTTGAAGGCCACGCTGCTGCAAAAAGACACCCCCTTCGAGGCCAAGCTAATTAGCCTGGATGGCACGCGCATTGCCACAGGCAGCGACTTTGACGAAAATACCGGACAGATTGCCTCAGGTCGCAATGTCGTTCTGCTCGGAGAAACCCAAGCTCAGGAGCTGCAGGCGCGGTTGCAAACCGGGGTTTGGAGCATTGCCAACCTGGAGGAGCGACCCAGTACTCGCCGCCCGTCGCCGCCGTTCACCACCTCCACCCTGCAACAGGAAGCCAACCGCAAGCTGCGCCTGTCCGCCAAAGACACCATGCGCACGGCTCAGGGTCTGTACGAAAAAGGCTTCATTACTTACATGCGGACAGACTCGGTTCACCTGTCGCAGCAGGCCGTTACCGCTGCCCGCGACTGTGTAGAAACCAAATACGGCAAGAACTACCTCAGCCCCAAACCGCGCCAGTACGCAACCAAGAGTAAGGGCGCACAGGAGGCGCACGAGGCCATTCGTCCGTCAGGTAGCACCTTCCGCACCCCCCAAGAGACGGGGCTAAAGGACCGGGAACTCAACCTGTACGACCTGATTTGGAAGCGGACAGTGGCCTGCCAGATGGCCGATGCCCGTCAGACCAACATCACCGTCAACGTTGAAGTAGACAACGCTGTTTTCCGGGCTAGCGGTAAGCGCATCGACTTCCCCGGCTTCTTCCGAGCCTATGTCGAAGGGTCTGACGATCCCGATGCAGCCCTAGAGAATCAAGAGGTTGTCCTACCGCCGATGAAGGTGGGCGACACACCGACCTGTAGCGAACTCGACGCTATCAGCCACGAAACCAAGCCCCCCGCTCGCTACACCGAAGCTAGCTTGGTGAAGAAACTAGAGAGCGAGGGCATTGGCCGACCCAGTACCTACGCAGCGGTCATCAGCACCATTATTAGCCGGGGCTATGCGGAGCTGTTGAACAATAGCTTGGTGCCGTCGTTTACTGCGATCGCGGTTACCGATCTGCTCGACAAGCACTTCCCCGACCTGGTGGATGTCAAATTCACCGCCCGTATGGAGCAAACCCTGGACGACATCTCCACCGGAGAAGCCGACTGGCTTCCTTACCTGAAGACGTTTTACTGCGGCGATGAGGGACTAGAGCATCAGGTCCAAGAGCGCGAGGCCAACATTGACCCATCCGAGGCCAAGGTGATTGACCTGGCTGATCTAGACGGGGCAACTATCCGGATTGGTCGCTACGGCCCCTACATTGAGGTAGATCCGACTGAGGATAGCGAAGAACCTCAAAAAGCCTCCATCCCCAACGGCGTCAGCCCTGCTGACCTAGACGACGAGCAGATCAAAAACCTGCTCAAGGGTCCCGAGAAGATTGGTCTACACCCTGAGAACGGCGAACCCATTTTCCTGCGCACGGGCACCTATGGTCCCTACGTGCAGCTGGGCGAAGCCACCGACGACAACAGCAAACCCAAACGCACATCGCTGCCCAAAGGCATGAAGCCCGAGGACGTGACCCTGGATATTGCCGTGGGTCTGCTGGCGCTACCTCGCCTACTGGGGCTGCACCCCGAAACCGGCAGAAATATCAAAGCCAGCCTGGGCCGCTTCGGCCCCTATGTGGTTCACGATCAGGGCAAAGACGGCAAAGACTATCGCTCTATCAAAGGCGATGACGACGTGCTGACCATCACCCTGGACCGCGCCCTAGAGATGCTGGCCGAACCCAAACGTGGTCGCGGTCGCAAAGCCGCTACCCCCATCCGCGAACTCGGCGCTCACCCCGACGATGAAGCACCGGTCAACATCTACGACGGTCCCTACGGCCCTTACATCAAGCACAACAAAACCAATGTCTCTATTCCTGAAGGCAAAAAAGTCGAAGAGGTGACGCTGGAAGAAGCCGTTGAGCTGGTTAACGCCAAAGCGGGTACAAAGAAGACTCGTAAGAAGGCCAAGAGTACAACCGCCAAAAAAACAACGGCGAAAAAGACGACTAAAGCCAAGACGACTAAGGCCAAGAGTACAACTGCCAAGAAAACAACTAAGTCGGCAGCGGCTAAGAAGTCTACGGGCACAAAGACAACCAAAGCCACAACCGCTAAGAAAACTGCCTCACGGGCGAAAAAGTCTACCGAGACAACGGTTGAGGAGCCTAAAGCATCTTAAGTTGACGGTATCGTTGCCGCCCCTGGCGAGGAACGGCTCAACCTGGGCGGGCATAACTCGGTTCTGCAACTGCCAAGCCGAGACAAACGTGGCTTCGGCAACCTCGATACAGCTGAGGTGAATCATGATGCGCAATATGCTTTGGTCTTGAAAAACTAGGGCAAAGCTCGATATCTTGGAACAGTTGTTAGCCCTCCATACTGACTCTATGAATCGCTTCTTTGCGCTGCTATGCGCCCTGCTGCTGGCTGTTGTTGCTGTTACGTCTGCTGAAGCTCCAGCAATGGCTGACTCGTTTACCTCCAAAGCACCTGAAGGTGCTGAAGTTTATTTGATCGCGCCCCAAGACGGCGCGACGGTGTCCAGTCCTGTCACGGTCAAATTTGGCTTGTCGGGCATGGGGATTGCGCCTGCGGGCATTGACCGTTCCGAAACCGGACATCACCACCTATTGGTAGATTTAGAAACCCTGCCCGATCTAGACGAAGCACTGCCAGCCACCGAGCACATCAAGCATTTTGGCGGTGGGCAGACTGAAGCAACGCTGACATTATCGCCGGGAGAGCATACTCTCCAACTGCTGTTGGGAAACTATGTCCACATTCCTCACGATCCGCCTGTGCTATCTGAGCCGATCACTATCACCGTTGAATAGAGCTGGTGGCAGCCTAACCATCCGATTGCACCCGATGTAATAAGGTTTTGTGAGCCCTCATTCAACACGCATCTTTCCCGCACCAGCAACAATGGCATATCCACCCCAACTATCTGCGAAGCCCTACGTAACCGCATTCAATGAGTTTGTGGAATCGGCAGACTATTCTCTGATGGATTCCTTAAATGCCGATCCGGAGGCTACCGGAGATGGGAACGATCACCGTCCCCGTCAGGTGTTTTCAGGCCATTTTGTGCCGGTGAGGCCCACGCCGCTTGCAGACCCAGACTATGTCACTCATAGCAGTACTTTCTTTAGGGAACTTGGGTTGAGTGATGAGCTGGCGTTTGATGAGAAATTTCGCCAGGTCTTTTCGGGTGATCTATCTGCTGCGCAGGAGCCGATGCGTCAGGTTGGCTGGGCGACAGGGTATGCTCTGTCGATTTATGGCACTGAATATATCCAAAACTGTCCCTTCGGTACGGGCAACGGCTATGGCGATGGTCGGGCGATATCTGTGTTTGAGGGAATACTTAATGGCCAGCGCTGGGAGATGCAGCTGAAAGGAGGGGGCCCAACGCCCTACTGCCGGGGTGCCGACGGGCGCGCAGTCCTCCGCTCAAGCGTGCGTGAGTTTCTAGCGCAAGAGTACATGCAGGCATTAGGAGTGCCTACATCCCGCGCTTTGACGCTGTATGTTTCTAAATCTGAGACGGTTACCCGGCCTTGGTATTCTCAGGATTCTCGCTCCTTTGAGCCTGATGTTTTGGTGGACAACCCGGTGGCGATTTCCACTCGCGTTGCCCCCTCCTTTTTACGCGTGGGGCAGCTAGAGTTGTTTGCTCGCCGTGTTCGTAGCAATGCTCATCTAAACGCATCAGAAGAGTTACGCATGATCGTGTCGCATTTGATTGAACGAGAATACAAAAGCGACATTAACCTAAGCCTTGATTTCGCCGATCAATTGGTTGAGCTGGCTAAGCTGTTTCGCCAGCGGCTGACGTCACTGGTGGCCAACTGGCTACGGGTTGGGTACTGCCAGGGTAATTTTAACAGCGATAACTGCGCCGCTGGCGGCTTTACCCTCGACTATGGTCCCTTTGGGTTCTGTGAAGTTTTTGACCCCTGGTTTCAACCCTGGACAGGCGGCGGCGAACATTTTGCATTCTTCAATCAGCCTGTCGCAGCAGAGGCGAATTATCACATGTTTTGGACAGCGGTAAGGCCGCTACTGGCAGACGATGCTGACGCTTTAGAACGGTTCGACCAGGTCCGCCGCGGCTTTACAGAAGCCATGCAGAAACAACTTCAAAACATGTGGGCGACCAAACTTGGCTTGACCGAATTTCATCCCGAGCTGTTTCAGACATTGATGCAGCTGATGACCGAGTCAGGCGTAGACTACACCATTTTCTTCCGTGAGTTATCTTACATACCGGATGACATCTTAGCGTTGAAAAAGAGTTTCTATGGTAAACCATCACAACAGCTCGATGAACAATGGCAAGCTTGGCTGAAAAACTGGCGCGCGCTCGTCATTCATAACGGTAATCTGGCTGAGATATCAACAAAGATGAAGCAGACGAACCCAAAATATGCATGGCGAGAGTGGTTGATTGTCCCAGCCTATCAACAAGCCATGCAAGGTGACTACACGCTACTTAGAGAGCTGCAAGAAGTCTTGAGCTATCCATACGACGAGCAGTCGCAAGATATAGAAGATAGATACTATCGTCTGAAACCCAAGGCGTTTTCTAACGTTGGTGGCGTGTCACACTACAGCTGTTCATCGTGATGACAAGGCAGTGCCATCGGGTCTACCCCGTCATGTTACTTTTCAGCTCACATCTGTAGACCTTGCGAC
>CAWUKV010000111.1:0-18170 GCA_963923025.1 uncultured bacterium
GAGATTTAGTCCCATCGTGTTGTCTCCTTCAGAAGAATGCCATGTTACCCCCGTCAATGCTGTCTTGTTCCTATTCGTCCCTGCGGCTAAACCGGCTTAAGCGGCCAGCTGTTGCGGTACTATCTGTTGTTCTCTTGGCTGCTTTTGCCGCTCCTGCGTTGGCCCACCATCCCCTAGGTGGACGGTTACCGGCGACGATGCTTGAAGGGCTCTTGTCGGGGGTGGGGCACCCAGTGGTAGGGCTGGACCACCTGGCCTTTGTCGTGGCCGCAGGTTTGCTAGCGGCGACGCGACGGGGGGGTAGTGCCATTCCCGCTGCGTTTGTCTTAGCGTCTATTGCAGGTACGGCGACTCACCTGGCTGCCATCGACCTGCCCATGCCTGAGCTGTTTATCTCGCTGTCAGTTTTAGCATTTGGCGTACTATTGGCAGCGGGCAAAAAGGTTAACTTGGCAACTGTGGTTGCCCTGGCTGCCGTTGCCGGTGTGTTTCACGGGTTTGCCTACGGGGAGGGTATCTTTGGCGCTGAACCCACGCCGATGGTGGCTTACCTGATCGGCTTCGCAGGTATTCAAAGTGCGATCGCAGCAGGCTGCTCGATCTTAGCAACCTGGGTCATCCGGCGACATGCCCCAGTTAACCTTCGCTTTGCAGGCTTTCTGTTAGCGGGCATCGGCCTCACTTTTGTTTCATCAACTGTGTTGGGCTAAGGGCTTAACTTTTCTAATCCATTTCATCCTTATCAACCTTCAACGTTAGGCCCACCGCTGCTAGTCAGGGGTGGGTTTTTCCATGATTCAGAGATGCTTTACACAGAGAACGGACTGTCTATCGGTTTGTTACGGTCTATGCCAATTGTCTCAACGGCCTGAGATAAGCTAGTTGCGGCTATAAACCCTTTGCAGGTTGGCATACTGTTGCTCCCATTGCTCTCGTCTCTATGGAAAATCTAAAGATTATTGTTGTTGGTGCCGGTATGGGTGGGCTCACCACTGCTTTGGCTATGCAGCAGGCAGGTTACACGGTCGAAATCTACGATCGGGTGGGCGAGCTACGGCCAGCCGGCGCAGGCATCTCACTTTGGTCTAATGGTGTGAAGGTGCTAAACCGATTGGGGGTAGGCAAGGAGATTGCGGCAATTGGTGGCCCCATGCAGCAGATGGCTTACTACAGTCAGTCCGGAGAAAAACTCACCCGGTTTAGCCTCTCCCCCTTAATTGCCAAGGTGGGGCAACCCCCTTATCCGGTGTCTAGGACGGATTTGCAGCGGATGCTGCTAGAGGCGGTCGGTACCGATAACGTCCAGCTCAACAAGCGATGTGTGGCCATAGAACAAACTGAAACAACAGCAACCGCAATCTTTGAAGATGGCCATCGTGCCACAGGGGATGTTGTGGTTGGTGCGGATGGGACTCACTCGATCATTCGGGCTGACATCTTGGGTCAACCAACCGAGCGGCGCTATGTGGGGTACGTGAACTGGAACGGGCTTGTACCCATTAGCGACGACATAGCGCCAGCCAACAGTTGGGATACCTATGTCGGAGATGGGCAGCGGGCATCGGTAATGCCGGTCGGCGGCGATCGCTTTTATTTCTTTTTCGACGTGCCGCTGCCCAAGGGCACTGAGAATCAATCCAGCCACTATCGCGCGGAGCTAACCGAGCACTTCAGCGGCTGGGCTGAGCCGGTACAGACGCTGATTCAAAGCATTGACCCTCAGCAGACTAATCGGGTCGAAATTCACGATATTGAACCCCTGCAAACCCTGGTCAAAGGACGGGTTGCGCTAATTGGTGATGCCGCCCACAGCACTGCGCCAGACCTGGGGCAGGGCGGCTGTCAGGCCATGGAAGACGCCTGGTCACTCGCCAATTGCCTGCTGACCACCAATATCAGCGTGGCCGATGCGCTGCGACGCTACGAAGACGGTCGCCGGGAGCGGGTGGCTGACGTCATTCTCAAAGCTCGCAAGCGCTCTAACACCACCCATGCCAAGGAACCCGAGAAAACCCAGCAGTGGTATGCAGACCTAGCCCATGAGGATGGGGACAATATTATGGACGCGATCGCACAAACCATTCTGGCCGGTCCGATGCAGTAGGCGCTACGGCACCAGACTGGCCCAAGCTGCAGCAAACCGCTCGCCAATGATGCGATAGCTGTCAGCCGTAAAATGAACCCCGTCGGTGGTGGCTAGGTCCTCTGTGTCAATTGGGGCGCTATGGGATAACTCGACCTGAGCCTGCTGCTGTCGCACGGTATCCCAATTGATTAGGGTGTCATCCTGTGGCGGGGCACCAATTTGGGCATACACCAGGGGCAGATCGGGCTGTTCCAGGTCCTGCCGCAAGTCGGTGGCAAACTGCACAAACCGCTCACCCCACTGGTCTGCCGCAGGCTGCATCGAAGGGTATAGGGCTGGGTCAATGGCATCGGCCTCCCCCTGAAAAAACAAGACACCCTCTACCTTGCCCATCGTTGACGCTGCCTGGATGCGCTTTAGACAGGAGCCATACAGGCTTTGATCACTGCCGTTGCGCTGCCATTGGGCAATGGACGATCCACCTTTGGCACAGGGAATCAAACCTACGGCGTCACCCTCATCGACAATGCCCTGCGCCTGTAGCGCCTCAGCAAAGGCAACTGACGGCCCGAACCCGGCGTCCTCATCGAGGGAAACGGTGTCAACTTGAGCCTCTGGACTATCAACAGGTTCGGTGGCGATGCGCCAGCGATAGTCATTGCCAAAGGTGTAGAGATTTTTGGTCTTAGGCTGAGCGTTAGGCAGAGGGGCTAGACCCACCATGTTAGATTGCCCCGCTAGCACAAAGAGCCGCAGTTCACCCTGCGCAGCGGCTGGAACGACCTCTGTCGAGGCCGCGGCTTGCAGGGCTTGGGTTGAACTGTAGACGTATTGATAGAGGCCTGCCGCTCGCAATGCTTCACCGATGTAGCCGCTGACATTGAAATATTTTTGGAGTACGACACCTGCCATTAGGCTAACTGACAACCCCAGCCCGTATAGCGGCCACCCCCATCGGGTAGCGTTTCTGATGCCAACCATTGGTCAAGCCCCCTACCGTCGTCATTACTGATCTATGAGCCCGCAGGTACCGAGTAAGCTGACGTGACAGGACATCAGAAGTGCCGACCACTTATAGCTAGCGCCCCATAGGTTAGGACACCGAGTATAGCGATCCTGCTTGGCATAAAACCATGTGGCGTCGCAGCCTGGTCCTAAGATCACCGGCGGCTGCCATAAAAAAGCTTTGAGAGAAAAATTTAACAAGAAAAAGCTCTCCACCATGCGGCTATGGTGGAGAGCCAAAGTTGTCGGAACGTCAATGCAGCAACTCAGAGCAGACACGACCCAAGGTAGCCAACTGTCTCTTTTGGACTGCCTCTCGGATTGGCGCAGCATTTTGCACCATGACGATCTGAGGCATCTCGAGCTATCCACATGCTCCCCCATAAGCGTGCAGATGAACTCGATGAGCTACTCTTGGAGACAAGATTTGTAGAGCGCGCCGATCGCCTTACCGATAAAGCGTTCCGTAATCTTGAGAAGGTTTTGTTTTAACCCAGGTTATGGGCTTAAACCACTTGGATGTAAAGGCCTAATCAATCGCTAGGGCCTTCACTCCGTTTAGCGATGTATACAGAATGTCAGGAAAGTCCAAGCGCCACCAGCGAACTTAAGGAAGTTAAGCGGAAGTTAACTATAGCCTTGGTCACGTCGCCTGAGCCTCTTAGTGTGGCTATTCCTCGTCAACCTTTGTCCTCAGCATCAGCCGAAGTAGCAATGGGTTAGCGTAGCTGCTGTAGCGCCGTGATAACCCAATGGGTGTCAAAAATCTGGGTGTAGAGCCGGTTGGTGATCGTCAGCTGATTGACCGTTTGACTGACCAGTCCAGACAGCTTCAGGGCGATATGTTCTGGACTATCATCGGCCAAGACAATTTCTCCTGACAGCAGCTGTTGGTAGATGCTCAACAGTCTCACCGCATGGGCTGGATCGGCCAGTAGGCGATCGCGAATGGTCCGAAAATGCTCTGGATCGTCCTTGGCTTCCCATTGGTCAATCAGGTGCGATCGCACCAGCGTATCCACCGTCTCCCGTTCCTTGCCCTCGGCAATTTCCAGTTCCAGGGTGCGAATCAGCCGACAGATTTTCTGGGAGAGGAAGGGCTGGCCATTGGTCCAATCGAGTATTTGAGCCAGTACCGTCTGCGGGTGGGCAACCCGGTCAGCCAGACCTTGCAGCAGCGGATGGGCCTCATGTAGCTGGAACCCGTCTAGCTTAATCGCTTGGCCAATGTTAAAGGGCGTCCGCCGCGCATCCTGAATCAGCTGAGAGGGAGTGGCGACCCCTAGCAAAACAAAAGTCAGTCGGCGGTATCGGGTATCTTCGGCGCGTTGGTTAAAGCAGGTTCTCAGCCAGATGAAAAAGTCATCGGCCTCAAACTCCAGGCTGAGGACACTGTCGACTTCGTCGATGAATACGATTAGGTCTGTCGATAGCTGCTCCAGTAGCACCTGATCAACAAAGGTTCCCAGTCGCTGCTGCGGCGACAGCATACTGTTGTCTTTCCACCATTGGCTGAGGTTAAAGTCTGGCAGGTCTAGCTGGCTAACCAAGAGATAGAGCAGCCCCGCATACCACTGCTCTACGGTTGTTTTACGGTTGCCAATGGCAGAAAGGTCGATAGAGGCGCAGGTCATACCTTGTGACTGCAGCCTGCGCGTCATCTGCACCCGTAAGCTAGACTTACCCACCTGACGGGCATTGAAGATGTAGCAGTACTCGCCGTGGCGCAGGGCTTTGTAGAGCTGACGGTCAGCTTGACGGACGACATAGGTGGGCGCGTCCATCGCCAGACACCCCCCCACTTGGTAATCGAAGCTGGAGGGCTGATCGGCGCTACGGAGCAGGTCGTTTTCAATCACCAGTTCCGCCTGGGTGGCCTTCAGCAACTCCAGCGTCTGAGACAGTTCCTGGGTGCGGGACTGCACGCGCTGCTCCAGGGTCCGGTTGACCTCTGCCAGGGCCGCTTGGGTCCGCTCTAAATCAGCGTTCTTCGCAGCTAACGCCTGGGTGAACTGGGTTCGCTGCTGTTCAGCCTGCTTGCGCTGGGTGATGTCCTGGAAGGCTGCGATCGCGTAGGTCACTTCTCCCTGCTCGTTGTAGATGGGCGTTGCCGATACCTCCAGCGGCACCACCTGCTCATTTTTGTGAATCTCCAGATCGTCAACGCGGACCTGCTCCCCCTGGAGGGCTCGGAGAATTGGCAGTTGCTCAGTCGGATATAGCGACGAAGACTCCGCCTGAAAAGCCTGGTAAATCTCCGTGAGATCAGCAGACGAGACCTCAGAGGAAATCCCTCGTCCCAAGATCTGTTGTGCCACCTGATTGGCATAGTAGGGGTGTCCCTCTGCATCCATGACAAATACGCCAACGGGGACACCCTCTAGGAGCTGCGTCAGCCGCTGTTCGCTATCTCTCAGCGTCGCTTCTGTTTGCCGCCGCCGCGTGACCTCTTGACTCAGATCGGTGTTGAGTACCGCTAAGTCTTCGTAGAGTTCTGCGTTAGTCAGCGAGATTGCAATCTGAGTCGAAAGAATCGTCAACGTCTCTAGGCGCTCGTTAGTAAAGGCGCCTGAAGCCAGATTGTTCTCTAGGTAGAGCAACCCGATCAGTTCTCCCTGATTGAGAATGGGCGTGCAGAGAATTGACTTGGGCTGGTATTCGCGCATGTAGTCATCCTGACGGATAGAGTCAGGATACTGTTCTGATGCCAGCAGCAGCGGTTCGTGGGTCCTAATTACATAGTTCACCACCGACAGCGGCAGCCGCCCTGCATTCAGGGCACTTGCCTCATCGACGGACGGCACGGTCACGCTGCCATCGGCATGGCCAATGGCCCGAATAGTCCAGTCTTTTGCCTGGGACAGTATCAGTACACCGGTCTGCGCACCTGCGTTTTCTAGCACGATGTGCATCAGCGTTTGCAGCAGACTGTCCAGCCGAATTTCGCTAGCGATCGCCTGAGCGGCCTTCATGACCGTCGTTAAATCTAGCTTGTCACTGGTAGTCGTAGAAGACAGGTCTAGGGTGGGTTGCTCTGGTAGCCCCCGCTGTTGCGAGGGTGGCGTAGCCGACAGGTCAGTGGTCAACAACTGACGATAACGCTCCTGTAGGGACTTAGCCTTAGCTTTGGCTCCCCAGCGCCGATAGCCGTAATAGGCGGCTTTTAAGTAGCTACGGGCAATGTTCTCACGCTGCCGACCCAGCCAAAATCGGCCCGCTAGCTCATTAGCAATGGCCTCATTTTGGACAAATCCATTGACTCGGGCGGCGGTGATCGCCTGGTCATACAGATCAATAGCTTCACTGGTCTGCCCCGAAAGACGGGCCATCTCAGCGGAGATGAGAAGATATTTGTGGAGATAGCTAGCCTCGCAGTTGTCAGCCCAGTTCCGGAACTTGTCAGCCGAGACCTGCAGCGTTGCCCAACTATCGGCTTGAGTGGTCGCATCAGCATCAGGGTAGAGCCCCAACAAGACCAGCGCTTCATAATACACGTGGTCTGCTTCAGCAGGCATCCCTGCGATAAAGGCAATATTACGCTTACTCTCCTGGCAAGTCGCCAATGCTGCGTCATACTGTTCAGTCAGAATAAAGTGAAACGTCTTGAGATCAGACATCGTCACCATCCCTGGCCCGTACTGAAACGTTTGAAAGAGCTCCACGCAAGAAGATTCATCAAAGTCTTGCAAATCTTCTCGTTGGACGTCTAGCTGACCGGTTTTGAAAACCTCACAGTAGTAGATAAAAAGCTGTATCTGACGGGCAAACACGTGGTTTTGGGTCTTTTGGAGATATGCCAAATAGCGCCCCATTTCCTTCTGGATAGCCTTTAGCTCTGCGCCCATGATGATGAGATGTGACCCCAAATGGGTCACAATGTAGCCCGTAAAAACATCACCCGTTTCAATGGCAACCTGATAGGCGTGTCGCAGCAGATCAATACCCAACTTGAAAGAACTCCGCCATGGCAGGACAAACCCGACATAGGAGTTCAGCATCTTGGCTTCGTTATAGTTGTTGTAGCACTCCTTGAGCTGCAGGGCGACCTGGCCAAAGGCATAGGCTGCTTCGTACTCTCTAAAGGCAGCTGTCAGCATCGCACCCCACATGACATAGGCCTGCGAGGCCCATTTAGAGTTGCCCTGACGCATAGAGAGATTGGCCATCTTTAGCGTTACCAGCGTCACGAGCTTGGGGTCGGTGAAGTAAGCTGGGCCAGTCATATTCACCAGCAGTTCAACACAGGCACGCGTCACCGGGTCTTCCAGTTCAGGTTGATTGACTAACTGGGCAATGTCGTGAGTCTCTAGATAGTCTCGGTAGCTGGCCAGTTCTTTGTGGAGGATCGCGTCAATATCTGCTGGTGTTTCTGGCCATTCTAGACCAAGCTGGCGTAGCGTCTCGCCACCAACAGCCAGGTTTTCAACAAACTTGCCCTGATTGTCATACAGAACAACTCGAATGATATTGACTGCCGCCCGGTCGGTAACGGACTGCGCCTGCTGTAGCGTCTCCTCAAACAGCTGCTCGGCTCGGTCAAAGTTACCGCAGAGGTATTCACTCTCAGAGGTATCTCGATAGAGCGCAAACGCCAAGTCGTAGTGATCTTGCCAGGCGGTTGCGGACAGTAAATCTAGACCAGTTGAGAAATACGTTCGAGCTGTGGTGTATGCAGTTGCGGCTTTAGCCTTACTGCCAGCCTGCCAGTTAAGGCGCGCCAGCTGATCGCGTTCGGCTCCGTCCGTTAAACAACCCTGCCCTCGATTGAGATGATTCACAACCTCAAACAGCTGGTCATCTGTTTCAGACGTCTGTTGTCCCTCTAGCAGCATCTGGCCAATTTGCCAGTGCGTCCTCTGCCGCTCAGTCATTGGCAGCAAGCCGTAGGCCGCTTCCTGCACACGGTCGTGAACAAATCGGTAACGGATCTGATGGGCTAGCTCAGGGGTTAACGTACTCGGCTCTATCAGCATTGGGATGCGATAGTTGCTGGTCAACGGGACCAGGAGCCCCGCTTTGAGTGCCGCCCACAAATCTTGTGCAACGCTTAAGTAGGTCGATGAAGAAATCAGCGACAGTACCGCCAGAGAAAACTGGTCACCGATACAAGCGCCTAGCGTGAGTAGTCTACGCGTACTGGCTGGCAGATCATCCAGCCGATGCGTCATCAGCTCAACAACATTCTCAGTGAGGCTAATCGCCTGGAGCTGAGCAATATCCCATTGCCAGGTATTCTGATTGAAATCAAACGACAGCTGCCCTTCGCTGTAGAGCGACTTAAAGAGCATGCGAGTGAAAAAAGCGTTGCCCAATGTCTTTTCAAACAACAGCGTGCCCAACGCTTGGGCCTGGGGCAGATCAACCTTAAGGGTATCGGCAACCAGCTGCTGGACGTGGTCATGCTGGAGTGGCTGGAGCGAAAGGTTGTGAACGCGCACCTGAGCTTGGCACAACTGGTCTAGGACCATTAGCAGGGGATGGTCGGAGCCAACTTCGTTATCGCGGTAGGCTCCAACAATCAGCAGATGATGATGGCCTGCATCGGTCAAAATCTGTTTGAGCAGATCAAGCGAGGCTCGGTCAACCCACTGTAGGTCGTCCAAAAAGATAACCAGCGGATGCTGAGGCTGAGCAAAGACGCGAACGAGATTTTGAAAAGTTTGAACAAACCGAACCTGAGATTCGGCCGGGGTTACATCAGGTACCGCAGGCTGTGGACCCATGATCAGTTCTAAATCAGGAATAACGTCGATCAGGACTTGGGCGTTGGAGCCTAGGCTATTCCGGAGCTGTTGTTGCCAGCGTTCTAACTGGCGAGAAGATTCGCTCAAAAGCTGTTGAACTAGAGATTGAAAGGCCTGTATGACCGATTCATAGGGCACATTACGCCGAAACTGGTCAAACTTACCACTGATGAAATACCCCTGCTGTCGCACGATGGGTCGGTGGATCTCATGCACTAGAGCTGATTTGCCAACGCCTGAGTAACCGCTGACCAGCATCAATTCGACGCTGCCCTGGGAAGTGCGCTCAAAGGTGTCCAACAAGCAACTGACTTCAGACTCGCGACCATACAACACTTGAGGTAGCTGAAACTGCCCAGAGCGATCGCGCTGACCAATATCAAACCCGGCCAGCGGCGCGCCAGCCTGTAACTGTTCGAGGCAGGTCCGTAAATCAGCAGCCAGCCCCGCAGCTCGCTGGTAGCGATCTTCTGCCATTTTGGACAACAGTTTTGCCACAATCTGAGACAGCGCTTCAGGCATATCAGGATCGATAGACCGTAGAGACGGCGGGGCTTTGGCAATGTGGCAATGAACCCAAGCCATCGCATCAGCGGCCTGGAAGGGCAGTTGACCGGTGAGCATGTGGTAGAACGTCACCCCCAGGGAGTACAGGTCAGTGCGATAGTCCACTGCCCGGTTCATGCGTCCTGTCTGCTCGGGTGACATGTAGGCATAAGTACCCGCCCCACTGCGGTCAACGGGCCCAGATTCGGCTAACTCAGATGCTAGTCCAAAGTCGATGAGTCGAATATCAGTGCCGTCGGCAGACAGCAAGATATTGCTGGGTTTGATGTCTCGGTGAATGGTTTGGGCTAGGTGGAGCTGGTCCACAATTTCAGCTAGACGGAGGGCAATGGGCAAAAAGACAGCAACAGTCAGCCCCTGTGTCTGTTGACTGCATGTCTGCTGAATGAATGTCCGTAACGAGACACCCTCGAAGTTCTCCAAAACAAGCGCGGGCGCAGCGTCTTGCCAGTCAACCGCCTGCACCACACCTGGAATCGATAGCTTGGTCAGGATCTGATATTCGTGTTTGAGGGTCGCGATCGCAGCTAGCGATGGGTACTGACCCGCCAATGCTTTGAGAACGACCACCTGCCCATCCGTCTGCCTGATCCCTCGATAGATGAGCGAACGGCTGCCGCTATAGATCAGCTCCGTGAGGTCATATCCCGCGATCGCCTGCATCGTCTATTAATCCCTATCGCGTCCGCCTTAGTTTAGAGCCCTATCGGGCGCTTTAACTCCATAGGGTATCTTCTCCACGAATTTCCTGGGTCAGAGACCGACCATACTCGTGGTTTAAAATTGCCCGCGCCGTTTGCAGACCTGAAATGACAGTCGGTTCAATCGCCCCGGCATTAAACCCATTCTGGATCCAGTCACCGGTTAAGTAGAGATTGCTAAAGCCAGACTCGTCCGCCCTAAGTCGGTATTGCGTACTGCCCGGTAGGGACATGACATAGCGCTCTGTGGGAAAGATATTGATGCGAAAATATTCTGAAACAAGCAGCGACCGGTCTAGTCCGTCAGGGTTATCGGGCGGGGTCGCCTGGGGCCACAGGGCACCAATGTGATTGTCCAAAAACAGGTCCATTTGCTGCTCGAACTGGGCTTGGACCCGGGCGGGAAAGCCGTGATCACTGACAGGCGGTAAGCCTGGGTCGGGCGTAACCCCCGTAAAGTAGGCCAAGTTGTGGGGCGTGTTGTCCACCGACCAGTTCTCCTGGGACAGCAGATGGGTCATGTCTGCGTAGGTATCTAGCGGTTCGACATAGGTACCCACAACAGCGCTAGGCATAGTCCAGCCCAGCTGTGACAGCGTCGGCGTCAGCCAGAGCTGATCGCCTTGAGTGGTGACGGTTTTGACGTTGTCGACCAGATTGCGCCACTTTTGGCTCGCCTCGCAAGCAGTGGGCGTTTTGTCCGCCTGTAGCAGGTTCTTACAGAGAAACGGGACAGCCCCTAAAGAAATGCCAAACAGAACTGTATCAAAGTCGCCCTCCGGATTCTCCTCGCTGCGTCGGGTCAAGGTGTAGGGCTGTTCCTGCTCTCGCCAAGACGTCCAAAATGACTCTAAGTTGATGTTTTGTGACTGGAGTTCTGCAGCCTGATCTGCCTGAATGAACTGGTAATTGGGCTCACTCGGCCAACACAGTAGCCCCTTCACTCGAATCAGCGGATCGTATTCCTGGGTTAAGTTGACCTGCCGGTTGACGCTGATCTGTGCGATGGTGGACTGATCGTCAGAGAGGTGTAATTCTGTTACCCGATTAAAAAATTCAAACTTGACTCCGCGACGCTTGAGCACCTTGTAAAGGGGCGCAAAAATGGTATCCCCCATGCCCGCTTGCATCTTCCACATCACGGCCCCTTTATAGCGGAAGAAAATGTTAATGACGATACGAAGCGCCACTCCCGCCGCTAGCTGAGGCTGCTGGACATCGCCTTTGTCATAGGCATAGACCAAATCGTAAATCGACCGGACCATCGGCGACTGTAGGGTTTCTTCCCAGGCCCCGTAGCGTCTTAGCCAATCGTTGTAGTCGTACTGATCTAGAAAGTCCAGCGACGGTTTAAACAGCCCACCCTCCGCCAGTAGGGCACGGATGTTAGCAAGTCCGTAGTTGATGATGATCAGTTCCCGCCTGAGATCAGGATGCTCATTGATGCGCGATCGCCAAAGCTGCTCGACCTCTTCCATGAAGCGTTCAATCAGCCGCAGCAGTACCGAATGGTGGGTTTGCGATAGATGACGATGGTTGTTGGGTAAAGCCTGGGCCAGCTCTTTGGCGAGGTGGAGGTAGATCCCTTCGGTGGTCAGATGGGGGAAGGGGCTACTGCTGCGCCGTGCTGTCGAAACGCCGGGTTCTGCATCCGCCGCCGGTATGCCGCGAGAGTCTTCTAGCAGGGTTTGCACCCACTGTTCTGACCAGCTGCCCAGGACTGCGCCTGCGGTCAACCCCAGCGCCTCAACATTGCGATAGATTTGCTTAAACGGCGCTTGAATCGCCGCATGAAGATCGGTTTCGTTGAGCGATGCTTGGTCTCGGCCTACCGGGCAGGCAGCCGACGTCCCTAGCACTTCAGAGTTTTCCCACACTCGATAGATCAGAACGAGCGCCGATACTAAATGCTGCCACAGCTGGGTAGGACTGGACTCTTCCCAGGGCTTAAGGCTGTTGCGAGGAAAGTTGAACCGCCAGGGATACCACTGACCGTTGAAGTAGTCTTCTAGAACAATAAAATCGTGCGGCTTGAAGGCATCCTCAACCGAGCTAAAGGGACCATCTTCTCCCAATTCTTCGTAGCACTGCTTCATCAGTCGAAACGCATTTTCGTAGAAGCCAAAGAAGATATGTAGGCCGTGCTCTTCGATGCGATAGTTAGGGTCCTGATTGGGGCCGTCTGCCTTTACGTTGCGACCGCTGGCTCCTTTACCCCCCAACCGCCAACCGAGCTGGTAAACCGTAATATCGTACATCGACTCCCAACCGGGCTGGTTAGTGAGTTCATACACGGTAGATAGAGACCCCATACCTCCGCCCAATACCGCAATTTTCTGACGATTATCCTCAGGCATAGTCTCTCTCTAGTGCGTACTGTTGTAGATGGACTGAACGTGGTTTAGCATTAGCAACGTAATTCGGGGTCACCCCTACTAGGGGTATCAAGCCCATCGGGTGATCAAACGATGCGTAGGACCTCCCGCCCTGCCTCAATGTCAAAATCAAAATCCAGCCAGCAGGCCAGCTTGACGGATGGAGAGGTACTACCAAATCCAAGATCATCCACAATAGGATGGCTAGCAAAGTTAGCAATGTCAGCCTGCCAGCCCCCATGGAGCAGTCCACCCCCTCGAAATCTTTTTAGCGTTGTATTCGCTTCGACGATGGCTTGGTAACAGGGCTTATGTCCGTCTTTGATGTCTCTAAACTGCTTCAAAAAGACAAACGGAACTGCCTTCATAAGCAAATCTTCTAGCCCCTGCAACGGCAGACCTAACCCTGGTAGTACGATGCCACTATCGCTATCTTGCTCGGCCTCAGAAAGAAGATGACTAATCTCTTTAAAGCAGTCTCGTTGGGTCCGCCAGCGCTTTGACGTTTGGGTATTAGGCTGCTGGTCATTGACTGACTGGGTGCTGATGCTAATGACTGGCTTACGCGTAGCAGCGGTGTTGGGTGTAAACGTGGGAAACACATCAGTCGCCGCCACTAGCTGGGTGAGGTGCTCGGGCTGGGTTGGCACCTGTAGCCAGCTCATCTCTTTGGGATAGCCGTACACCTCTCGGCCTGTGGCTGTTGCATAGGCGCTGCTCACCAAGACGTAGGGCGTAAACCAGGCCAGGTGATCAATCCAAAATATAGGACCCATCTGATGTCCGGCCATCGTCAACACCCAAATGATGGCCTCTTGTTCGCTGACGTAGCCGATATCTTTCTGCACAGGGTCCTGCGATCGCAGTTCTGGATTTTGCCCAAACGTAATCAAGACATAGTGACTGGCAGGACGGTAGTGAAGGCGACCCTGGGCGGGTTGATTGAGGTAGCGATCGCACAGGGCCTGCAAGCTGTAGCGCGCGCCCTCAAAGAAGAACGCGTATAAAAGCGAGTGCTGACTGCTGGTCGGCTGCACAAAGGTTTGTTCACCGCCACGATTCACATAACGCGCCGTTGAACAAGGCTGCAACCAAGCATTAAGGCAATTCTTCGGCATAAGCATCAGATTCCAGCCAACTCTTGAGCGACTCACTGAGTGATTAGTTACCAGTCGAGTCTCACGTACAGATATAGCTAGATATGCCTGTGGGTTTTGAATATGTTTACGACCCGTAATCAGAACATGCCTTACTTACGTATAAACCCTCGTTTACGTTGATCGTGAATCATTGGGTCTGAATCACTGGGGATTGGACAATCTGCTGAGGCCTCGAACAGTCCACTGTTTTCCCAGACTGTTGTTTGGATAACATAGCCTTGCTACTTTGCTTAAGCCACCTCGTATGGCTGTTTCTCTTGACGCCCAGCGCCCCATGACTCGCAATCCGGCTCAACCTTTTTACGAATTGCTATGCATCGCCATCGCTATTTACGTTAGGACACCGAATAGGATGATCCCATCTGGCATACAACGAAATGGCCCCATAAAAGGTTTGGGCAGCCTTGTCCTAACGAATCTGGCGGCTGCCTACAACAACAGTCTTTTGAGCGTGGCTGAACAGTGACGACTCCCATAGAGTGAGCAACAAGACAACAGCTCGTTATCGGATGAAGAATAAGTTTTTCAGATGTACATTGATGCGAATTCTGAGTTAACGTATGTCCGTATCCTTTAGCGCTCTGCTACTGCACTGCCATCTTGTCGGGGGGCAGACAACTTTCGTCACTCTGTACACTCATTTTTTTGGCTAATCGGCCTATATCAATAGTTATCGATAGCTATTCGCAACAAGGGATTGTCATAGGAGCCAGTCACTAGGCGTATCGCTCAAGTAGCGCCATTCAATTTCTTGTGTATGGCTATATTTCAAAGCGCGCGGCAGCATTGGACGAACGATAGCGCTTTCAGCTAGGCCAAAAAATTTCTAAAAGCCCTTTTCAATCGATATAACCGTAGAATTCATAATAGATATGCGGCTGACTTAACACACGACAAACAAAAGGTCATGTGCATAAAGTCACAAAAAATCGACAGATGAGCTGAGATCTGAATGGATCGCGGCTTTGGGGGAACAGTTGACAGGTCCAGGCAAGAAAAATGTAGGTGGCAGCGGTCCGAAGCGACGTCGCAAGCGAGGCGTTGTTCTGACACAAAGCGGATTGGCTCGCTTCCAATCCGCTAAATCTGAGGCGGAGTTTGAGCACAACCGAGGCCAACGCTTCACCCTGGAAGACCTGAATGAGCGAACTGGGGTGAGTACAGATACTCTAGCCAAGGCGATGGCTGCGGAACAAAGGGTCGATAAACAAACCCTGCGGGCTTGCTTCACCGCCTTTGGGTTAGTACTGAAATCCAGTGACTACTACAGTCCTGGGAGCGACGAAGAGACTGCGATCGCAGCTAAGGCCCCCCCCGAGATGGATCCCCCCCCACCGGGAGGGCAGCTCCCGGTTGAATCCCCCTTTTACATCACACCGACCGAGGCGCTGGCCAGCAGCCTGAGAGCGATTGACCAGCCGGGCGCACTGCTACGGATTCGGGGTGCCCGACGCATGGGGAAATCCTCGCTGATGACCCGGATTGCCCAGACTGCGGCAGAACGGGGCTACCAGCCAGTGTGGGTCAGTTTCCAGCTGGCCGAAAGCTCGGTCCTAGAAGATCTAGATGCCCTGCTGCAGTGGTTTTGCGTCAGTGTGGGGCTGTCCATGGACCGTCCCCCTGCACTAGAAACCTATTGGGACGGCCTGTTTGGCAGCAAGCTCAGCTGTAAGCGGTATTTCGAGCAGTATTTGTTGGCTGAGGTAGACACCCCTATCGTTTTAATCCTTGACGATGTGGAGTGCCTATTCCACCACCCTGAGGTTGCCGATGAGTTCTTTGGCTTGCTCAGAACCTGGTACGAAGATGCCAAGGTAGCGGGGCTTTGGCAGCAGCTGAGGATGGTCATTGCCCAAACCGCAGATGCCTATGTAACGCTTAACCTCAACAAATCCCCCTTCAATGTCGGCATCACCATTCAGCTGCCGACCTTTACGTCTGCTCAGGTATTAGCCTTGGCCAATACCTATGGGCTGAGTTGGTCGGCGGCAGAGGCCAGTGAACTCTGTCGCTGGGTGAACGGTCAGCCTTACTTGGTTCATCTGACGGTGGATTACCTATGGCGAGAAACGGCATCCCTAACCGACATATTGGCCCACCCTCAGCAAGCATCAGTATTTGTTACCTATTTGCAGTATCAGCTGCGTGACCTACAGCATCAACCCGAGCTGATGGACATACTCAGCCAGATTGTTGCTGGGCAGACCCTGCCCCCGTCTCGGTTAGCCGCGGTCTATCGTCTGCAGGGTATGGGTTTGATTGTACTGAACGAGAATCAGCCCCAGGCCATGTGCCCGCTGTATCAGGCCTACTTCTCTGACCGGTTAGCGAGTTAGTCGGTTCAGTCATGTCAGTCATGTCAGTCATTGAGTCACACGGGATTAACAGCAGCCCTTTGACCCACAAGCGGCCGGGGTCACTGCCTGTCAGTGTGGGTATGCTGAAGACGGTGCTTGCAGAGGCGAGTAGAGATGGGATTGACGCGGCTGGCGGATTGGATAGAATCGCGCTGGGCAACGCCAGCTTACAGCGGCTGGGTGCTGCTGGGCATTGCGCTATTTTTCTTTGGGGCGGCCACGAACACGATGGCGGGCTGGCTCTATGTGATGAGCGGCATGATGATGGCGATGCTGTCGATTTCGACCATGTGGCCCCAGCAAGCGGTGAAGGGCATCCAGGTCAGGCGAGCACCGATCGCGCCGGTCATGGCCGGGAAGTCGTTACTGATAGATCTGACGGTTGCTAATACAACATCATCGGCTAAGCGGCTGCTGCAGGTGCGGGATGCGCTGCCCCAGTCCTTGGCTGCCCCCCAGGTGCGATCGCTCCCCCATCTCCCCGCTCAAGACAACGTGCACTGGCGCTATGAGATTCCCACTGAGCGGCGGGGCATTCACACCTGGCAAACGGTAGTGATGCGGAGTGCCGCGCCCTTGGGCCTGTTTTGGTGCAGCCGTCCGCAACCAGCCTCAGCCAAGGCCGTGGTATACCCGCAGATTTTGCCCCTAACCCATTGCCCGGTGGTGGATCAGCTGGGAGATGAATCGGGCTTGCAATGGCAGCGAGAGCAGACGGCCAACGCGGGGAATGAGGGCCTGACCCGAGCCCTGAGGCCCTACCGCTGGGGTGATGCAACCCGGCTGATCCACTGGCGTACCAGCGCTCGGTATGGGGAGCTGCGAGTACGGGAGCTCGAAAAATTTACCAGTAGCCCAACGGTGACGGTGGCGCTAGATACGGGCGGAACCTGGCACCCAGAGGCGTTTGAGCAGGCGATGATCGTCGCGGCATCGCTGTACTGCTATGCGCTGAAGCAGGGATTGTCGGCGCAGTTTTGGAGTGCGGCGACTGGGGTGGTGCGCGATCGCACCGCCGTCCTTACCACCCTGGCAGGCATCATGCCCGGAGAGACCAGCACCCACAAACGTCCCAGTCATGGCCTGATCTGGCTCAGCACCCGTCGTCCACGCGAACTCCCCGACCATAGCCCCTTCATCGGTTTTGCCGCCCCCACAGCTGCCCATAGCGGTAACGCCCTGCCTAGCGCAGATGTGACCATCACCTTGGAGGATGACCTGCTGCGTCAGCTCCAGCAACCCCTGGCGACGCTTTCAAAGAAGTCATAACGACTACACATTTGTGTATGGCAGGCGCTAGACTGAAACCCCAATTGTCTTCAAATCTCGATTTGGACTCACCATTTCCCAGGGGTTCTGCATGGCTCACCTTAAAGATCGACGTCCTCAAAACACCTCCGGCGACCTGTACGTGGACAGCAGCTGTATCGACTGCGATACCTGCCGCTGGATGGCTCCCCACATCTTCAACCGGCAAGGCGGCCTCTCCGCCGTTCACCATCAGCCCCAAACCGAAGCCGAGCGGCAGGCAGCGCTGCATGCCCTGCTGTCCTGCCCTACCGCATCTATTGGCACCGTTGAGCCGCCCAAAGATATCCGGCAGGCCCAAGCCAGCCTCCCAGTGCAGGTAACGGATGGGGTCTACCACTGCGGCTACCATTCCGAAAAGTCTTTTGGCGCGGCCAGCTATCTGATTCAGCGACCCGATGGCAATATTCTGGTTGACTCCCCTCGCTTTACACCCCCGCTGGTCAAGCAGATCGAGGCCCTAGGCGGCATTCGCTACCTGTATCTAACTCACCGGGACGACGTGGCCGATCACCAGCCGTTTCATGACCGCTTCGGTTGCGAGAGAATTCTACATGCGGACGAGGTTACAGATGGCACACAATCGGTTGAACATCAGCTAACGGGGGGCGACCCAGTTCAGTTCACAGACGACATGTTAATCATTCCGGTGCCGGGACACACACGTGGTCATACTGTACTGCTATACGATCAGCGCATTCTCTTCTCTGGCGACCATCTGGCCTGGTCTGAGCCGTTACAACATCTCTTTGCTTTCCGGCGGGCCTGCTGGTACTCCTGGGAACAACAGATTGAGTCGATGAAAGCCCTAGCGAACTACTCGTTTGAATGGGTACTGCCAGGGCATGGTCGCCGCTACCACGCCGA